>JAJRWX010000036.1 GCA_024276605.1 Planctomycetota bacterium | reverse complement strand
CCTACCCTCGCCTGGTAAAGTTCGGTCGCCAGGTTGCCCCATGATCCGGGCCAACCAAACGGAACACCAGCCGGGTTTGAAGAGGCGCAAGCCATCCAGCGTACGCAAGGTATTTAGACAGCTTGGTAAGGAAGCGGCTACTATGCAAATGTACAACCGGCGCGGGTGCCCCATCCTTTGCCTACTGGCAAAGGGTGGGGGAAGGATGTTCCGTGCAATGACAGTGACACCTGCATGGCCTTTCGACACAAGATCCGCCCCCTCCCATGCCATATACACCGCAATCACGTAGAACATTTATGGCGTGTGTGACCATCCGAAGACACCGGGCGCTGGCGCTACCGGCTCGGATCAGGACGACGGGTGGCCCACCTCGTTTCGAGGTGGGGGAGGCGATGATCGCGGGCGAATCTCATCATGTAAGGAAAGTGTATCACCGTCGGCAGAAAATCGCCCGAATATGAAACTCAACAGATTCGTCATGTCTTCGTAGTGTCGTTGTCTTGGCGCTGGGCACGCATCATCGACTCCCCCATGTCCAAACAAAAGGACATGGGCCAGTTAAGACAAAGGTGTTCGATTGGTGTACAAGCGTCTTTCCGCCGGCAAGGCTTCGTGGGCTTGTCCAACACTTCCGGGTGATTGCCACCGGTGGAAAGACCTCCTGCGGGACAACGACATCAAAACTCTGCCAGAAAGCGTTTAACTGGCTTCGACCCACAGGAGGCACTTTATTCTAACGGGAGAACGTCTATGAAACACGCAAATGAAAAACCATCGACGACGGCTGTATCTGCAAGTACGGGGATCGTTGTGGGTATCGACCCCGGTCTCGACAAACATGGTATTGCGGCTATGTGGATCGGATCGTGTGTACGCCTTGAGCGACGCATGATCGACAACACGATCGCCGGGATGACGCGGTTTGTCGAACAATTGAAAGAATGGCATCAGCAAAGTGGCGGACATCTGACCATTGCCATCGAAGAAGCTACCGCCTACGGAGAGGCGTTGACATGCCTTCTCAGAGGGGAAGGTTTCCAACCGGTAGTGGTCTGTGCTTTGAAGGTGGCCCGTTTCAAAGAGGTGCTCGGGGCCGACGCCAACGATCTGGTTGACGCCGAGGCTGTGGCCCGTTTCGTCATGGTCCAACCCGATCTGACTCGGGCGCCCGCCCAAGAAGCGATCCAAGCAGATCCGAATGCTTGTGAATACCATTGGCTTCGCCAACTGTCGCGTCGCCACGGGCGATGGACCAAAAACCACACGGCGGTGTGCAACGAACTGCACGCCGTGCTCCGCCTAGCTTGGTTGGCTGATTATCAGCGGTTTTTCAGCCATATTGATGGTGCGGCGGCGTTGACCATGTGGCAACAGTACCCCACGCCAGCGGAGGCGGCCCAAGCGAATCGCGATGACCTGGTTGCGTTGATTCGTAAGGCTAGCTGTGGACGAATTAATCTCGAAGGCTGCGCGAAAAAGGCGTGCGACATTCAGGGTACCGCCAGGGTAATGGTGCTGGCACTGGGGAAGCAGAATCCGAATCGCTGGTCGGCCTGGGCGGAAGATATTCGCATGCTGGGCCGCCATCTGGAATACCTCAATGCCGGCCTGAAGCAAATCAGGAAGCGAATCGAAGCGTTGCTTGAGTCCATCAAGTCACCGCTGGTTAGCTTCAAAGGGATCGGACCGGTGACAGCCGGTGCCATCCACGGTGAGACGCTTTCGATCGAACGGTTTGCCACTGCCGATCGATTCGCCCGCTACAACGGGACCGCGCCGCGTGCTGATAGCAGTGGGCGAAAACCTAAACAGGTGAAGAACCGACGTTGCAATAAACGTCTGAGGCAAGCTTTCATGCAACTGGCGCTGAACGCTCCGAGGTACCACGTGGCCTCGAAGGCCTATCAAAAACATTTGGTATCCTGTGGTATCATCGGCGGCGCCGCCCGCGTTCGGTTGGCACGCCGACTGTCGGACATTATCTTCGCCATGCTACGGGACAACCGAAAATACGACCTGGAGTACTACATGACCCATAAAAAATCAGCGGCATAAACTGGTTTTCAGACATATACATATTGACTATGTCTCAAAACTCACCCGACCGACGCTACGCCATTGATCTTAAACGTGCGGCGCATTTGGACATGGTGAGTAGTAGTAAAGTAAGCACAACCAATCCCCAATGCGACACGGTGGGAATAGCCTCGGCGCAGTCAGGGGTGCCGTTTTCGTTTAGATCGATGGTGTCGTCGCCTCCGGGGCATTGATCTACGCAATCCGCAACTGAGTCCCCATCGCTATCGCCAACATTGTCTTCAGGTCGGCCACATCCACACTCGCCGGGATCTGTTTTGTTGGGGTCGGTTGGGCAACCGTCGATACAGTCTGAAGTGCCATCGCTGTCTGTATCAACATCTGAACTACCGCAACCGCATTGACCTGGGACCGACTTATTCGGGTCAAATGGACAGTCATCCAGGCAATTCGCTATGCCGTCATTGTCTGGGTCTATATTATCCGCCGGGTTAGGACATCCATATGTAAACGCCACTTCATTGGTTGCCTGTCCGTCGTTAAAAGTGAACGTCGTGGTTTCACCCATCGGTAAAGGCTGGGTCAACACAATTTCCAGGTTAGTTGGTTCATCGTTATCACGTCGTCGGGTTTTTGAGATCAATGGAATATTGCCCCCGGTTACGCCAATGGTGATGTCTTCCGGATAGGCATAATTGGCCACGTCAAACGTCACCACGAATCGATCCAGATTGGGATGATCTAAGGGGTTAACAAATCCTGTGGGTGGATCGGTAGCTACAATGGTTTCACCGAAGGACACCGTACCCGACCGCACAAAATCCCATTCGTTGATGACTACTGGGATGTTGTTGCTAGAACATCCTCCGTTACCGCGAAACTGGATGAAGTTTCCAGTAGGAATCGGTGTGTTGGGCGAGTTAATGAACACGAGACCATCCACGGAAACGCGATAGTTCGTGCCGTCAACACTTTCAAATCGGTAGGTATGGAATTGGGTTGGATCTAGTCCAAGGATAAAAAAGTCCCCGCCAAACGAAAACGCAGAATCGCTATGCAAAGAGATGACTTCGCCGATCCCGGCCCACTGAACGAAAAAGCTCGCATCACAGCCAAAAGCGACTAGGGGGAATGCATTGTTTGAGCGAAAGCGCCATTCCACCCAAAGAGAAGATGGCTGTGGTGTGGGTGGTACAGCAATGGTATAGCTATAGTTGACTATGTCCGCACTATCGTCCCACTGTAGTATGAAGTGCCCGTTATCGAGTAGTTCCGTACATTCGTCTTCACAGGGATTGAAGATGTCCCACCCAGCAACGGGATCAAAGGGAAAGACATCGCCTTCGTAGCGCTGGATAAAATCATCTGCGCAGACAACCGATGCAAAAAGTAATGTAACGACAGTACATAATGTTTTAGTGTGAATCATCATCGCCTTCCCCATACCAGCATGATAGCAGATTCTGATGTCAAACTCTATAAAAAAAGCCCTGAGACGCGGTCATACCGATCATATTACATAAAAGCGAGTGTTCCGTTACGATTAGAGCGACTTGTTGGCCTATCATAGCCGCGCCCGTGCAAGAGTATTGGAGGCCTGTATGAAAGCTACGATGAAAAAAAGGCTACGAGAACTGCCTTCGGTGTCTTCGTTGCTTGAACATGAAGAAGTTGTGGACTGGCTACAAGGTTCACCGCGGGCTTATGTCGTTTCCTCCTTGCAAGCGGCTATCGACGAAACACGCGAGGCTATTCTTTCTGATGACGACGACATATCCATCGATCCTGACGATCTTGTAGCTCTGGCTGAGGAATATCTACTTGAACGATCCACGCCCGGTTTGCGTGGTGTGATTAACGCGACAGGCGTTGTCCTGCATACAGGGCTGGGGCGTGCACCTCTTTGTGAAGGGGCTGTTGAGGCATTGGCTGAGAGCATCGGGGGATATTGCAATCTTGAATATGATCTGGAAACCGGGCGACGCGGGAAGCGACAAGCACACGTCGCTCAGCACCTTATTGAACTTACCGGCGCAGAGGCGGCTACGGTCGTCAACAACAACGCCGCAGCTACGCTCCTGATCCTACAGACCCTAGCCCAAGGTAGAGAGGTGGTCGTGTCGCGCGGTCAATTGGTTGAAATCGGCGGCAGTTTTCGCTTACCGGACATCATGCGGGCAGCCGGTGTTGTGCTCCACGAAGTGGGGACGACCAATCGCACCCGCCTCCGCGATTTTGAGCAAGCGATCTGTAGCGACACAGCTATACTGATGCGCGTACACACGAGCAACTATCGCATCGAAGGTTTTTGCGAAAGCGTGGCCATCGCGGAACTGGTAGCGTTAGCCCATCGTTTCGAATTACCTGTGGTGGACGATCTCGGTAGCGGCGCACTTTTCGATTTGAAGTCGTTGGGATTACCCGACGAGCCTGATGTCCAGTCGTCGCTTCAAGCCGGTGCGGACCTGATATGCTTTTCCGGTGATAAACTACTCGGCGGGCCGCAATGCGGCATTATTGTCGGTCGGCAAGATTTAATCGATAACATAGAAGCCAATCCGCTGATGCGCACCTATCGCGTAGGGAAGCTGACACTACTCGCCCTGGAAGCTACTCTGCGATGTTACGCCGACCGCGATCAGGCACCAACCCTGGTCCCCACACTGGCTATGCTCACCGCTTCCACCGGTGCCCTGGCACCACGAGCGGACCAACTGGCCGAAATGCTGTCTCAGGCGCTGCCTGAGGAGCACTTTTACGTGGGATCGGATGTGGCGTTTGCGGGTGGCGGTACGCTGCCGGCCCGTGAAATACCCACAGTGATCGTACAGTGGCGACCGGCGGGGGCTAGTGCTAGCGAGATTACCTCGGCTATGCGGGAGGCGGACGTCCCGGTCATCGCCCGTATCCGTGATGAAGCCATCTGCTTTGATCTTCGCACCATTCGCGATGACGACCTGGAAAATCTGGTTGATACAGTTGCCTCGGTCGTGCTGGAGGATGAGCCGGAGGACGATGAAGATGAGGATTCGACCGACATTTCGTTGCCTGTCGTTTAGGGCTGACGCTCTCATTTACGACGTAATTGTCAGACTCAGAGGCTATTTCAGATGATGAGGGTCACACGCTACTACCCCCAAAGTCGTCCAAAAAGCATATCACAGCCCTCTTGGCAACCATGTCATTCGGGCGTATACTGCCCCTCTTTCGTGGATAGAATCCGCGAATCGATCGCTATGAATACCTATTGAGCTGACGTTAACCAGGAATTAAGCACCGATGCCAAGACCGAAAAAAGCCTTACGCCGGATAAGATTAAACGCTATAACCGCCTGGAAACGAGGCGAAAAGAAAGAAGCCTATCAGCTTTGGGAAAAAGCGGCTGCCGGTAGAAAAGAACATTTCGCCAAAAAGCGTGCGTGCAAGACCCAGCCCGCTGATTCCGAAGCCGAATCTACCGATTCTTGAAAATCTACCGATTCTTATATTATTCTCAGGTTTGGGCTATTTAGACCGATATTCGCCATGTGTCTAGTTAGCTTGCGTAAGACGGGCTGTTATCGGTATTCGATATTTTTTTGATTAATTACTGAAAAAAACCTCATTATTAGGTTGAATACGTCGCTGGATTCATGTAGTATCAGCCAGTTAAGTACGGGGAGTTTTGGATTTTTGGGCCGAGTTTGTTTCCTGTGTTTTTTTAACAACGGCTTTTGGCGTATGTCAAGAGTCGAGTATCTTTGGGGATGTGAAGTATTTAGCCTCTACGTGTCGCACGGTATCGCGTGTGGCGAGAGCGGAAGTTAGGAGCATGCTATGTTAAAGCGGTGTTTAGTTCTTTCTGTACTGGTGGCTATGGCTGGTTTTTCCGGCTCACGTGCGCAAGCGAACATAGCCTTTGACTCGATGGGGAGTCCCACACCTAGCGGTAGCTGGTATCAGGGTTTTAACCTGACGACGACTACCAACTTTAACAATTTAGGTTTGATACTTACACCACTGGCCGGTGACGACGGCACGTCAGGGTTTAAGCCACCAGCCTGGGATTTTGCCGTTTCTCCACTCGGCTCAACTTCGGCTTCTTGGACCAACACGCTCAACCTGGGTAATAATATCACCGTGGCCTCGGGGGCATCGACGAACGACTTGTATTGGCGATCTCATTTTTGGGGTGACATGTCAACGCAGAGTTTTGTGCTGACAGCCTTTACTTTTGACAGCTATCTAACACCTGGCTCCATCCAAGTTGCTGCGGCATCTTGGGACGGCTCGGTATGGGATTTCTTTACACCACCATCACTGACTTGGGATGAATTCGTAGGTCGAGGCGGTACTGATCTTGGCGGCGTCGTCGTCCCGGTTCCCTCGGCGGCATGGTTGGGATTAATCGGTATAGCTATCTGCGTTCCCCTCGTTCGCAGGTTCTAAATCGTAGATTCAAGTTAGCTTACCAACCAGCTATTCAATTTCCGTGGTGATAGGTGTGCTCAGTCATGATAGCCGTTGCTGTCGTGAGGCGTGATGAGCCTTCTTTTCAAATTAATTCCCAATCCAACCAATAGAATTTCTAAGTCAACCACAGCAAGAAATGTCCTTCAGTTTGGATTGGGGGCATTCAGCCCCATCAACATAGCATTGAGCTTGTTCTAATGCTTGAAATGACGCGTGCCGGTGAAGAGCATAGCTATATTGCGGATGTTGCAGAAGTTGATGGTATCGCTATCTCGTTTTGAGCCGCCGGGTTGGATGATTGACCCCACTCCGGCATCAGCGAGAATTTCCGGACCGTCAGAGAAGGGGAAGAAAGCGTCGGAGGCGGCAACTGCCCCGCTAAGCCTTTCGCCGTGACCATTTTCCTTGGCTAGCCAGGCGGCGATGCGGCAACTCATCACGCGACTCATCTGCCCAGCCCCATTGCCAATGAGCATGCCATCGTTACAGATGGTAATCGCGTTACTCTTAGTGTGTTTACAAATTAGCCAGGCCAGACGCAGATCGGCCAGCGCTTGCTCCGTTGGCTTACGCTTTGTAGCTACGGTCCATTTGCTTTCATTCAATCCCAGTGTGTCTCGCTGTTGCAACAGTGCTCCACCGGCTATCTTTTTAAGGTCCATTTCGTGTGAATGCGGTGATTCTTCAAAGCGGCTTAGTTGAAGCAATCGCACATTGGCGCCCCATTTTTTGCGCTCACGAATGATGCTAAGGGCTTGCGGAGAAAATGCGGCGGCTGACCAGACCTCAACAAAGAATCCACCTGCGCCGGCAGCTTTGCCCAAACGGTCATAGGTTTCCATAACTGCGGTTGCAAAGTCTGCCTCGATATTGAAATTGCACGCTAAAATGCCACCCATCGCGGCTTGGGGATCACCCACATAAGCCTTGCGATAGGCCTCTACCGGGTCATTATCCACGCAACAACCGCAGGCATTCGTATGTTTAACAAACACGCACGCCGGTCGGCCATCGAAGCCGCGATGCAATTCTTCGCATAAATCCACCGCAGCACTAGCGTCAACGTAATTGTTGAAAGACATCGCTTTGGCACTATCGAGACCCTCATCACCCACCGTCAAATCAACGGCTCGTTCATCGTTGACATGTAGCAGCAGGTGGGCGAATTGATGAGGATTCTCACCGTAGCGCAGTGGTTTGTCTATGATAGGCAACCATTGCGGCACGTCGGGCACATCCGTAGCATCGGTCGATAAGTCGAGATGATCTTGCGCTCGTAGCTCACTACGCAACCACTGAGAAACGACTCGATCATAGGCAGCGGTTTGCTGAAAAACCGCTAAAGCACTGCTTCGGCGCAACGACTGGATCGCATCATCCCCCGCCTGCATAGCTAATAGCACCCGGTCATACCACGAAGCATGGCAAACAGTGAGCACATGTTTATGGTTTTTCGCCGCCGCCCGTAACATGGTCGGCCCGCCAATGTCGATCATCTCAATCGCTTGATCAAACGTACAATCCGGCTGGGCGATGGTATGTGAGAACGGATAGAGATTGACCACCACCATATCGATAGGCTCAATACCCTGCTCCTTCATTTGTCGCATATGGTCGGGATTACTTCGATCAGCGAGGAGTCCGGCGTGAATGTGGGGATGGAGCGTCTTCACGCGACCATCCATCATTTCCCCAAAGCCGGTCACCTCTTCAACAAGTGTCACCGGAATGGCGTTTTCCTTGAGCAGCAGCGCCGTACCACCGGTGGAAATGATTTCAATCTGAAATTCTTTTACCAACGACCCGGCAAACGCCACAACACCGGTCTTATCGAATACGCTAATCAGTGCTCGTCGAATGGGTAATTGGCTCATGGGTATCTGCAACTAATATGACAGCTCTCGTTTAGCCTCAACACAAAAGTACGCTCCGCGTATTTGACTACGGATAGGCCATGGGAGCAACGGTTTTTTTTAGAAGCGCGCGTTTTACCGATTGGCGTCGAAGCCGCTTTTTAGTGGATCATTGTTACTGGTATGGCTTGCTGTGCTTGCAGGAAAATGATCGTGGCTGTTAGCATCATGCTTCAACGGAGGCAGCGTCAATCTCTCTTTCACCTGTGCTACCGCTTCTTTACGAAGAAAAGATACACTGCTGGGTCGGGCACACACCATATACCCCTGATGGCCGATCAGATATACGTGGTCGCTCATGGCATTGGTCGTAGCGTGATGGACGCCGGTTAAGTCAAGGCGACCTTGGGCTTGGCCGTTTTCACGATCGATAGCCACCAGTGCCGGGCCATGTGCGAATACGAAGTCTATCCGCTCATCCTGCGCGGCTATATTCACGCCTTCCGGATAATGCCATATTTCTCGACCCGTGTCTCGGTTGATGGCTGCTAAACCGAAATTCTGGCAGAACTGATAAACTGTTTGATCTACAACGACGGGCGCACGACGAAGGGGACTGGGCATACGATGCCGCCAGATCAAACGCCCGTTGCTTGCGTTAATTTTATACAGCGACCGATCAACACTCGCCGCGTACACGCCGGTTTCATCAACGACCAGCGAATCGACTACGGCTTGGCCGATAGGATAAGACCAGTTCAAGGCTTTGTCGTTTGTCGTGCAGGAAAAAACGTAGCCACTTTGCGATGCAAAAACCAGGCTATCTCCACCAAGAAACTGCGGTGCTGCCGAGATCGGCCCACCGGATCGAACTTCCCATCGCTTTATGGGTGTACAACCCCGCTGCGGTTTCCAAGCTAATGAATAGAACATACTATTCGCACTGCCGAGATACAATTCGTAATCTGCACCAATGGCCGCCCCACCTGCTGGGAAGTCAGGGCGGAAAGCATTGATAAGTTCGCCGGAGTATCGGTCTAATATGTAAATCTGAGTTGTTGTCGTCACAATCACCGGGCCTGTACCATCGGCGGTCCACGCATGGCTCGGCGCGTATATCGTATAGTTGCGTTCGGTTACCTTCTCAGCCCACCGTATCAAACCCGCATTTGCAACAAGGGAGAATATCGTGCCGTTTTTCGTAGTAATATAAAGCGCTTCATCTACTAAAAATGACTGCACAACGGCATCATCCGCAGCTAGTGGCAACTGGGCACGCCAATAGGTGGATAAGCCGATATCACGAAGCGCTGCATCTTCTACTATCTGCGCTTGAGTCACTCCGGCCATGCTCGCTAGAACAACGATGGTCAATAATGGTAATGTGCGAACAACCTTTACAGGCATGTCGATAAGCTCCGTTGATTAAACAACCCCAAGGGCGATATATCTAATGAGTGTAACTGACGCCTCGCGTCATAGCACCACCGTACGCAGTTACCCTTCCCCCCAATACGCCCGACAGATAACCCACCCGGACGCATTATTTGAGAGTAAGAGGCGACTTCCGTCAAGCAGAACTCGCCCAATAGTATCCCAAACAGATTATGAAGCCTGAAAATGCGTCAATGCTGGCGTGTCTGCTGGTTGAATGGTAATGCCATGATCTGGATTAGAGGCTATATGACGTAATATGTGGTACAGCGCTTCCACTGCTTCGGGCCGGTCTATGGCGTCAGCTAAGGCTTGGCAAGTCCAGGCTGTATCTGCATGTGTCCGCATATGCTGTAAGGCCAATGCTTGGAGCTTAATGGTCTCACCGGCGGCCTTTTTGCCATGTTCCACACCCGGCTGATGGTAGGCATTTACGTGGATAAGTTCCGCGTATAGGCCGACCGCGCGTTCAAATAGCGCGATCAATGCACCCAGCGAGCGGGCGTCGAGATGATCCAGGGTAATGGTGAGTGAATCGCGCCCGCTGTTATACAAAGAATTTCGCGTGCCATGCAGAAAAGCGTCCAGGTAATCACCGGCTGTAACATCCGGTGACACCATTATCGACGCCTTGGACCGATGCTGCAACACTTCGATGAATGTGACAAAAAAGTCGCCCGGACCCTCTTGAAGCTGCTGTACAAAAGCATGTTGATCCGTGCTCCCTTTGTTCCCATACACCGTTAACCCTTGATGCACCTGTTGACCGTCTCGATCGCACGACTTACCGATCGACTCCATCACCAACTGTTGTAGATATTTTCCAAACATAGCCAGTCGATCACAGTAGGGCAAAACGACCATATCGCGTGTGCCGCGTCCATCACCCGCGTAGTGCCACATGGCGGCCAGCAGGGCAGCCGGATTTTCCAGGACGCTCGAACCGCGTGTGAGCACATCGCATTCTCGCGCGCCGCGAAGCAAGGCATCAATATCCACACCCTGCAACGCAACGGGGAGCAACCCGGCAGCGGACAGTACGGAGGTTCGACCACCCACCCAATCCCACATGGGAAACGTGCGAAGCCAATGATCTTGTTGCGCTAACTTATCGAGCTGAGAATCCTTACACGTAATAGCCACCGCGTGCTCGGCGAACGACAGACCGGCTTGCTCATAAGCTTTTTTAACTTCTAGCATGGCATTATGAGTTTCAACCGTACCGCCGGATTTTGACACGACCACCGTGAGTGTTTGCCCCAACATGTCGGATAATTCATCCAGGATACGATCCATGCCATCCGGGTCGGTATTATCGATAAACCGCACGATCATGGGGTCGTCCGCAGTCCCCAGTGCATCGCAGACAAACTGAGGGCCTAGCGCTGAACCGCCTATCCCTATCAGTAACGTGACATAAAAACCATCCGCAGTTTTAGGTTTGACTGCGCCATCGTGCACGTCGCGGGCAAAACGTTTAATATCCTCGACGGTCTGCTCAATATCCTGACGCATATCATCACTAGGTGCCATGGACGGTTGACGAAGCCAATAATGACCAACCATACGATCCTCGTCCGCATTGGCGTGCGCCCCTCCCTCAAGCAGTGCCATGGACGAAAACGCCTCGGCAAAAGGCACCTTCATGCGATCAAAAAATGCCTCATCGAATCGCATACGGCTAACATCAAGCGAAAGCCCGAGATGCTCAGCACGCAGAAAATACTTGTTGTATCGATCCCAAAGTTGAGCCGTGTTTAGTGTGTCCATGTCGTAATTCCCTATGCCTTCACTCAGGCGTTCACCTATGTAATAGTCGCATGATGCCGCGCTTGGGTGGACTGTCAAACTCATTCTTGATTACACGTTTTTTTCATTCTCATCCGTAGAGGAGGGTGCCAGTGAGCGCACGGCTGAGAAAATTTTCCCAGTCGCGGCGCGTACTTGTTCACGGTCGGCTTTGCCTTGGCGAAACTCTGATAAATCCACTGGTTTTCCCATGCGCACCCGGGCATGATGTCGCCGGATAAAACCCGCCAACATACTTTCGTAATACACGACACCGCTAATGTACGCGGGGATGACCGTGGCTCCCGTTCGCAGGGCAAGTAGCGCAACGCCGTCTTTGGGTTCACTTTGTTGACCGGGGGCGACCGTTCCTCCTTCGATAAAAATGCCGACTACTTTCCCGGCACGTAAAAATCGCATGGCCTGTTTTGTCGCGCCGGTATCCTGTCCATCGCGCTTCACGAGGATGCATTCAACCTTTTTGGCAAACCATCTAATCAGTGGCTTTTCTGCGTGCTCTTGCGCAAACATATAGGAAATTAAACGATAAGGCGCCGCGGTGTGCAGTAAAAAAGGATCGATGGAAGAGGTATGATTCGCGGTGATAATCACACTACCTTCACGTGGTAACGTCGCCGGCCCGATCCGTTTCATCCGCCACCAGAATCGTGCTAAAAACTGAGCGATATGACAAAAAACCAGCACGATGGCGTCATCCATACAGTTTCGTCTTAGTCGCACCATAAAGGTAAGCACGCCGGCTGAAAAGGTAAGAAGCGATACACCCAACAGTATTTCGCCCACCCAGCGATCCACACGAAATGAGGTCGGCAACCCCAACGCACCCGTGGCTAGAAGCAGCGCCCCGACGGTGCAAACATCGGTCACACCGAAAATTCGGCCACGGTACCGATTCGCCACCGTGCGCTGCAACATCGCATTGAACGTAGCCATGATTGATACGGCAAACAAGCCCGCGGCTACCACACCGCAACCGCCCATAGTAGCCAGGGTGCTCGCAGGCCAACCCCACCGTGAAAGAATGACCGAAGATGCCAGCACCGCAATACTCGCTGATATGCCGAAGAAACCCCAGGTAATGATAATACCACTGTGTAAGGTGTTCCCAATGATTGACACGATAATGGCACCAAAAATGAAGCCGAGACCAAGCAGTGCCCGGTAGTTGCTAATGTCTTGATAGGTGCCCTCGTACACATCTCGAACAATAGCCGGGAGCACGCTGTGGACCAATGACCCGCAAAACCAGACCAGGGCAGCCACACCCAGGAGTTCAGCTACGTGACGGTGAGACCCGGCGTAATTAAAACCCGCTCGCAGATCAGCTAACACGCTCGTCTTTTTTTCTACAGATACCAAGGGTTGCCTGCGCGGCGGGATCATCAACATCAACAGCACGGCGCTGACCACAAAAGTCGCGGCGTCAACGCGAAAAGCAACCGTCGGTTCGTAGTAATCGGCCAAGAACCCGCCGATCATCGCAGCAACCATCGTCGCGATGATACCCAATCCACTTATCATACCGTTAGCGCGGGCTAAATGATCCGGCTGAACAATGGTGGATAACAAAGCGGAGCGGGCGGGCGAGAAAACGGCGGCAAAAGCACCGACCAGGCTCAGTGGCAAGAATACCCCCCACGCGCCCCAGTGTTGCGTCCATAAAATCAGCGTGCCAAACATCACCAGGATGATGCAGCGCACCAGATCAGCGCCGACCATCAAGGCGCGTCGCGGGAATCGATCCGCCATGACACCTGCCGCTGAACTGAGTAAGAAAAACGGGAGGAAAAAGGTGAAGGTCATCCGCGCGTTGAGAGCGGTCATATCCACGTTGGCATCGAGTGCATTTTGCGTCTTGAGAATCGCCATCTCAGACAGATGGTCTCCCATCGCGCTGACCGCATACGCGCACCAGAGCAGTATAAAGTTACGATTACGTAACAAACGTGAGCCCCCGGCTGCGTGGGTATGAGCGTCTGCGGTCAAGACGATGTAATCTCCACGATATATGGTGGCATGACCTCTCCACTACGTTCGCTTGTGTGTCGTCGTGGGTACGCAAAACATCGGGATAATCCGGGCCTAAAGGCCGTCACATAGGCTTTGAGCCTGCTCCAACCCGGAGGTATCACCGCGGTAACCCAGCGGCATCGTACCCCACGTCTTGGTTCATGGACAGCGTACCGACGCCATCAGCCGACACGACTCACCCCTCAAAACCTGACTGCCGCACCGGTTTGCAAACTCACGATAAGTGTGGACAATACCGCCTCGTGCAAGGAGTTGGAGCACTTGGATGTGAATAGTATACAACACAGAGGAATCGTTAGGTTATGGTGAACATTTATGGAATACGCGCCGGCGTCGTCGCCATCGCTGCCACATTGACAATGAGCATGATAGCGCCGTCTCAAGCCATCGCGGAAGAACCTAAGCAAACTTCGATCGAAGGTCTCAAAGAAGTGAAGACCCCATCGGGGCTGAAGTATTGGGACATTAAGGTAGGTGAGGGCAAATCGCCGCCGGATGCTTCCACCAAAGTTAAAGTTCATTATTCCGGTTGGCTTATGGATGGAACACTTTTCGACAGCTCCGTGCAGCGCGGTCAGCCCGCTACGTTTGGCCTCAACCAAGTCATCAAGGGTTGGACCGAAGGCGTAGGCTCGATGAAGATGGGCGGTAAGCGCCGCCTCGAAATCCCTTATCAACTCGCCTATGGTGAACGTGGCCGTCCGCCTACCATTCCAGCCAAAGCTACCTTGATATTCGAAGTCGAATTATTGGATATTGTTATGCCTCCCAAGCAAACATCGATTGATGGTATCAAGCCGATCACTACCGAGTCGGGACTTAAGTATTGGGATATCAAGGTTGGCGATGGGGCGTCGCCGGTCAGTGCTGAGTCACGCGTGACGGTCCATTACTCCGGCTGGTTGACTGATGGCAAGTTATTCGACAGTTCCGTCCAACGGGGTCAACCTGCGACGTTTGGCTTAAACCAAGTGATCCCCGGATGGACCGAAGGTGTCGGTTCAATGAATGTAGGCGGCAAACGACGCTTGGAGATTCCCTACAATCTTGCTTATGGCGAGAGAGGTAGACCACCTACGATTCCTGCTAAGGCGACCTTGATTTTCGAGATTGAGTTAATTTCAACTCAGTAAAGTAACACGGATTCTGAACACGGTTCACGATATAATGTAAGGAAGAATGAGATGCGCATCATAACAACCATATTGACTATCACCTTGATATCAGCCTCGGCGTGGGCAGACGGCAAGGCAAACCCTAAAGTGACGATGGAGACCACGCTCGGTAAAATCGTGCTGGAATTGGACGCCGAAAAAGCGCCGATCAGCACAGAGAATTTTCTACGTTATGCCAAAGATGGTTTTTATAACGGCACCGTATTTCATCGTGTGATGCCCAACTTTATGATCCAGGGTGGTGGCATGGATAAGGATCTAAACAAAAAGACCGAAGGCATGTATTCGCCGATTAAAAACGAATGGCAAAACGGTCTAAAAAATGTCCGCGGCACGATCTCCATGGCGCGCATGAGCGCTCCGGACTCTGCCACATCGCAGTTTTTCATCAACGTCGTGGATAATGCCAGTTTAGATGTTCCACGTGGCGGTGCTGCTTATGCCGTGTTTGGTAAAGTGATCGAAGGTATGGATGTCGTCGATAAAATTCGGCACACCCCCACGGAATCTAATCCTAAATACCCCGGTGGCAAGGTCGTCCCCGTAACTCCGGTTATCATCAAGGCGGTTCATATTGCGGGGGACATAAAGGCTGCAAAACCCTCCAGCGGTAAGTAAATCCGTATCAGCAGGAAAATATAATTACTATGACAGATACACAACATCAAAACGAAGGCCTCTCGGCTGTTATTGCAACCGACAAAGGTGAGATTCGCCTGGAATTGTTTCCCGACGAAGCCCCACTGACGGTGGCAAATTTCACCAACTTATCCCAGCGAGGCTATTACAACGGCTTAACTTTTCATCGGGTCATTGCAGATTTCATGGTACAAGGCGGTGATCCTACCGGTACCGGATCAGGCGGTCCTGGATACCAATTCAAAGACGAGTTTCATCCGAAACGACGCCACGATGCACCCGGCGTGCTCTCGATGGCTAACTCCGGCCCCGGCACCAACGGTAGCCAGTTTTTCGTCACCCACGTCGCCACCGATTGGCTTGACGATAAGCACACGGTTTTCGGCAAAGTGACCGAAGGACAGGCGGTGATCGACGCCGTTACTCAGGGCGGCTGTATGCATTCCATCACCATCGAAGGGGATACCACAGCACTGATGGATGCACAAAAACAACAGCTTGCAGAGTGGAACAGTATTTTGGATAAAAAGTTTCCCAAAAAATAACTACCATTGGATCGATTTTTATGTACCGTACTATGTGGACACGCTCAAAATGGGTCATGGCGGCACTGCTGGTCGCAAACATCCAGAATTCTTCCATCAAAGCTCAGTCGAATCAGTCATCCTCTTCCGGACTTCACCCGCGCGTGCGCATGACCACGACTTTGGGCGACATGGTGTTGGAGTTGGACGCCGATACGGCGCCCATGACGGTCATCAATTTCATGGACTACGTGAATAAACGTTACTATGACGGACTCATTTTCCATCGCGTACTGGAAGGCACATTAATCCAGGGTGGAAAGTTTACGCCTGACATGAAACCGCGCGAAAACGGCTTGCAACCGGGCATTGCCCTGGAGTGGACCGAAGATATACGACATCAACGTGGCACCATTGCCATGTACCATGAATTCAACGTCCCTAATTCCACGCGGGCGGAATTTTTCATCAACATCCGCAACAACTCGTCATTGGCTGACACCAACGACTATGGGGGGTATGCAGTTTTTGGTCGTATTGTGGAGGGGTTGGACGTAGCCGACAAAATCTCTCAGACTTCCACCAGTACGCATCCGAGCTTCGCGGCAGGCTATTCCGCCGTCGTTCCGGTCTCCCCCATCATGATAAAGAAAATACGCTTGGTAGGCCGCTTTGACCAAAAGGTCGCACAACGCAAACTAGACGAACTCCGAGCCGAAACCGATCGCTTGCGAAACGAAGCCATCGAAGCCCGTCAGCAAGCCTATCTTGATGCGGTTGCACGTATTGAAAAAGAAGCCGGGGCCACATTTACCACGACCGAATCCGGGTTGCAGTATGCCGTGATTCGGGAAGGACACGGCGCATCTCCCATGTTAGATGATACGATCATGTATCACTATCGAGTATCGCATCTTGCCGGCGGTGAAATCGAGAACACCATGAGAGGAGATGAGGCACCTCACAAGAAGCTATACAACCTTATCAAAGGGCTGGAAGAAGGCGTTGTCATGATGCGTGAGGGCGGGAAGCGAATGTTTATTATTCCTCCCGATTTAGCCTTCGGCAATCGTGGCGTCCCCAACAGGATCGCAGCCGGCGAGACGGTTGTCTTCGAGTTTGAGTTATTTGAAATCCTCCCGCCGGAAGAAGAAGATCAATAACACGCGACCCGTTCGTGTTCAGGCTTTAAGCATCTGATGGGTGGCATGAGTAAGCGAAAGCTTACCCGTGTCTTTCGTAACTCCAGACATGGGTAAATCTCGGTGTCCATCGGGATCCATGCCAACCATGAATGCCAGATGCGATAAGGCACTAGGCAACATGGTTTCGAGCAACAACGTGATTCCACACTCAGGCAATACGGATTCGTCGGACAAACCCGCAACCGCACGCGCCGCCCCACTACCGGGTGATACCATGCGCATCGTGCGCCGATTCACCTTTGAAGCCGCTCACCGATTGCCCAACGCCGGCGAAGGTCACAAATGTACCCGTCTCCATGGCCACAGTTTTCAGGTGGAACTTATTTGTGAGGGTAAGATCGATCCGCAGAAAGGTTGGCTCATCGATTTTGCCCAGGTCAAGCGTCTTTTCTCACCTATATACGATCGTCTTGACCATCACTATCTCAACGATATTCAAGGTTTGGAAAACCCTACCTCGGAAATTCTAGCACGCTGGATTTGGATCCAACTAAAGCCGACGCTGCCCATCCTCGTGCAAATCAACATAGCTGAGACGTGTAACGCCCGCTGCGAATATCGCGGTTAGTGATAAACAAATAGACCTTGCTCCAGCCCTAAGTGCCATCACGATCACACAATAGGTCCGCCGTCAATTCGACAGCTTCCTCCGGCGAGTCGGTATAGTGCAACAAGCCTCGCCGCTGGTAATGGTCGTACGCGTCTCCCATATCGAATTGCAGGAGGATCACGTTTCTTTTTGCATTGAGCGCAAAATTAACCTCCGAACGCGTGCCCAACTTTCCCGGACAGGCGATCACGACATCGGACGAAAGGACGTTAATGACATTTCTGGCTTCCCCCATCCCCGTCATAATGGCAATATCCAGATCGGGAGAGGCCTTCGCTGAGGATTTATCCGGCAATATACCAATCACCATCCCGCCGGCTTGCCTGGCCCCTTTCGCCGAGGCCGACATGACGCCGAGATGACGTCCACCGTTGAGTAGTATCCAACCGCGTTCAGCAATGAGTCGACCAAGCTCAAAAGCCATCGCAGCCACCGATGGCGTCGCTTTTGACCCACCCATAACTCTAATAACAGGTTTACGCATTTATAGGCTCCTTCTTAGATAACAATAACGCGGAGTATGGACGCCGGAGACGGACTTATTGTACAAGCAGATTGCCCTTCATGCTTGCGTAACGTGGAAAATACCGGACACAAATGCCGTGTAGGTTGATGGTTGGTCCATCGAAGCTGTGTATTCTACACTTCCGCTGGAGGGATCAGACACGGTCATAGATCATATCTGCGTGTCTGACCATTTGTATGGGGGGAGAGGGGGAGTTATGGACGCGCTAGGATATCGCGTTGTGGTCGCGGACACTGACCGCATACGTCGCACTCATCTTTGCGAGCAACTCAAAGACGCAGGGTATGAGGTAGATGCATTTACGCTCGGGGAAGATGCCATCTTGCACGGTGAGATCAACACCTGCCACGCATTGATCCTCGATATGAACCTGTCAGACATTGATGCGTTTGAAGTATGCACCTATGTGCGACGTTGTTGGCGGAACGCAGATGCGATGATCGTCATGATGACTGACACGACAGATCGTTTGACGCGCGATTATATTGAACAGATGGCTGACTACGCCGGGGCTGATTTTTTCTGCACCAAACCCTGCGATCATCGCGTGCTCGTCGCCTTACTCGACGAAATAGACGCAGATCGCGCGGCTATGGATGACGCATCGCGACCAACAACTTCCATGCCACTCACGTAGCCACTCCATCATTCTCGCGAAAGCGATAATCCAACAGTGGCCCAGCGTATGTACAGCACGAAACTGGGTTCCCACCAACGCGGGAACGACAGTATGCGTGGGAACCAAGGCCTGGACAGGCATGACGGCCTTATCTCAATCCAAAGCCACAATCCCTCACCACATCCCAGCCATACCCGTTCTATGCTATCGTGAAAGTTGGAGTCGTCCTCGATCGGCGTTAACATCACATCTGGCAAAAAACTCGAAATCCACTTGTTGGCTGGTTGTGAACACGAATGAAACCTATCTCACGAGCTGTATCAGCGGATCTATTGTGTGAAGACCACCCTGATTTCATGCTTGGTCTGCACATGGCACTAGGTGATAACCGGCCCACCGGCGGGGAGCCAAGCCCGAAAGTCACTGATTTGCTTGCCAAGCATCAGCGTCGGCCAGACGCCGATTTTTCTCTCTGCGGCTGCCACCAAAGTAACCGATTGGTTGCTGCTGCTGTGGTCATTAAGTCACCTGGTGGCGCGGGATTGGTCCATTTCGGGGTGGATAACCAACATGCCGCGGGACGGAGGGATGCTGCTGCGGCCTGTTTGAATAGTCTGGCGGACAGGGCCAACACTTTGTCCATTGAGCTACTGGAGGTTTTGGTTGACCCGTATTTACCCTTCGAAATCGACATTCTCAATCTGAGCACATTCACCTATCTTACCAATTTAATTTATCTCACGCGCGACGTTTCCCGTCCTACTGTATCTTTTCCTTGTACGCAGCCATTGACGTGGATCCCGTATGATGAAAGTCAAGAGGATTTATTCAGCCAAGCATTACAAGCTACTTATGCGGAAACACTTGATTGTAGGGAACTGAGCGGGCTACGCCCCACAAAAGCGGTGCTGGCGGACCACCGTGTGACGGGGGTATTCAGCCCATCTCGCTGGTGGGTTGCCTTAACATCAGATGGACCAGCCGGGGTAATTTTGGTAAACAAGATAGAGTTTCAGCCCGCTGTCGAAATTGTCTATGTTGGCGTCGCCAAACATGCTAGAGGTCGAGGTGTGTCAGATGCGCTACTTTGTCGCGTTTTTGATACATCGCGGGCATCAGGTGACAGGCTAGTGACACTCGCGGTGGATGAGCGCAACCTACCAGCGCGAAAAATGTATGATCGTTGGGGTTTTGAACAGGCTTTGATACGCCAAGCGTGGATTGCTACTTCAGCACCTCTACATTATTAGGAATTTATTGGAAAAATCGGTCTAACTTTTGCTCTTTTATCCACAAAGATGCCACGTCGATGTGGATGAATTCGTGGGCAAAGATTTTTTTTTTACGCTAAGTCCTTGTGATAGATAACACCGCAGCGTCAGCGTGCCATCGAGTCAATAAAAACTGTTGACGTTGCCGCGCGTAGTTGCTAAATTGATCGTCAGTGGAAGGCAAGGGACCACGTAGTTCGGCGGCAAAATCGGTCACGAAGCGTCGGACCAAATTTGACCTGCACGTTTGTTGAAGACTCGTAGATTTACATACTAATGTTAGCTTTGTCCTACTTTTCAAAAGGAGGTCGCGGTGACTGTTTGCGCTACTGATGCCGTTTCGCAAGTAGAAGCACGTATTGCTGAGAGGATTGGATCGCAAAGATTCAATGTTTGGTTCAAAAATGCCACAAGGTTTTTGTTCACTGATCAGTACTGTCGCGTGAATGCTCCCAATCATTTCATTAGTGATTGGATTGAGCGACATTTCTCTGACACTATTTTGGAGGCCATCGAGGAGGTCACGGGGAACAAGTATACCCTGAGCTTCGCGATTGATCCACTGTTGGCGAAGGATCTTCGAAAGAAGCAACCCGACCGCCAATTGGATTTTGTCACCCACAACCCCGAGCGTCTAGCCAGACAACCGCGGCCTGAAGCACGGTCGATGGCTATGCCGCAGTTGAAAGGTCAGCTATCCACTTTTGTGGTTGGCACTTCGAATCGCATGGCGCATGCCGCGGCAGTGGCCGTGGCGGAAGCGCCGGGTAAAACGTACAACCCCTTGTTTATTCATGGTGGATGCGGTTTGGGGAAGACGCATTTGTTGCAAGGCATCTGCAATCACCTCAGCGCGCATTCACCACAATTGAATTGGCGTTACGTGTCCGGCGAGGAGTTTACGAATGATTTCGTTTACTCCGTGCGTGCCCATGAGGAGGACGCGTTCCGTAAGCAATACCGTAAGCTGGATGTGTTGATTATTGACGATGTGCATTTCTTCGCGAACAAGCGCGGCACACAGGAGGAGTTTCTCAACACCTTCAAATCGATCGACGCAGCAGGTAAGCAGATCGTCTTAGCCTCGGATGCCCACCCGAAAATGATCGGGCACTTTTCCGAATCTTTGGTGAGTCGCTTCCTATCGGGCATGGTCGTTCGCATTGACTCGCCTGATGTGGCTGTGCGGGCGGAAGTATTGCGTCGTCGTGCGTCACAGATGCAGGTCGATATTAGTGATGCGGTGATCATGCACATTGCGGAAAACTTCCGTGCCAATATCCGTGAGTTGGAAGGCGCTTTGCTAAAGGTTGTCGCCCAAGCCCAGGTAACCGAACAGTCTATCACGGTTTCATTAGCCGAACGTGCCATGCGTGATCTGGTACGTCAGACGGCGCCGGTCGTGGTACTTTCAGACATTGAAACCGTCGTCGCCATCTTTTTTGGTTTAACCCCAGCCGATTTGCATACGTCGAGAAAATCACGCACGATTGCCCTGGCGCGTGGTATCGCGATGTATCTAGCCCGCAAGCATACGGGAATGAGTTTCCCGGAGATCGGTCGATACATGGGCAATAAAAATCATTCTACCGTTATTCTTGCCTGTCGGCGGATTGGTAAAATCATACAAACCAATGAGCCGGCCCGCTGGATGACACCCGCCGGTCAACGAGAGCAAAACTTGGCTGTATTGGTTGAAGAATTGGAAGAACAATTGGGATTGGTTCCCGCAGATAAGGAACTATCTGTTGCCGGCGCTGCCTAGCGCCGCATGTCCCACACGGAAGTGAGACACGAGAAGCGCCTTACCCGGCTAGTCAAGGATTGGCTCAGCCGGTTGGGGCGCTTTATTTTTGCGCAGAGCGCATTCTATCCAACCGCCACCGATGACCACTTCACCCTCATAAAATACGCAGGCTTGTCCGGGCGTGATAGCCCGTTGCGGCTCATCGAATTGGACCTCAACTTCGCCTTGACTGTTTACTTGCAGGGTAGCGGGAGCAGCGCGATGCAGGTAGCGAATTTGCACAGCAGCGCGAAACGATGGGCCGGGATGATCGACCAGATAGCTCACGCGTTTGGCTATCAGCCCTGTGTAGAGCAAAGAATCAGCTTCGCCTACGGTTACGGTATTTTCGCTGACGTTGATCTGATTAATATAAATGGGATTCGCAGCGGCGATGCCTAACCCACGGCGCTGGCCTATGGTGTAATGGCCAATGCCGTTATGTTGACCTAGGACGTTTCCTTCATCATCCACCACTTGGCCGGGCACGAAGGCGTCAGGCCGACGCTGCTGCACAATACGGGCATAATCGCGATCGGGCACAAAACAGATTTCCACGGAGTCAGGCTTGTCACGATTAGGCAGGTTATACTTGGCAGCCATCGCGCGAATTTCAGGCTTGGTATATTGGCCGATGGGAAAGAGCACACGATCCAACACATCACGCGATAGGCCAAACAGTACGTAGGATTGGTCCTTGTCGCAGTCCACACCACGCATCAGCGCGGGTCTATCATGACGCGATCCTATTTGGGCGTAATGGCCCGTAGCCAGATAATCCGCTCCGACGGCGTCGGCGTATTCAACGATGCGCCCAAACTTGAGTCGATCGTTGCAGATAATGCACGGGTTGGGGGTTCGGCCTTGGGCGTACTGATCGGCGAAGTAATCTATCAACTCATCGAAATCGTGTTCAAAATTGAGTGAGAAAAAAGGAATGTCTAACATGCCGGCAACAAATCGAGCATCTCCGGCGTCTTGTGCGCTGCAACAGCCCTGATGGGTTCGCGGTGCAATCTCTAAGCTAGTGTTGCAGGTTTGGGCTGACTGCTCCTGTGCCACACCATGCCGCATGAATAGACCAATCACTTCGTACCCCTGCTCAATCAACAGGCAGGCGGCGACACTGGAATCCACACCGCCGCTCATGGCGACAACCACTTTTCCTTTTTTCCTTGGCATAGCCAAATCATTGTAGCAGGCTGGACTATCGCGTCTAACCGACTGTGTCGTGGAAGCATTGGATCAACGGGCCGTGATAGTATCTGCGGCGAGTCCTGTCAGAGCACCTGGCGCAAGCCTGGTGACGTACCGGCAGTGGGCGCATGTGGCTATGTTGACTCATCCGGTCCGCAGGCTGGCGCCATGCGGCGTGTGCCCCATCCTTTGCCTACTGGCATAGGGTGGGGGAAGGATGTTCCGTGCTATGATCCCGGCTATTGCCTCAACTCATTTTTCATAATCCTCACGGGCAACTCGGCACACACGTTCCGGTTAGGCAATCCGTAACACCAAAGCCGAAATCGCCGCCGGCGAAAGCGACGACCCCACGTAGGATGTCATTACTGGCGACAATACCGTTGGGCGCCTTGCCGTCATTATCCACACGCGATAGATGCGGTGCTGTTGGGTTAAGTTGGAATTTCTGCACCACCGCGACGATATCGTTAGTCGTAACCAAACCATCGGGTGCCGTCCATTCATCAGACACTAGGCTGCCGACGACATCTCCAAACTGTCGATTCGCACCAATTTGAGGATCCGTTGTGAAAATAGATATGGGTGTTGAAAAAATAGCATCATCAGCCGTAGCTTCAATCAAATACTCGTTACCAGGAACAACCTCACATCCACGAACACGAATAACGGAGTCTGTCCATACGCAGAATTCTGCCGTGGGTACTAATTCGCCAAGTTTACCGTCCGCACCTGCATCTTGAAGTGTACAACTCACATACCAGGGTGTCGTAGCTGCATTATCAACCCGCGTAACGCGGATAGCTACCGCTAGCGAACCGTTTGTATTTGGGCTAAATGGTAGATACCTGTCCGTCGTTATACTGTCAGGAAAAATAGCCGGCATTAGAGGCGAAATAATGCCAAAGTTAACGGCCATATTTGCGTTGATATGTCCCCAACCATACGTAGTATCGTAACCTGGATCCCCAGCATCCACGGCGGACTCTTGCAATCGAGTTTCGACTTGCAATGCGGTCATGGACGGGTCTAATGACAATAACAACGCAGCCACACCGGCAGCATATGGAGAAGCAAAGGAAGTACCGTCTATGAATGTATAATCATTCCCTACATATCCATCAGCTCCGGTGCGATCGGTCGTTCTGATCAATTGCCCAGGGGCGGAAAAAGCCAAACCGACACCACGATTGCTGAATGATGCAATAACTCCATTAGGGGCTAACGCTCCCACCGCATTGACCGAAGGAATACTAGATGGATAACTAATAGTATTCGCACCATTATTGCAAGAGCTGGCGAAGTGAACCATGCCCGCCAACCTGAGCTGGTCATACTTTGCTTCAATCGCAGGATCTTGAAATCCATAACAATTACTGTTGTTAGTCACGCGTGCGCCAATGGATTCTGCCCAAACAAGCGCATCAACAGTCCATGATCCAACGGTATCCCAATTTCCACTGGAATTGATGCCGATGAATGAGCGAGCTGAAGCCCCTGTGCAATCGGGCGCTATACCCACCACCCCGATCGAGTTATTTATGATGGCAGAGACACAACCAGCCACCGCTGTCCCGTGGTTATCAAATTCGTTGACAGGTCCGCCATCTGTTGATGCATCGTCTGTAAAATCCGCACCTGCCATTTGATTGATGTCTGGATGGTCTTGCTGAACGCCGGTATCAATCGAAACGACGATTATGGATGGGTCACCTGTGGTGGTATTCCATGCTTCCGGTGCGTCCATGTCCATATCTACAACGCCACCAAATTGACCTGTATTATTTAGTGCCCATTGAGAGGGGTACAACGGATCATTAGGAACGAGAGATCCCTTGCCTGTAAACATCATATCCGGAACGGCAAAATCCACTATCTTCATTTGTGCCAACTTATTGGCAACATTCAACACATCTGTACCATTGCGAGCAAGACTATGAATTCGATAGGCACCCGGCATGTTTCCCCAGTTTCGAACTATAATCTCTCCCGCGCCGGATGCCGCCATGACCGCTTCCGCCTGAGCCTTCGTAACGTTTGAATCAAATCTCAAATGAATGTAAGGCGTGATGATGACAGCTCCGCCATAATCACCCGTAAACACCGGGGAAACGAAATCAACTTCCGGGGAATCATCCAATTGTGACAACAACACAGGGATTTGTTCGTTGATACCCCGATAGTCAGCTGGAGGTGTCACCATATACCATCCGGATATTGACCGGGCATCGACATCTTCCGCATCGATACTAAATGACTTCAAGTTCGGTAGCGCAGATGTAAGGCCGCGTAATTGTGCAGATTGAAACACGGCCACACGAGAAGAATCAAGCTGCAATGTCCTGCTTTCATCGTTATAATAGTAGTGCCATTCCGCGTGCACTTTTGCAACTCCAACATTCATAACCGCAAAGATAATAATTGCGCAATACCGTACCTTCATTCCGGCCTCCATAGCGGCTCCTCTCGTAGTAACCAACAAAAAATAGTACTAAATACTTTTTTAGATCAATGCCGAATCAAAGTGACACGGTTCCGGCCTCTCAGAACATAACGCCATAGTATTATAGGTTAATTGATCTGTCAATTGGAATAACTGTTCACGGACTTGAACCACTATAAAATCTTAAAAAACTGAATAATCGGCCTTCAGGGTACCCTCCACGGCGTGTAGCACCACATTGTCATTCCCGCGAAGGTGGGTATTCAGAAGTCGCCGGCGCGTGTGCCCCATCCTTTGCCTACTGGCATAGGGTGGGGGAAGGATGTTCCGTGCTATGATCCCGGCTATTGCCTCAACTCATTTTTCATAATCCTCACGGACAACTCGGTACGCATGTTCCGGTTAGGCAATTCGTAACGCCGAAGCCGAAGTCGCCACCGGCGAAAGCGATGACTGCCCTAAGGATGTCATTACTCGCTAAGATGCCGTTGGGTGTTTTACCGTCATTGTCTATGCGCGATATATGCGGCGCCGAGGTGAGCAACTGGAATTTCTGCACCACCGAAGTAATGTCACTAACGGTGACAATGCCATCCGGCGCGGTCCATGCCCCAGCCACGAGCGCACCGACTACGTCACCGAACTGTCGACTAGCACCAATCTGTGGCGCAGTGGTAAGTAATGATAGTGATGACGAGAAGACGACATCGTCCGTCGTGGCTTCGACCAGATACTCATTGCCCGGCACAACCTCGCAACCACGCACGTGAATGACTGAATCCGTCCAGTCGCAGAACTCAGCGGCAGTCACCAATTCACTAAGCTTGCCGTCCGCGCCAACGTCCTGCAGTACACAACTTACATACCAGGGTAAAGGTGAACTTACGCGCATCACCCGCAGCGCAGTGAACTGTCCTGCATTCGTACTGGGATCAAAGGATAAGTAACGATCTTTGGTGAAGTCGAACGGGGGCGGTACAGGACCGGGAGGGGCGATGGTCACGGGTAATTGCTCAAACTTGGCCGTGCCTACAAGCGTCGGCACGAAACCCGGAGGGACCAATGTGCGATAGTACACGCTGCAATTGTTCACCGTCACACTGGCACCGACACCAATGGTCAACGTGTCCACATACAGCGCTTCGGGGGCACCGCGAATGTAATCCTCGTTATCGAAGTTATCCACAAAAGTGACCGTGGCATTATCACCAATCTTTACCAGCCCCATAGACGCATTGGTATATGGCGTGCAAACTTCATTAGAACACGCGGGCGTCCCTACATCACCACACGGCGTCAACGTCTTGCTACAGCCTTGCAGGGCAAAGCCTTTCAGGTTCGCACTCACATCTCGACCAGCCACTTCAAAGGTGTGCGAATCTATCGCTGACAGTTCAATACCACCGGTAGACCAATCGAAACTTAACGGCGTCGTGGAATGATTGACCACATCACCTTTGACGAGTACCTGTGCTTCAGTGACTGCTGACGAACTTCGGGCACAATTCGTAGTCGTTGTGACCACCACGTTATCTTGTATGCGCAAACTGCCGCCAATGGTCACGCTAGGCGTACCCGTACGCCGACCACCGCCACAGCCATTGGGATCAAACTTAGGTGGCGGGGTAACCCCACCACGAGATGGTAGGCAATCTGCGGCTGTTTCAGTCGAGCCGTTCATGACTAAATCACCGGTCACGTTAAGCGACATCTTGTCATCAAGAATCAACTCCCCGCCATTGGTCCCGGCTGCACAACTGCCGCCACTAATCACTACCGTACCGGCATCAATAGACGCAGCCACAGCCACGGCTACAGGGTCTTTGGACACTTTACCACCTGCGGCGATTTCGAGCGTGTCGGAGACGTTCAGACTGCTAAGCCCATCCATGATTACGTTGCCGTCATTGCGTACCTGCACATTGTCCGTGGTGACTGTATGGCTACCGCGAATAGATAGTTCCGCGTTCTGCGTACCCGGCAGTGGCCCCGACGTATCGCCGTTGACATCGATACCCCCGAGTAGGACGGTAGTCAAATTACCGCCGGATACATCCAGGCTCGCACAACTACGAATGTTCATAGTATCCACGATCACATCGGCATCGAGTATCAGCTTCGCACCGCAGCCGTCCAGCGTAGCGCTGAAGGAATTGGGTACAACATTGATGGCCGGTACACCGCCGATCCAGTTGGTACCGTCGGTATAGTTGGTAGTCCCACCACCACCGACAGCCACAAGGCACTCATCCGGAACGCCGTTACTATCTGCGGTATCGAAACTCGGACCGCCCGCGCAAGCACCCGCGATATTTTCGCAATCCGCGTCCGTCGCACAGGGAAGGCCACTGTTGGCACCGCTCACACAGCGAAAATGTCACACGAATCGGGCACACCGTTACCATTGCAATCATCGCAGGTAGGGTCGTTGGCCCGGTCGCATAAGTCAATATCGCAGGCATCGGGAATACCGTTGCCGTTGCAATCTGAGCAATCGGGATCACCGGCACAATTAGAAATGTCTTCGCTATCGGGGATGCTGTTATAGTTACAATCGGCTACCACTTGCAAGGTCAAATCCATAGCATTGTAGTTAAGTTGAAACGCCAGGCCGCTACCAAAGCTGCTGCTATCGACTTCGGCGAAGGTGCCTACCCGCGCTCCATAGGTCATCACTGTAAAAGTGTCACCCAAGGAAGGTACAAAGAGAAAGTCTCGATCGATCACTAAGCGTCCGTCTAACGTCGCTACGAAGGAGATGTTGATTTGATCAAAACTGCCCGGGAGATCCCCATCGATTTCCAGGATGAGTTGCCCGTCGCTGCTCTGCGTATAGTTACCCGTGACGGTGAGCACACCGGGCGAGGCACCGGGATGAAACCGACCACTATTGAGATAATCACCGGCCATCGTGCCGCTGCCGAAGACCTGTCCGTCCAGGCCAACGCTCGTACTGGTTGGACTGAAATCCGTCATGACACCGCCGTTGGCGATGGTAATATGAGCCAGGCCACTTTCTCCAACATTCAGCGTTTCGAAGTTATCCCAACTAGCACCCGCGCCGCTGACCGTAACCCGTGCCGGGCTGATGTAGGACGAACCCCCATAGGCGGTACCGATGTTAGTGGTCCCGCCGGTCCACCAACTACCGCCGGCTGTTACATCAATGGTCGCGTCCGGACCAATATTCAAAGGGTTGGTTGCATCGTAATCTACCAGACCGCCGTTGCCGATGCTCAAGTTCGCCGGGCCGGATTCTCCGAAACTGGTGCCATTGAACATGGTCCAGTTGGCGCTAGCGCCATTAACCACCACCGTAGCCGTTGCTCCTGCCGCATTTCCAACAACGATTGGTCCACTGGTGATCATCGTGCCGCCGGGCAACACCTCTGTAAGCCCTTTGGCGCCGAAGACCGATGATGCGCCACTGGGTACCATGATACAAAGTCCGCCAGGGCATTCCGCATCAACCGTGCACAAAGACCCTGCGTTATCGCTGTCATTATTACACACCGTGCCAATCATGGGTTCCCGCAACTCCATCACACCGCCGCTGTCTACCGTGATGGCGCCTGCCCCGACACCAGTCCCCACGTTAACCACATCAAACGCATCCCAACGTGCGCCGGTGCCGGTCACCGTCATCGTCGCCGTGCCAACGGCTGAGGTGCCGATGTCGACCGGGCCGTGGGTAAGCAGACTACCGCCGGTGCTTATGTTTACGTCGCCATCCGGACCAACGATCCATCCGGAGGGGTCTGTAGAGTCCATAATGCCGCCGGTATTAACGAAGACCTTCGCTCTGCCCGCTTCGCCGATACTGGTCGTACCGCTGATGTCCCAACGGCTGCCAGCGTCGGAAACTGTAATCACGGCCTCGCCAACACCAGCCGCGCCGACGGTAACGTCAGCCGTGGTAATCTTACCTGCGCTTCTGACATCCACATTTCCATCCGGCCCGACGATCAAGGGTACGGGGTTTTGTTCTTCCATCAAGCCGCCGTTACTCACGGTGAGTACCCCGAGTCCGTTGGTGCCCACGTTGACCGCACCGAAGCTATCCCAACGCGAGCCGACACCGTCTACAATAACCTGTGCCGAGGTCACCCCGCCGTTACCGATGGTGGTCGTACCACGGGTAATGAGATCACCTCCACTATTTAATGAGAGTAGACCGTCCGGACCAACGATATAGGGGTCGGGATCCTTACCCTCCACCAAGCCGCCGCTTGATACAATCAATGATGCCGGACCACTGACACCAATATTGGTCGGGCCGAAGGTCTCCCACGTGGAACCTGTACCGCTAACAGTCACCGTGGCTGTACTCCCGGTGGCGCTACCGATGGTGGTGGTGCCGCCCGGTGTCACGCTACCGCCGCTACGGATAATGCCGCCGCTTTGCACATCGATCGTGGCGTTTGGGCCGACGATGAAAGGGTTGGGGTTTTTTTCATCAAACAGACCGCCACTGCTTACGGTGAGCTGGGCTGGGCCGGTGGTGCCCACACGCACTTCGCCCAGGTCGCTCCATATCGTGCCGGAACTGGAGACACTGATTGTGGCGGGGCTTTTACCTGCGACAGCGCTGCCCAGTATCGCCGTCCCACGGGTAATCAATTGGCCACCGAGGAATAAGTCCATGGTACCGTCAGTGCCAACACCCAAAGTATTAGGGACGACTTGCTCCAGCAGCCCACCGCTACTTATGTCTACGGATGCGGCGCCTGCCAGGGCAATGGTGATGGGGCCGCTCATGTTGATCGTGGAGGTGGCATCGCTGATCACCATGCCACCGAAGGAACCGGCAAACCTGCCTAAAAGGAGTTTGGTTGCGTTGACGGTACCACCACTGGAGACATTGAGGGTGCCGTTGCCACCTTCGCCGATGGTCATGCCAGCGGTTGTGTTTTCGTTGAGCGTGGAGCCGGTCCCCGAGACGAGTAGCGTGGCCTGGGTGCCCGGGACGGCGGCCATCCGCAAGGATGAGCCGTTGGCATTGAAGGTGGCTCCAGCGAGTACATCGAGATTCGCGGTGGACGCGAAAGCGCCTGTCCCCAGCGAGGTGAGGTCACCCGAATTAAATGTAGTGGTCGCACCAGTGAGCGTCAGGCGACCGGTTCCGCCGCTTCCTATACTGGTAGAGCCAAGCGAATTAACCACACCGTTCTGGATAGTGAGTTTGCCGGTATCGTTAGTGACGTTATTGATGGTCATGATGTCGACGGTGTAGGTGAATCCGCCAAGGTCGAAGGTGGCAACGTCGCAGCATAAAAAAAAGCGGTCGTTGGTTGCGTCGGCGGCAAAGGAAACGGTGTAGCCCGTGGACAGTAGACTGAAAAGAACCCTGTCCAATGGGCCGGGGACAGTCGCTTGGTCCCAGTTGCTAGCGTCTTGGTAGTTGCCGTTAAATGGGACGAGCCAGAAGAAATCCGCTGCTCGTGCATGGCTGGTAAATCCCGGTAACAAGCTGATAATGAGAATGAAACAAAACCCAAGACGATTGCATAATTGGCTATTCATATGACCTGCTCCCAAATGGTATTGACACACCATCGCTATAATGCACACCCATCCTGCGGATGTTTGCTAATGGCTAAGGCATCCAATCTTGATATACCCAATCCTAAGTGCTCGACCGGCCCGTTACCGTAGAACCACCACCCGACAAATGTTTATGACAAGCATCCCGGCGGAAGAAACGCCGACTGGCAACGATGAACCTGAACATACGAAGGGGTAATCTTTCCCTCGCCTATTATGATAAGCAACTTATCCACGCGGTGCGCCCACAAAAAATAAAAAAATCTTCGGAAACTAAGAAATCGGCCTTCAGGGGGTCCTACAACGGGGATAGGATGCTCTCCACGAGGTGTAGTACCACGCTGTCATGCCCGTGTACTACGCCGTCATTCCCGTGAAGGCGGGAATCCAGCAGTGGCCCAGTGCGTGCGGTAGGAAACTGGATACCCGCGTGCGCGGGTATGACAGCCTGCGCGGGTATGAAGGACGGGGTGGGAACGACGGATGAGGGGTGGCATGGGCAAGTCCCGATGTACCCCGACATAAAGTCGGGATACCCCGAACCGGCTTTTCGGGTACATCGGGATTTGCCCGTGTACTTGTTTGCCTGTCGTACCTGTTTGCCTGCGTGTATGGAGTTTCAAAAGACACGGGTAAGCTGTTGCTTACCCATGCCACCCAACGCAATCGCCGGTTGTCATTCCCGTGAAGGTGGGCTGATGGTACATTAGTAGCTGGTGAGCACGCAGTGGCTATAGGGTAACTGCTGGCAGCTTAATCATTGAGGTTTTAGTCATTGTGACGACGCTTGAAGCTAACTCATTGGGGACCACAGCTAAGGCGGCTAGTGTAGACCCGCAAAAGCTCACGCCGGCGATGCGACAGTATGTCGAGCAGAAGAAACGCGTGGGCGAAGCCGTCCTTTTGTTTCGTATGGGCGATTTCTACGAGACTTTCTACGAGGATGCCGTGCTGTGTTCGAAGGTGTTGGGTATTACGCTGACCTCGCGTTCGAAGGATCATCCGGTTCCCCTGGCGGGCATTCCTTATCACGCGCTGGATGGATATCTCAGCAAACTCGTCGCCGCCGGATACAAGGTGGCCATCTCAGAGCAAATGGAAGAGGCTTCGCAGGCGAAGGGTGTGGTTAAGCGTGACGTCGTGCGGGTGGTTACGGCTGGGACGCTGACAGATGATAACTTACTCAGCGACCGTGATGACAACTTGTTGGCAGCGATTAGCGTCACGAAGAAAAACGTGGGCCTAGCTATGGTCGAGTTAGCTAGTGGGCGTTTTGAAGTCGTCGATCTGGATCACACCACGCTGCTGGATGAACTGGTTCGTGCGCACCCGGCTGAGCTGCTCATGGTGGATGGTCGTGGGGAGGTCAAGACCATCGCGGACGATCTTTACAGACATTGCGGTACGGCTATCACCACGCGCCCTGATTTTGAATTCGCCGACTATCAAGCGCAGCAATGCTTACACGAACATTTTGATGTAGCGACGTTAGCCGGTTTTGGTTTCGATGATATGACGCCCGGACTATGTGCGGCTGGGGCGTTGATGCAGTACTTGCAGGAAACGCAGAAAACTTCGCTGGTACATATTCACAAAATAACGCGGCGCGTTTCCGGAGACCATCTACAAATCGATCATAGCACCTGGCGCTCGCTGGAAGTGGATCGCACGCTGAGAAGCGGTGCCCGTGAAGGGACGCTGCTTTATGCTATCGATCAAACCGTACATCCGATGGGTGCCCGAAAATTACGCCATTGGCTTCGCAGACCATTGATCGATCAAGCGCAGATCATGCACCGTCAGGACGGCATCGGTTTTTTCGTCGAGCAAAGCACGGCGCGGCAACAGGTACGCAAGCGATTGAAAATATTGGCTGACGTTGAACGCATTGCCAGCCGGATCGCGCTGGTGCGGGCTAATCCCCGTGATCTGCTGGGGTTGGCTAATGCGCTGACGGCGCTTCCGTCATTGCAGGATGCAATAACTGAATCGCGGGTGGCTATCCTGGAAGACATTCATAAGGATTTGGACGGGCAGGACGCCTTAGCTGATCGACTCAAACGTGCGCTACAGGAGGAAGTGCCCGCGACCACCAATGACGGCGGCTATATCGCTGACGGTTTTGACGCGGAGCTGGACCGTCTGCGCTGCATTCGTACCGATGGTCAAAGCTGGCTGGCTGAGTATCAGAAAAGCGAAAGCGCGCGTACGAAAATCAGTAACTTAAAAGTCGGGTATAACCGTGTGTTCGGCTATTATCTTGAAGTCACGCATAGCGCCCGCGATCTCGTACCACCGGAGTACGTGCGTAAGCAAACCATCAAAAATGCGGAGCGCTACATCACCGAGGCGCTGAAAAAACATGAAACCGAAGTGCTGACCGCTGCGGAGCGGGCGGTGGAACTCGAACGAACCTTGTTTGAACAGTTGCGATGTGAAGTGGCGGATCGACTGACGGATCTGATGCGGGTAGCTAATGCCATTGGTGAACTGGACTGTTTGTCGGGACTAGCGGAACTAGCGGCGACGCGTCGTTATACGCGCCCGAGTTTGACCACTGATTGCGTGCTTGACATTCGTGACGGTCGGCATCCGGTATTGGACCATACGCTGGGAACGAGTTTCGTCCCCAATGATTGCTCGATGGCTGCGCCTGATTCGATGGTATTTGTTATCACCGGGCCGAACATGGCGGGTAAGAGTACGTATATCAGGCAGGTTGCACTCATCACGTTGTTAGCTCAAATCGGGTCTTTCGTACCGGCGTCAACCATGACTTTTATGCCGACCGACCGTATTTTTGCACGGGTAGGTGCAAGTGATGAAATCATGCGCGGGCAATCGACGTTCATGGTCGAGATGTCTGAAGCAGCGACCATCCTCCATCATGCCACCGACCGTTCCCTGGTCGTGTTGGACGAACTGGGTCGGGGGACTTCCACCTTTGATGGGCTATCGCTGGCCTGGGCGATTACCGAGCATCTCAGTCGGGATATTCGCTGTCGAACACTGGTGGCTACGCATTACCATGAGATGACGGAATTAGCCGATATACTTAAGGGAGTGCGTAATTATAACGTAGCTGTGCGAGAATATAGTGACGGGGCTACGCAAAGCGAGGGGATCGCTTTTTTACATAGGATTGTTCCGGGCGGAGCGAGTAAGAGTTACGGTGTGCACGTAGCTAAGCTAGCTGGTATCCCTAAACCTGTGATCGCGCGAAGCCTGGAAGTATTGGATGAATTGCAACGCGGGTTCGAGCGTGAAGCTAAATCGCCGCAACTCTCGCGCCGAAAAACTAAAGACGACGGCCAACTAACCTTGTTTCGCGATCATGGCGAACAGCTATTGGAGTTACTACGATCGATCGACCCACAACAACTCACGCCCATGCAAGCGCTTCAACTGTTGCAGACGTGGAAAGATCAACTTTCAACGTAAACCGGATGCCGCTACGCAGCGATTGGAAAATCGTCGAAACTTCCCGCAGTTCGCGTCGTGTTACAGCGTTGGTGTATCTCTGGCGACAGGCCAATATCATTTTCATAGGATTAACTTACCTAGCGCTGCTCTATGCTGCACTTGGTCCTGCCGACTTATTACGCGACGACCACCTTTATATATGCTTATGGTATGTCGCGTTTGTATGTAGAACGGCGATTTTTCATCTGGGGCTTTTGAGTCTGGTCGTAGTGGGCAGTGCCGTGTGCCTACGTCAAATGCGATTGGTTATTTGCGCGATACCGTTGCTCATGTGTACATTGTTACCTAGCGCCCTCGCTACGTTACAGCCGATATCGTCTGAGTTGCAGCCATACGATGTGCGCGTGATGAGCTATAATGCCTATTGGTACAATGCTAATGCCGGCAGCGCTATCGCTGAGATCAATCGATATACGCCGGACGTGGTTGTGATCCAAGAATGTCCACCTGTGTGGCAACGCGATTTGCCGATCAAATTAGGCTCACAATATCCCTACACGCATATAGGTCAACGTCGAGGTTCATATAGCTCAGCTATATTGTCGAAATTTCCCATCCTCGGTCAGCCCGAGCTTTACACCGGCCATCAAAGGAAGAGTCTACCGGCTGTGCGTATGACGATTGACGTGAGAGGACGTGAAGTAGCGCTCTATAACGTGCATTTGTTTAGACCTATCCTTGGCCGACTTAGAAAAATGCGAAGACAACTGCGCGTGTTGCGTGAGCGTGTGGCTGATGAATCCATGCCGGTGATTGTAGCCGGTGATTTTAATTTCACCGGCTTATCGAAAATGCACGAGTATATGTTGAGCGCAGGTTTAACCGATGCGCACGACGCGGTGGGACAAGGTCGCGGCACAACTTGGCCTAAGACATCTTCCATCAATTGGTTACCGGGATTCCGTATTGATCATGTCTACACTTCGCAAGCGTTCACGCCAACGGCTACACGCATAGGCTACGGCGCAGGCTCAGACCATCGGCCATTGATCGTGGATTTGAAATTGGAATAGGTTCGTTGACCCAGATGGATCGGCACATCATCCCATCCACCAAGTATGTCAAACATAGCGCCAAATCCGAAAATCCGAGCGGCGAGCGCAAGCGACCCGTGTCTTCAACGCGCATTGCACGCCGGAATCGCCCAGAACAGTTCAACGTGAATTGGAATCCGAAGACACCGGGCGCTGGCGCTTGCGGCTCAGATTGTATGTGTATCATCGACTCCCCCATGTCCAAAAGGAAGGACATGGGACACCCAATCGAAAAGCAAATAACGAGCATGCCCTTGGTTAGCGAATAGTTTTGAAATGTTCGAACGATTGCAGGCAGTCGTGGCAGTAATGAATGGACCGGCATAGTGTGGGGCCGAAGATCGATTCCAGCGAGGTATGGGTCGAGTCACACAGCGGGCAGGGTACGTGCTGCATGTCTTCCTGACCTTTCTCGCAGCTAGCTGGTGTCGGCGGGGCTAGACCGAAGGCTTTAAGCTTTTGCCGGGCTTCTTCGGTGATCCGATCCGTTGACCACGGCGGATCGAAGACCACGTTGACCTTAACTTCTTTTTCAAAGCCGCTTACAGCTGCGCGAATTTCGCTGCGAATAAAATCCAGGGCCGGGCAGCCCGCAAACGTGGGTGTCATGTCCACAATCACATGATCTTCATCGAGCCGTACATCGTTAATCATGCCCATTTCAACGATGTTGATGACCGGAATTTCCGGATCGGTCACAGTTTCCAGCGATTGCCACACGGCTCGAAGTCGTTTACTGCGAGGTCGTGATCGAGGGGCCACACCTTTCGACTCGTCTTGGGATGACATAGCAACTACCACTTTGCATGAGGGTCTAAGTTGTACACCAATTGCATATCGTCAAGCAAGGCCATCAGGTCTTTCGGATGCTTGCCTGCACGACCGCCAAACACTGGAGACATATCTGCATCGACTTTCAACGTAGCTCCGCATAACACGTTTTCAACCTCGGCCTGCCACCGCTTGCGTAATTCGTCTTCACGTGGGCAAACCCCAGCTTGCTCTAACAGTAGATCGGCACTTGTCGGTTCAAACATGCCCAGTGCATGTGGATACAGGGTATCCACGGCACTCTGCATGAGCTGATGACTTTCTCTGGTCCCTGTTCCTAGCCTGGGAATCCACATTGTCCCGTGCATGAGATGATATTTTTTCTCACTGCGCAGCTTGCGGGCTAATTGCGCTAGCGGGACCAACGCCCCCTCGGCTAAGGCATCCAATCGAATCGACGCGGCAACGTCGTAGAAATACTTACGGACCAAGCTCATGGCCCAATCGCGCTGACTCGAAATACTGACCATGCCGGCACAGGTCCACTGATCTAACTTACGGGCGAAGACATTGGTATCCGGGTCGGGTTCACCCAGTTCGAATAGCATCTGATAGAAAGTTTGGGCATGGCCCATATCGTCCTGGGCCATCGAAGAAAAAGCGATGTCTTCTTCAAGAATGGGTGCGAAGCCGGTCCACTCGGAGCCGCGATGTCCAATGATGATGGCATCGTCCGCTAAGCGATAGAGCAGATCAATCACGGCGGATTTGAGTGATGCCTCCATATCGTGGAGCGTATCTATGGTAGCGATCACGTGGGGGTCTCCTCATCGGATTTTTGAATCGTCTTGGGCGTTTTATATCCCCACGACTCTCGATAACTTTTATCCGTAGTGTGCTCAAACATATCGCCGTCTTGATACTCACTGGCCAAAATCGCCGCGGCAGGTACGACCCAAAGATTCACGCAGGCTTGCCGTCGACAATACTGCTCCTTAGCCATCACCAAGGCCATTTCTGCATCCGTCGCGTGCACCGATCCCACGTGGATGTGCGGTTCACCCCGCGCCTGCTGATGAAACACCTCATACACCGGCCATTGCGTGTCAGCCATAAGTCACTAACTCCCCTGTCCAATTGCCTTTACGAGGCGGTGAAGCAAAACACCGATCAACGGTGACGATAAAGCGACAAAGCGGGCGTGCGGCTATAATCAGCACAATGGCACGCCCACCCTTCGCTCCCTCTTGCCCCACGCTTCTTCCACCTCTTAGTCAGTCATCGTCGGCATCGGAACCGGCTGATTCGTTGCCGCAGCGGCTAATGCCTCCCGTACCCAGCGTCCTTCCTCATGGGCTAGCTTACGCGTCGCCACACGATCACCGGATACCGGACCACCACCGTTGATGACCCGCTTGAATTCATCCCAATCCGGTTCGGTATAAAGCCATTCGCCGGTTTTCTCATCCAGTCGCAAGTTGGGATCTGGAATATGCAAACCCAAGTCAAGCATTTTGGGGACAAACTGACGAAGAAACTGCTGGCGCTGCTCGTCGTTGGTCTTGAGCTTGACTCCCCACTGCACCAACATCGTCGTATGTTTGGATACTTTATCTGCCGGGCCGTGAAACATCATGATCGGCGGCCACCAGCGGTCCAGGGAGTCTTGTAGCATCTCCCGCTGTTTCTTCGTCCCCTGCGCAATGGTGACCACCATCTCATAGCCATGCTTGAGATGAAACGCTTCTTCGTAGCAGATACGCTTCAAGGCTCGTGAGTACGGTCCATACGATCCATCGGACATCATCGTTTGATTGACAATAGCCGCCCCGTCAATGAGCCAGGCGATAATGGCTACGTCCGTCCATATTTCAGCCGGATAGTGAAACACGTTGGAAAACTTAGACTTCCCGGAAATCAGATCCTCAATCATCTGCTGTCGCGACGCACCCAGGGTCTCGGCTGCCCGATACAATAACTGGGCATGACCCACTTCGTCCTGCACCTTGGCTAGCAGGGCCATTTTCCGCTTAAACGACGGAGCGTGAGGAATCCATTTGCCTTCGGGAAGTGCGCCGCAAATCTCGCTGTTGGCATGTACATGAATGAGACGAATCAACTGGTGACGATATTCCTCCGGCATCCAGTCCGTCGGCTCGACCTTATCGCCGCGTGCAATACGCCCTTCAAAAACTTCGAGATGACGCTCGCACTCCTCTTTGGATAACTTATTGAGCTGGGGATCAATGGCTATGACCATGATGATTACCTCTATGATTCAAACGTGTGGCTATATGGCATCATTTTCGCCGACAAAGCAACTTGTATATGATTGATCTGTTAACATAATAAATACGCCCTACCCAACGGGCCGGCGCAAACCTTTGAACAGCATATCAGTCAGTTTGCGGGCTATGTCTTCCGGTGTCATAGGCCCGTCATCCTTATACCACTGATAAATCCAGTTCATCGAGGATAAAATCAATAGTGTGGCGAACTTTTCATCCACATCACCGAAGGTACCCTCACGAATACAATCACGCACCATGCAGCGCACCATGCCTTCGTATTCATCACGCCGTGCCGCAAATTCACCGCGACGCGGCTCACTCAAATGGCGCCATTCCGTGGAATACACAGCTGCGGCGTTGAGATCGCTGGTAATCACCTGCACATGCGCGAGCATCAGCCGGCGCAATTTCTCAACCGGCACCAAATCCGATTCGACGATCGGTTTGGTCGCCAGGAAAAATCTCTCAGCGGCCCGGCTAAGAATCTGATGGAGCAGATCGTCCTTACTCTCGATGTGGGCATAAAGACTCCCAGCTTGTAATCCCAACGCCTCAGCGATGTCCCGCACGCTAGTGGCCTCGTATCCCCGCTGAGCAAACAGCGACTCCGCCACTAGTAACACCTCATCCAATCGCTGCACAGCCGAATCAGCCATCACCCGATATCCTCTCAAAGCCCGCCAAGGAGCACCCATCTAACAAGCGCTTGTTTAATAATACGGTTATTGGCCTCGCCTGACAAGTTGATAGCTATTCTCGCGCCGCTTCTTTGGATGTCGGGTGGTCCGTGACAGTATCCGCGGCTTTAGTGTCGGTCACTCGTGCAGCCTGAAAGGCTAATCGATAGTAGCCGTGGGTAAGTCCGCCTCAGGCGGACGTCGCCCACGGTTACTCCAGGGCCCGTTTAAGTCGACCCTGAAGGGGTCGTATAAGCGCAGCCTCACAATACGCACGCCATCGAGTATACGACCCTTTCAGGGTCGGAAGACTCGTCGGCGACGCTATCCGGTGGCGGCGCTACGCTTGCCACCGGCTACTATCGAACAGGCTTTCAGCCTGCGACCCTGCCCGCCGAGTCTGTCACGCACCCCGTCGCTTGTCTAAGGGCAACGAGGAAATGGCCCTGAAACAGTCAACATGACCCTGGGTACCTCCGAGGTAGGAGGAGACTCAAGCTGTTCAAAACACGCCGTAACCGTCGATTAGAGCCTACCAGAGCCGATTTTATATTGCATGCTGTGTATGAATTGCCTGTGATATTGTGTTTTTGCGTATCTTGGATACGATGGTGTATCTGGAGTTGTCAGTTCTCTGGAGCATGTCATGCGTAGCGTAACAATTATCCTATCCTTATCGTTGTGTGTGTTGGTGGTTGCTGGTTGTGGAACGAACTTCGACGATCCTACAGCGGGTAGGTCGAATGTCACAGGTAGTGTTACTCTCGCTGAAGCTCGTGCAACCTGCCTGACGCACGCACTGGATGTCGGATCGGGTGCGGATTCTGTTGACACAGCTTTTCTCCTAGCGGAAGCTGCGCGTGATGACGGAATGTCGCGGTCAGAGTACATGGACATTTTCCTCGAAGTTTGTTCACCGGAGGTTAATCCAGCTGTAACAGATGTCTCGGCGTGTGTGAATTGCACAGCTCAAGTTGCCGCAGTCGTCTGGAATTAGCAGATCATTTCCCATTGTAAACCGCGTAACGCACATTATCTAAAACGGAAGAGCGATAGTCGTTAGTACCCTAGCTGTTGACCACACCCATATTGTGCGGAGTCATAAACTCATCCAGCCCGTCAACCGGGTTCATATTCTCGAGCGCTCTCGCTTCGTTACGCGACATCCATCCGGAAGCGATCACCGTCTGATAGGCGTTGAATCGATTCGTCGTATCGCTCCGTAGCAGTCCATCGACCAAGTGCTCCGCGAACAACTGCGATCGTGGGTTGATAAGCTTGCGTGCGATCTCTTGCTCCCATCGCACGAGCCAACTCCGAGACACTGAACTCTCGCATTTCGATCCACTGTGCGTCTTTGTTGTGGACTGCGATTGCCTTGAACTGTAGCCATTGCTCCAGGATCGCCGTCTTGTGCGAATTCGCCGCACTCTAGCCCGTACTTTTTCTCCGCAATTGCGATAAGGCTTTGTGGTTGAGCGGGTTAGGTTAATTCAGACTGCGCGCTTTCTGGCTACGAGGGGTAGGGGACGCCAAGCAGGGCCAACGCTCGGGTTTGCAGAGCGGTGGGTTG
>JAJRWX010000035.1 GCA_024276605.1 Planctomycetota bacterium | reverse complement strand
CAACCCACCGCTCTGCAAACCCGAGCGTTGGCCCTGCTTGGCGTCCCCTACCCCTCGTAGCCAGAAAGCGCGCAGTCTGAATTAACCTAACCCGCTCAACCACAAAGCCTTATCGCAATTGCGGAGAAAAAGTACGGGCTAAAGCAGGCGGCTCGCAGTGCTTGATGGTCAAGCACTCTCTCACGCTGAGTTTGTAGCACACTGGGCAATGAGTTCTAGTGGTGCGCCGATGTCGGCTACTTCTATACGACCTGTGTAGTTGGTCGAGTCGGGCAGGTCGAAGGCGCGTTTGCGGGCTACGAAGGTGATGGTCAGGTCGGCTTGAATGGTAGCGTGGGATGCCTTACCCGTGTCACAATCCAGTCCTGATGGAACATCAATAGCTACCATAGCTCGTTTGTTGATACGGTTGACTTGGTCGATGAACGAATCCAATGGACTACGAACCTCACCTGTAAAGCCGGTGCCAAGCAGGCAATCTACGATGACGTCTTCGCTGTGGTCTGTGGTGGCAAGTCGCTCGCCGGCTTCATCCGCTGGGGCCGAAGTAATGCTTAATGCCATCTTGTCCAGAATGGTCAAGTTCGTGCGCGTGTCAGGGGATAACCGGGCGGCATCACCTACCATGAAAATGTATGTTCCCCACCGACGGTTATGCAAGTGACGGGCGATCACACAGCCATCGCCCCCGTTGTTACCGGGGCCGCAGATAATGATGGCGCGTCTATGATTTGTCGATCCGTATCGCTGATGAATGATTTCAGCCGCGCCGCGACCGGCGTTTTCCATAAGAATCAAACTGGACATACCGTAGTGCGAGACGGCGTCTCGATCTACACGACGAAGCTGCTCTTTAGTTAGAGACACAGGCATGACATAGTCTGCACAATGATTATTTAATTTCCCCGTTATTGATTAACCAACGAAGAACTGACATCCGTCTTAGTCATTGAGGCTTTATCTTCGGGCAGGGTGTTTTGATCTACGATAGCCAGCTGGGTACCGTTATGTTCAATAGCGGCAACAACCTCCGTCGTGGCTGACCGCGCTTGGGTTGACAGATATACCGGCCTGGCGAATAGAAAGAGCATCGATAAACTGCAACAGCAAAAAGCCAGTCGTACCGGGAAGCCGCCGGAGGCGACTGCCGGATGTTTTTCTTCACCCATATAAGCAGCGGCGACAATACGTAAATAGTAAGCGGCGGCAACGGCGGCATTAAGTACGCCCACAATGGCTAGCGCGATCAATGGTCCGTGGAACGCGTGAGTCGTGCTTAATGAAAATACACTGCTAAAGATGAACAATTTACCGAGAAAACCAGCCGTCGGCGGTAGTCCCATTAAGCTTATCACGCAAATAGCAAGTGCCAGTGCTGCGATGGGTGCCCGTCGAGCTAAACCGCCAAAATCATCGAGCGTTTCCATTTCTCGATCGCCCACTCGGAAAGATGAGAGAACGGCTAACGCACCGAGATTCATCGCACCATACACCGCTATATAAAACAGCAACGCTGCGATGCCATCGTGGAGCGGGCCTCGACCGGCGATGGGTCCGACCAACAGCGCCACCAGCATGTAACCGGTATGGGCGATACTGGAATAAGCCAGCATACGCTTGACGTTTTTCTGGAGTAAGGCGAGTACATTACCCACCGTCATGGAGGCCGCAGCCAGAATCCACAATAACCACATGATTTGCGGCGGTAGATCCCATTGCAAGGCTGTAAGAATTTTTATTAACGCCATAAAGCCGGCAAATTTTGGTACGAATCCGAGCATGGCGGTCATGGGGGCAGCCGCCCCTTCGTAGACGTCAGCTACATAGGCGTGCAAAGGGACAGCAGCGATTTTGAAGGATAGCCCGGTTATGACCAATAGTAAGCCGATCATAGCTGCGCTGGACATGGCCGATCCGGTCGGCAGTGTCGCCACCACGCCATTGGCATCCACACGGTGCAATAAAGTGGTACCGGAAGCGCCGTATAAAAAGCTCAGGCCATAAGCGAGAACAGCCGCTGCTAATGCCCCAAGGAAGAAATACTTAACGCAGGCCTCAGTAGCACGTTTATCCAAGCGACTCATGGCAATGAGTACGTATGTCGGGATACTGACCAATTCGATGGCGAAAAAGAGAATGAGCATGTCGTTGGCCGAGGCTGTGAGGAGAACACCGAGTAAGGATAAGAGAATAAGCCCCATGTACTCACCGCGTTCCGTGTTTGCAGGCTGATGCCAGTTAGCCAGCACCAGCAGCAGGCCGATCACGAGAGTTAATATGCGGGCATAGAACGTGAGCGAGGTAAGCCAAAGGCCTAAATGTGCGTAAGTGCCATCCGGCGAACCGGCTTGTAGCGACGCGCATAAGGCTGCGGCAAGCACAAGAAACGTAGCCAGGGAAGTAACGCTACTGTTGAGTGAAGCGCGCGTGACACCGAGCAGGAGTACACCACAAGCACCCACGAGAAGGATAAACTCAGGCAGTAGCTGCATGATGATGTGTGTATCATTCAAGGTAGTCTGCTCCAGGTGTTATCGCCAACTCAACAGTCACGGGTGTCATCTTATCTCGACCCGCTGGAAATGCGCATGGTGCTTCGGTTTTCATTTGATCCACAGAGGTTAGACGTTGCGTATCTGCGGCGGTGACGGATTGAGCGTCAACTTCAAGAAGGTCGTTTACATACGTTTCTTGGTTAACATGCCACGTCCGCCCGGGCTGAAGCTCGCGGCTCGTTGTTTGATGCAAAGCATGGCTATCCGGCTCTGCGTTCATGGCGTAGGCTGATCCTGCGGGCAAAATGTGTTGTCCAATAGCTACGCGAAACGAATTCAATAATGGATTGGGATACACACCAATACCAACGCAGGCGATAGCCAGGGGTATGAGGATACCGATTTCTCGTCTGGTTAGGTCCGGTGTTAGGCCGCGTGAGGTATCCGGCGTACCAGCCGGCTCTTTCAAAGGTCCAAACAAGACGCGCTGGCACATCCATAGCATGTACACGGCGCCGAGAATAATGCCCAGTGCCGCAGGTATGACATAACCAAACCCGAGCGGGCCGGCTGGTCGTAAGTCCGTGGTGGTGTCAGAGATTGCCGTACCTAGCAAAACGAGATACTCGCCGACAAAACCGTTAAGCCCCGGCAGACCGATACTGCTCAACGTAAAAAAGACCAGGAAAAATGCCATCCACGGCATCTTCTTCGCCAAGCCGCCGATCTCGTCGATGCTGCGCGTGTGGTATCTTTCGTACATGCAGCCGACGACCAGGAACAGCGCTCCCGTCGATAGGCCATGATTGATCATGTAAATGACCGCTCCGTTAACGCCGGCGATTTTCATGCTGAACAAACCGAGCATGCAAAAGCCCAAGTGAGAGACGGAGGAATAAGCGATGAGTTTTTTGACATCCTTTTGCACCCAGGCAGCCAGCGCCGCGTAGATGATGCCGATGATGGCTAAGACCGCAATGACGGGGGCTAACTCGCGCGAGGCGTCTGGGAACATCGGTAAACTCAAACGACAAAAGCCATAGGTGCCGAGCTTGAGCAATACACCTGCGAGAATCACACTACCTGCGGTGGGGGCTTCAGTGTGTGCGAGCGGTAGCCAGGTGTGTACGGGGAATAGGGGTACTTTAATCGCAAAACCCGCAGCAAACGCCAGGAATAACCACCACTGCACCCCGGGCGAGATGAAACCGGTTTGACCTAGTTCGGTAAGCTTTTGGATACTAAGGGTGATGTAACCCAAGTCAGTGTAAGCGTAGTAGGCGAGATATAAAATACCCGCAAAGGTCAGCACACTACCGGTTAGCGTGAAGATGAAGAACTTGTTAGCCGCCCGCCGCCGCTCGGCACCGCCCCATATACCAATGAGAAAATACAGCGGGATCAACGTGAATTCGAAGAAAACATAGAACAGTAGCAAGTCCATGGAGCAGAACACGCCCAGCATGCCCACCTGCAACAATAACAATAAGCTATAGTATTCTCGCTCTCGATTGCGAACGGCACTGAAGCTACCCCACACGCAAAGCGGCATGAGCAAAGCCGTGAGCACAAGCAACCAAATACTAATGCCGTCGATGCCAACGTGATAACTAATATCGATGAGTGGCGCATTTTCGCTACCCGGATCGCTAAACCAACTGACGTGATGTTGCATTTGGAAAGCCGGGTCGCCCGTGTCAACGTGCGGCGCAGCTTGCTGAAACATATATAGCGCGTAAAAAGTCAGCCCTAAGGTAACCAGTGAATACAACAGGGCTGAATGGCGCACACTACGTCCATTGCCATAGGGCGGCAGCCATAGCAGCAACACGCCCACCAGCGGCGAGAAGACGATCACGGTCAAGAGCCATGATTGTTCTAGAATAGGTGCGTCCATTGTATTTCCAACGACTAGCTGTTACTCAAGTTTATCGCGACGAAGTCTGTTTCTACTGACACCAAAAAACGAGCAACACGATAACCGTAATACCCCCGACCATACTCAGGCCATAACCTTGCATCACGCCACCCTGCAACGTGCGCAACAGATAGCCCAGACCGCGCGGGATAGCTGTGATCGTCCAAATCAAACCATCGATAAAATAATTGTCCAAACCAACGCAAAAGATACCGGTTTTTTTTGCCGGTTCGACAATACCGGCCTGATACGCTTCGTCCACAAAATATTTATTCCATAATGCGTCGTACATGCCCCGTGCGGAGGCCCGAATCAAACCGGGAATCCAGGGTTGACTGACGTACATAATGTAAGCTGCGAGTATGCCGGTAAAAGCTAACGCGCCGGAGATGACCATTAAGCCATACTTCGCCCAAAAACTAAGTTCGACCACGGCGTGACCAACGCCGTGCGATGGCATGTGAGCGGCGAATGTTTCTGCGAATACCGGCTCCAGGAAATGGTGGAAGGCTTTGCTGCCAACCCCTAAATAACCCGCGCCAATCGCACCTACGGCAAGTATGAGCAGTGGCAAGATCATCCATCCGCCGGATTCGTGGGCATGAACGCCTTCCGGGATACGCTCAGGACCGGCGAAGGCTAAGAACACCATACGGAAAGTGTAAAACGCCGTGAGTAGCGCCGTGAGTAATCCGATACCACCGAGTAACCAATGGGCTGATAGCGCGTGATGGATGATTTCGTCTTTACTGAAGAACCCGGCTAATCCGGGTACACCGGCCAGGGCGAGTGAGCCGATGACGAAAGTCATAAACGTCCAGGGGATGACCTTGCGCAAGCCGCCGAAGTGGCGCATGTCAATGATACCGCCCATGGCGTGCATCACACTGCCGGCCCCTAAGAACAACAAGGCTTTGAAGAAGGCGTGAGTAAACAAGTGGAAAACCGCTGAGTCCGCGGCGTACACACCGATACCCAGAAACATATAACCAAGTTGGCTGATGGTGGAATAAGCAAGCACGCGCTTCATGTCCATCTGGACCAGGGCAATAGTAGCCGCAAACAGGCAAGTGGTAGCCCCAATGACCGCAATCACGGTCATCGCAATAGGCGATGCCGCAAAAATCGCACCGCAACGGGCGATCATGAAAATACCGGCTGTAACCATCGTCGCGGCGTGGATGAGCGCTGATACCGGCGAAGGGCCTTCCATCGCATCGGGTAACCAAACGTGTAAAGGTAGTTGAGCGCTTTTCCCACAGGCTCCCGCTAGCAAACATAGCGCGATGGCTGTCAATCGGCCATCGGTCAACGGGGCGCCGGAAGCGAGGAGTCTTTCCTGCACCATCTCAAAGACCGCAGCATATTCGAGGGTGCCGAAACTCATATAAATAAGCAAGATACCCAGACCAAAGCCGAAGTCGCCGACTCGGTTAACCAAGAAGGCTTTTTTCGCAGCGGCGGCTGCCGACGGTTTGTCGTAATAAAAACCGATCAGTAAATAACTACAAAGCCCCACCGCTTCCCAACCCAGATAAAGAAGCAGGAAGTTACCGCCGAGCACCAGGGTACACATGGCGAATACGAATAAGCTCAGGTAGGCAAAGAATCGTTCGTAACCTCGCTCGGGATGGCCATGATCTCGCATATAATCGCGAGAATAGATAACCACCAACAGCGCAACGCCGGTGACGGTAACCAACATCAAAGCCGTGAGCGGGTCGATGAGTATCTCTACATTAAAGGTAGCCTTGGTCGAGGCGGTGATCCAGGTGTACAGCGGAATCTTGGCTAGCGTCTCACCAACCGGGGCGTTGTAAACTTCACGAAAAAGGATGATCGCTGCGGCGAGCGCACTGCCCACGCCGAGTAAGGCAGGCCAATGAGATCGACCGCGCAACAGGCGCGGACCTAATCCACCTGCGAGTATAGCCCCGGCTAACGGTGCGAGTAGGATGATTAATCCGCAAAGTTTTAGGGTTTCAATCGACATTGGTTATGACAGTATATAACAACCACTTATGACGCTTATTAGTCATCACAGCACCGCGTGGGTTAAAACCCACGGTCGCTTGGGCAAAAACTTGGACCATATCTAACCACGCATGAATGACCATGCCTCGGCATCCAGCGTGCCTCGGCGACGATATATAAGCACAATCATGCCCAAGGCCAAACCCGCTTCAACGGCGGCAATGACGAGCATGAACAATCCAAACGCCTGGCCATCCGTGTTACCGTGGAGGCGGGCGTAGGTGACGACATTTAGTACGATGCCCTGAAACATCAATTCCGTGGATAGAAAAATGATGATCAGGTTGCGGCGAGATACGAACCCCACCAACCCCAACGCAAAAAGAATAGCGCTAATCACCGAATATTCAGCCAATGAATTCATCTAAAACGGTTCCACCTCTTTACCAATTTGACCGAGCGGCGTAACCGCCGGCCTGTATCCTTCCATAGGTACGCGCTTGCGCGACAATGCGATGGCGCCAACCATAGACACCAAGAGCAACACGCCGGCTATTTCTAAAACCACCACGTAACGCGTCATGATACTAGCAGCTACGAGCAATGTATTTCCTACCGGCTTGGCTTTGTCATTGCCTGCTAACGATTCATCAGTAGCGCTGTCAGTAACGAGCATGACAGGTGATGCGGCATGAGGTCGTGATTGGTTCGTCGCAGTATGCGAAGTTGTTATGTCAGCTGCCCGGGTCGCAATAGCAGCCATCAAAATAAATCCTATCATCACAGCCAGCAACGGCTCCCGACTTCGACTGTCGTAATGTGGGGTTGAAGACTGTTGGGCTAGCATAATCACGAAAAGGTAGGTGACCATGATCGCACCGGCGTACACAATAATCGCCGCCACAGCCAGGAACTCCGCTTCGAGCAACACCAACAGCGCCGCAACCGATACGACCACGAGAATAAAGTATAGCGCACTGTAAACCGGTCTAGGGTGCGTAATCACACGCACGGCTGAGGCAATAGCCAGGGTCGAGAACAGGTAAAAGTAATAGGTCGTGTGGTCCGGTGTGATGACACGTGTTGAAAGCACAAGCAAAAGAGCGATCAGAGATCCCGCCCCGAACAAAGCGCCGACAGTTGGTCTGGTCTCTGCACCGCGAGGTAGTAGGAAATACACCCCCGCACCACCCAAGGCAAAGGCAAAGTACAGTAAGTAAGCCGTTTCTGAGGTCAAGTTAATACCTAATCGTTCTTGTCGCCATTCGCATGGAATCTGCCGCCCGTTCCCTCATAACCTGTAATGTGAGGATTCTTGCGGGGTTTAAGTTCGCGCGTTTCGTCGTATACCGATAGCAATTCTTCTTTATCGAGGATCATCTCCTCGCGCGATCGACCCACAAGATCATAATGCGGCGTTAGTTCGATAGCATCCACCGGGCAGGCCTCTTCGCACATACCGCAGAAGATGCAGCGTAATTCGTCGAGGTCGAACTTAACCGGATATTTTTCGCGGTCCTCCCAAGGGGATTCACCGGCTTCAATGTGGATACAATTCGCCGGGCACGCGGTGGCACACATAAAGCAAGCCACGCAAGCGACACGTCCCTGTTCATCGCGGTTGAGTCGATGTACGCCGCGATAATTTTCTAGACGCAACTCACGCTTTTGTTCGGGATACTGCACTGTGCGATGCTGCCCCACCATCGACTTGCCCATGTGTACGATGGTGGTAACCATCCCACCTAAAATCTGCGGCAAGAAGAGCTTTTCTGATGGAGAAAGGCTCGGCTCAGAGAGTTCCAAAATATCTTCGTCGTGTATCATACTTAATGCTCAACCGTAGCGAAGCTAACCCGCCACCGCTCCAACGCCAATAGCACCCGCGCCAGGTGATCGCCCCGTGATTTCACGACGCGATACAGCCACATATAGCAAAGAAAGCGCAAGGATGACTGCATCACCACCGCAAGTCCACACCCAATTGCGATGCAGGCCAAAATAAAGCAGACCAACCGTAATCATAAACAGACCCAACGTCATGGGTATTAAGCCTAGCCAGGCTAATCGCATGAGTTGGTCGAAGCGAAAACGGGGAAGCGTCCAGCGTATCCACATCATCAAAAACAAGAACCCGACCACTTTACCGCCAAGAATCAGCATTTTCGTAATCACCGCAGCCAAGCTTGTAGCCTCGGGCTGTGCCCAGGGTAGCCAGGGTAAATGCCAACCACCCAAGAACATGACACTGATAAAGGCACTGGCTGTTATCATATGAGCGTATTCGCCGAGAAAAAACATGCCGAATTTTAGAGCGCTATACTCAGTGTGAAATCCGCCAACCAACTCTTGCTCCGCCTCAGCTAAGTCAAACGGCGCCCGATTCGCCTCGGCTAACATGGTGATAAACAAAATCAAAAAAACAAGCGGGTGAAGAAAAATGTTCCATTGGGGAATAGCCCCGAACCAATATTGCGTTTGAGGTAAAATGATGTCTTCCAGGCGAAGTGAACCCACGGTCAACACGACAATCACAATGCATAATCCCATAGGAATTTCATAGCTCAGCATTTGTGCCGTCGCTCGAATCGCACCAAAAAATGAATACTTATTGTTGCTCGCCCAGCCGCCGAGTACGACGCCGTATACGCCCATGCTCCCTACACCAAGCAGATATAGCAAACCAATGTCGGGGTTGGCTACTTGTATGTTGAGGAGCTTACCGCCTACTTCCCACTGACCGCCCCACGGGATTGCGGCTAGCCCGATGAAGGCAATGATGAACATGATGGTCGGCGCGAGGACAAAGAGTATTTTATCCACCTGGCCGGGGATAACATCCTCTTTGAAGACGAACTTCAACCCGTCCGCGATGGGTTGTAACAAACCTAACGGGCCGACGCGATTAGGCCCACACCGGTCCTGAATCCACGCCGCAATTTTGCGCTCAAAGTAGATGGCATACGCAACCACACCTTGCATGACGCCAAAGACGACAGCCGCCAGCACAATGCTGATACCCATTTGAGATGTTAGAAATTCCCACATATATTAGTTTCTACTCTATCATCTATGTCTATTAATGCGCATGCACCGGTCGAGCCTGAGCCTCATGCAGCTGCGACAACGTCGGCACGGAATCAGTCATCATTTCGCGTACCTGTGCTGCACGATACAAACCGGTTTCACCAGCCATCTCAAACAGGTACTGACCATCACGTCGCACACCGTCCGGCGGCGCAATCGCCCAGTGGAACGGCTGCGTTAATCCATCGGCATTGGTAAAGCTTCCCTCACGCTCCGTCCACGCACACGCCTGCAACACAATATCCGCTGCATCCGTAAATTTGTATTCAAAAATATCCTGCGTGACTAGCAAATCAAATTTATTCGCTATCTTAGCGGTATCTTTATCAATCCAAGGCTTGGGGTAACCGCCGACCACCCAGGCCGCTTTGACATCGCCCGCATTCGTCTTTTCCACAAACTGCTCAAAGGTCAATACGCTACCACCCAGCGATTCAAGTAGAGACTCGATACCGCGACGGTTGGGCGCTTTCTCTTTGAGAATAGTAAATTTGATGTCATCGCCGCTTGCACCAGCCGGAAAGTTTTGATCTTCGCCTTCAAACGGCACAGGCCCTATAGCCAACGAGGCCTGGGGGGCTACGTCGCGAATGAATCGTGCGAGCAACCAAGCTTCTTCATTGGCCATGAACGGCGATAGAACGGCAACAACCTTTTCTCCACCTTGCTCACCTACAAACTGCTCAAAGCGATATCGAACAACAGCGGGCAAGTCCTGCCAGTTGGGTGTGGATGGCTCCTTACCGCGGCGCACCAATGGCGATGTGATACGCTTGTTATCGTGGACATAGGCAAAGCCGAAGCGTCCCTCATCACACATCCACCAATCGTTGACCTCGGGGTTGTATCGCGGTTTGAGACGATAGACTTTTTCATCCGCATGGTCTATCGAAATCGCACATCCCCGCGCACAGCCTGGGCAAATAGACTCCCCACGCTTCAGTTCCCATACCCGGCGCTGAAAAAGAAAATCTTTATCGAGCAGGCAACCCACCGGACAAATGTCCACGACGTTACCCTGTAATGGATTATCAAGTGGGATACCGGGGAAGACGTCGATTTCCGCACGCGAACCACGATTGACGATACACAGCTCATGCGTACCGGAAACCTCCTGCGCGAAACGTACGCAACGGGTACACAGCACACAACGATCCTGATAAAGAAGCGTATGCGGGCCGATATCTTTCTTGGGATTCTTGATTTTTTGGTCCACCATGCGCGACTCAGCTTTGCCGAACTTATAGCTATAGTCCTGCAAATAGCATTCGCCGGCCTGGTCGCACACCGGACAATCGAGCGGGTGGTTGAGCAGGAAGAACTCCATGCAATCTTCCTGATTCTTTTTCACCTTGTCCGTATGGAAGCGAATTTCCATGCCGTCGCGCACGGGTGTTTGACAAGACGGCAATAGTTTTGGCGCCCAGCCCATTTCCTTGGTCTGTGGATGGGGCATCTTCATTTCCATCAGGCAAAGTCGACAGGAAGCTACGACGGAAAGCCCGGGGTGGTAGCAATAATGGGGAATGTCCCAGCCGGCCTCAATCGCTGCCTGCAATGCAGTGACCCCGTCGCGGCACTCAACTTCCTGACTGTCAATGATGATCTTAGCCATGGTTCATATATTCTTCAGCGCTGCGGTATTGCCGCTACACAACGAAAAAACTCAATTTAACACTTTCAGTAAATCTTCCACCCGCCCACTCGGTTGCGCGCTGATCGATGTTTCCAATTCGCTACGGAATTTTTTCACGATGGTTTCAATAGGAAACGTCGCGCCGTCAGGTAAGCCACAGATGCTTAGCCCCGGCATCATGCCCATGTTACGGGCGGTTTCGAGTAAAATATCCAAATCTTCCAGTCGTCCGGCATCCGCAGCGATGCGCGTCGCTATTTTGTGCATCCACGCCGTACCCTCACGACATTGTGTACACTGCCCGCAGGATTCCGTACCGTAAAACCGGGCCATGTTGCGTAGCACGATGCGCATGTCCATATCGTGTGGAATCACCACGGCTGCGGCGGTTCCCAAACCAAGCAGGCCGAAGTTGCGTGGATCATCGAAGTCCAATTTCATGTCTAGTTCGTCGGCGGTGAGAATGCCCATCGAACAACCACCGGGGAAGACGGCTTTGACCTGTTTACCATCCACCATGCCGGCGCCCATGTCCTCACGCTCGATGAGGTCGCGGACCGTGATGTCCATCGCCCCTTCATAACAGCCGGGCCTATTTACCGGGCCGCTGATGCAAAAGAGCTTAGGGCCGGAACTATGCGATGGGCCGATGCCGGTAAACCACTCGGCACCACGTTCGATAATGTGCGGTACGCAGGAAAGAGTCTCGACGTTGTTGACGACCGTGGGCAATCGAAATGCACCTTCTATAGCAGGAAACGGTGGTTTAATACGGGGCCAGCCTCGTTTGCCTTCGAGGGATTCGATCAACCCGGTCTCTTCACCGCACACATACGCCCCTGCACCGCGATGCAAATACATATGGACTGAAAAATCGCTACCAAAAATCTTCTCACCCAAATAACCTGCTGCGTAGGCCTGATCCACGGCTTTTTGCATGATGTGGAACTGTTCGTGAAATTCACCGCGCAGATAAATATAGACCGTTTGTGCTTGCACGGCATAAGCCGCGATGATCGTTCCCTCGATCATCTGATGCGGATCATGCTCCATAAGTACCCTATTGCAAAACGTGGGCGGCTCGGATTCATCACCATTCACACAGAGCAACGTCTTTTTACGGTCTTTCGGGAGAAAGCCCCATTTCACGCCGGCGGGGAAGCCCGCACCACCCCGACCCCGTAGATTAGCCTTCTTGACTTCCTCCACGATTTCTTCGGGCGTCTGCTTGAGCGCCTTGCGCACCGCTTGATAACCGCCGCGTGATTCATAAACCTTGAGCGTCGTCGATCCCTCGACGCCACGGTTTCTCAGCAATACTGATTCAAAAGATGCCATATCTCTTACATACTTAATGACAGACGTTAGTCCGCGAGGGTTTCAACCCTCGGCTCGTTTTGTCGTGCGCTTGACCACTGATTTTTCATATCATCCATCGAAAGTAGATTACGCTCCATAGGATCATGGCGATACTGACCCACCGCCGCCATCCGATGAAACATCGCGGCGCGATCACGACGAAAATAGCCGGAAGGTAGTCCAGCGAAAACCGGTTGAACCCGCGTTGCACATTGCCGTGGGCGTGATACATCATCAGCGGTATATACACGCACATGCTGGCGAGTAGCAAGATGCGTGCCGAAGGCTGTCGCATTAGGCGCATGAAATCCACCAGTAACCACAGCAACAACGGCGTCGTCCACCAGATGCCGGTGCATATATCGTTGGGACGATAATGTATCTCGCGTTGACCAGCCATCATAATCTCGTGCCGGTCGGGTAAACCGATGTTGTGGTAATACAGGTTGCGCTTCACGAAATCCAGAGAAAACAAGCCGTGCTCGTGGGCGTCGCGCGCGATCGTATCGTCTCGCCCCTCGTATATCAGCATGTAGCCGGTCCTGAGCGGATGACCAAACTTGAGCGTGTTCAAGGTGAGCGGCACCGCCACAATCGTCAGGCCAATGAGCGTCAACAACACCCAGGGCCTGCGTTGCCCGTCGCTCGGCTCGCTTTTCCAGGTCGACCAGATGAGCGGGATAATAAAGGCGGCTGTAAGAAACCGCGCTAATGTCGCTATGAGCAGACCGATACCCATGAGCCAAGTACGACGCCGACCGGTGTATTCGATGAGAAAAAGCAGCAATCCGTTGAGCACCAGCGTGTGATTGACAAAATAAGGACTGCCCCCACTGAGCGTACGATCCATCACCGACCAGGCGGAAGTGCCGCAGACAAAGCCGATCGCCAGTAATGCGCCCCACAGCGGGGATGATGTCGCCCGGCGAAAGAGAACGTATGCTAAGATAGGTACCGGCAGTACCATGAAAAATAGCACGAACCAATGAGGCACACCACCGAAAAATGGAAAGAGTACCGCACTGATCAATGTGAACAAAGGTGGAAAGTGGCTGTATATTTCCCCGTCGTACAGGGCGGTATCCCATGCGCGGACAGGCACGGACATGTGTCCCTGCCACCAAGATAGCGCTTCGGTGATCTGAACGTTTTCCCTTCCGGAAAACTGAAAGTCGCCCCGCCAACGTGATGCCTCCCTTTGTGCGGTACCAAGCGAAAAAATCACACTCAGTGGCGCAAGAAATATAAGTACAACCACAGCCAGTGCCAGCCAATCAAAAATTGGCGAGCAAAACCGACCGCCATGATCGTCCGATTGCGACGATGCACCCGCCGCATCCATATTGCTGCAAGGCTCTGTATTCAACCGACTACGGGCATCCTGCATGCCGCGCCACCTTCGCCACCTCTAGTGCTTCGTCACAGCTAAGAATTCGGGTGGCATGGGTAAGTCCCGATGTATCCCGACTATACGTCGGGATACATCGGGACTTACCCGTGTAGCTCCGGTGGCCACCACGGGCAAAAAAAGCCTTGCCCATGCCACCCT
>JAJRWX010000034.1 GCA_024276605.1 Planctomycetota bacterium | reverse complement strand
ATTATGAGGCTTATACTGTTCTATGGTGGCATTTGTGGCGAGATGCGTGTTTGTGGTAAAGGCATAGTTTTATACATCTTGATTGGAATGATGGCTTGCCTATGCGGCTGCAGTAGCCTTGATAGCCTATTGATACCTTTATTACCTGAGACAGATGTCCAGAATGCTGAAGTACCTCCTCCGGACAGTCCCAGCGAAAAGGTGACAATTCTATTTCGTAATCTGTCCACAACAGATGCCGTCGATGTGCAGTTTTTCTTTATCGAAACTAATGTACTTGACGCCATGAACGAGTTATTTGTCGAAGCCAACGCGGTATCCAGAACTATTGGTGTCGCCGGTACGGGCATCCTGGAGCCGGACAGATCTGATCTTTTTGAGCTACCTTGCAGCACCGAGCTAACGCTAGGTACTGCCGGTGGAAATTTTTTCGACAACGACACCGGAGATCCAACGGGAGCGGGGACACCGCGGTGGGTACAAGAAAGTGGCTTAGGGCTATGTCGCAGTGTTGTCACCTTTGTGTTTTCCAATGAAGGGGACGTCTTTACGACAAATATCACCATTGAACGCCCCTGAGCCGATTGATCGCCACCAACGAATCGCCACATCAATACTATTTGTTCATCCATGTATACAACGCTCTTCATCCACGGGTTGCTACTGATTATCGCTAGTCTACATGCACCTAAATCTACCGACACACATGCGCCACTGACATTGGATGACCTCGTACACCGTTACTTTCTGAGCCATGATATTGCGCAGCGTGCTGACATCGCCAAACAAATCAAGCAAGACTACAATGATACCCCGCAGTTAGTAGCCGGAGCTATTCGTCATGTACAACTCTGGAAGCAAATAGCTCAACGCGAAGGGCTTCTGGCATGGTCTGATCGAAAGGGCAAAAAACAAACCACGAGTTATCGTCTACCGCTAAACTACGATCCTGCCCGGGCCTATCCACTGATTCTCGGCGATCTTCCAGCTTGGTTACAAGATACAGATGCGTTCGTAGTCGCATCGCTTCCCACTCATTTACCACATACTTTTCACCAGCCCCCCGTTATGCATGCAGACCTATTAGCTATGTTGCGTGAACTTCGACACCGTATTCATCTTGATACGGCACGCACCTATTTGTGCGCACCGGGAGACGTCGGTTGGCTGGTACTGTTGACCTATCCTGATTTGTTTGCGGGCGCTATCTTGCATGGTGAACCAATGCGTCTGCCTTATACCGCGCAGTTGTATTCGATTTTGCTGGCTAATTATCGACATATTCCCATTCAATGGGTCATGCCGTCCGGCAAAGCTGAGCAAGACAAGGCCGCATCGCTATTGGCCCAATATATTCAAGTTCTAGCCCATCATAAAAACATCCCTCTTGAGTTTACTAACTTAGGTAGCGATCAAGCCAAGCTCAGTCATCAATCAGCCAAGTGGCTGGCCTCACTAACCCAGCCCGACATGTCTGAGCCGGTATCCCATTGGTATAGATTCCCTTCCCAGGGGCGAACGCCCTGGCTTAGGGCTGTTAAATATAAAGGTACGCCCTGGACTGCCGAACAGCTTTCCATTGTGGTGAACCCAACGGTAGATCGAGATGTCTATATAACGGGGGTGTTGAAGGATCGATTAGCCTACCTTGGCGGCCACATACAAGGCCAGTCCATTACAATTGAAACTCGTCGATGCGAGCGCGTGGTCTGGCGCTTGTACGAGCACTCGATTGATTGGTCCAAGCCGATTACGGTCACATGCAACGGTCTGCGTCGCTATCAGGGGAACATTCAGCCATCCATCTCAACCATGCTGGATGCCGCGTACATCTCCTGGGATTTTTCTCATCCCGTCTGGGCAAGCCGTATATTAACCATTCGCTCCGACGCACCGGATACCTAACTTACCTGGTATGGGTTAACCAACAGCCCTGCCGCAACACCGGTCAATCGTTTGATTTAGAGCACTGCTTGTCATGCGCATAGGGGGGCATATAGTGTAGATACTATGGCTTTCCTACGTTTCATTGACGATGCGGGCATTCTCCAATCCCGATCCCTGGACACTGAGCAAATTGTGATTGGTCGGGCTGCAAATTGCGAAATCATTTTCGATACGGACACCATCTCCCGTGAACACGCTCGTATTGACGTAGAAAGCGATGGGCGCTTTCGAGTCCGCGATCTGGGCAGTCGTAATCGTACACTCGTCAATGGTGAGCTGATTACGGAAACATTGCTTGCACCGGGTGATATTTTACGCATTGGCGATCGTGTTATTGAGTATCGCGATGATGCCTTGTTGGGGCAGGATTTTAATCTGGAATTTCTCACCCCCGATCGGACGGAGCCTCCGAACTGTGAGTGGGTTAAGTTGAAAGCCCCGCTATCGCTGACGCTAACCCAAGCCGGAAAACTTGTACGGTTATCCATCGATCAACCGTTATTAGCCAGACCGGAAGACATAGCTGAAGCTGCGCTAGGGCAGCTTATCTTGGAACTCCAAGCCGACCGTGGATTTATCGCTTTACGCGGTGATGGGCGCATGGACTTGAACCCACTGGCGCATCGCGCCTTAAAAATATCCCCTGGTGGCTCCTTAACGCCGGCCAGTCAATCGTTTGTGTTTGCACCGTTGCTACAATCCGTGGCTGGTCGCTATCCGAAGACACCATCACAAATCAACGCCAAGTTGGGGTGTGCCACGACAGCCGTCGTGACACCACTGACGTATAACGGCGATGTGGTGGGCGTAGTGTATGTCGATAGGCCTACGAGCAAGAAGCCCTTTTCCGCGCAGGCCTTGCAGTATTGTTTGGCTGCGGCTGCGCATATCGGCGCCATGATCGGGGAAACATCACGCAAGCTAACCCGCGTCGCCGCCCGAGAAGGTGCCGCGTGGGTAACATCATTGAGACTTGCCCAACAGGCTGTACGCGTTCCGGTAAAGCCCAGCGAATCTTTCGGCGTTGCCTTGAAACAGTTTCAAGGTCGCGCTCGGTGCGGTGATTTTGTAGACGTCGTTCACTTGGACGAACACCGATGTTGCGCGATCATCGTAGATGGTGGTGGTCACGGCATGACGGGACTGATGCAGGCCAATGCCATAAAGATGGCGCTGCGGTCTGCAGCCGAGGCCAATGAGGATGTTTTCGATGATCCCGCGCCGTTATTTACAGCGTTGAATCGATCCATTGCAGCTTCCGTTCGGCAAGTTATTCCTGTGTGCTATGTTGGTCTGGATACGGCTGCCGGAAAAGTTACCTATATCAATGCCGGCTGTATGCCGCCGCTACTGATGGTGGCACCAGGGCGGTTGGTCACGTTGGATCAACCTTCACTGGTCTTGGGTGTTGACTCATCATACGAGTACGGGGAAACGCGGGTGGATATGCCTGATTCATTTCGGATCGTCTGTCACACTGACGGCTTCGTAGAATCTACCAGCGTAGCCGGCGAAGCCGTAGGTCAGAGTAGACTACATGAGATGCTACTCGACCCCGACACGTTTATCGAAGCCGATGGTCTCGTGGAAAAGTTGGCTCAATTTTTTACGACACACATGGGCGGCGCTCATCCGGACGACGATGCCTCTGTACTGGTCATCAGCCGAACGTAGCGATAATTTATGACCTGGTATCATGCACGTGGAAATCCGATCATGACATTTTCGATGGTGAGTCCTAAGCTATGATCGCAGCTGAAGCGTCGGAGCAACGCATTGTCGTCAAACTTCTTGGCGACAAATCATTAACACCTGGTGGATTGGACGCCTTGCGCCGTGAATCGGAAGTGATGGGCATTCCGCTGGTTGAAACCCTCGCACAACACGACATCATTAGCGACGCGGACATCGCTGCTTCGTATGCAGAGCAAAACGGGCTTCGCTTTTTGGATCTATCCAGACGCACACCGAGTCGGGGATGGGTCTTGACGCTGACTGAAAATGTGGCCCGTCGCAAAGAATGTATTATTTTCGGCGAAGTAGCCGGTCAGCTTGTCGTAGCGGTGGTTGATCCGTTCGATGTCTCCGTACAAATCGCTATTGCTGAACGATTCCAGCGTCCCGTGCAGTATGTGGTGAGTCCACGATATCAAATTCTCGAAGCCATCGATCATATATATGGCGAAGCACGGGCCGAGGGTGCCATGCTTCAGCCATCGACGCCCATTGCTACATCCGTGTCCGCCACCACCGGGGCGGATATCAACATTATCGAGCAGTTTGATAGTATCGTCGACGAGGCGGTCGACCGTCGGGCCAGCGATATTCACATCGAACCTGAAACCGATCGCCTGCGCATCAGGTTTCGTATCGATGGCCGCATGATGGAAGTGAGGGCGTTTCCTCTTGACACAGCCGCTGCGATGATTTCACGTGTAAAGGTGTTGTCACGTTTGGACATCACCGAACGACGAAAACCGCAAGATGGTCGATTCTCGCATCGCAGTTTTGATCAACAAATCGACGTGCGTGTAGCCGTGATTCCCACCTCACGAGGCGAGCATGTGACACTGCGACTGCTTGCCCAGGATCGTTCTCACTTAACGCTAGAACACTTGGGTATGGGCAATGAAATTCGCCAAGCGTTCGAGAGACTCATTCACCGCTCGCACGGCATTATTCTTCTGACCGGCCCAACAGGTAGTGGTAAATCAACCACGCTTTACGCCGCACTGGAATCCATCAACACGATTGATAAACACATTATCACCACGGAAGACCCGGTGGAATACGACATTGGCGGTGTCAACCAAGTAGCTGTTGATGCCGAATTCGGTGTGAGTTTTGCGGTATCACTGCGCAGCATTCTCCGTCACGACCCCGACGTGATTATGGTGGGGGAAATACGCGACGAGGAAACAGCCCACCTGGCACTGGAAGCCTCTCTCACAGGTCACCTGGTTTTTTCGACGCTTCATACGAACTCCGCTGTTGGCGCGGTTACGCGACTGTTGGATATGGATTGTGAATCGTATCTGGTGGCCAGTGCCTTAATTGGTGTTATGGCCCAACGTTTGGTACGCAAAATTTGTGTCCACTGTAAAAAGCCCTACGAACCAAATCCTACCGAACGAGACATTATGGGTATTCCACGTGATCGTCAGGGTGTGACGCTTTATCGCGGTATGGGATGCACACGCTGTTTGCGCACCGGCTATTATGATCGCGTAGGCGTTTATGAGTATGTACCTTTCGAGACCGGCATATCCCACTTGGTTATGGAAAAGGCTACGACCGAGGAACTGGAAAAATTCGCCATCGATCACGGGGCTATCACCCTGCGCGACGACGCTTTGTGTAAAGTTCGTGAGGGTATCACGACGCTAGAGGAAGCCCTGCGCGTCACCAGGCAGGAAGCGTAATCAATTTATCGTGTGTGGACGATTTACCCTGACCAAGCCGACGGATGTGATTGCGGAATACTTCGCACTACAAGCATTACCTTCATGGACGCCTCGATACAATATCGCACCCACACAAGCCGCACCCACCATACGATACGATCAACGCAGCCGGCGGCGCATTTTTGAAGGTCGTTACTGGGGATTGATTCCCGCCTGGTCACGCGATAACACCTTCGCAGCACGAATGATCAACGCACGAGCTGAGACAGCTCACGAAAAACCGGCGTTCCGTGAAGCCATGAAACATCAGCGATGCCTAGTCATGGCAGACGGCTTCTATGAATGGCAGGCTCCTTCCGTCAAAGGTCAGCGCAAGCAACCCTATTACATTCACATGCAAGATGGCGCCCCTTTCGCTTTCGCGGGATTATGGGCGCAATGGCAGCGTGCTGATGGCGAGGTCATTCAATCGTGCACTGTGTTGACCACCAGCCCCAACGAGCTGATGAAACATCTGCATCATCGGATGCCGGTTATCCTATCATCGGGAGACTGCGACCGCTGGCTCGATCCAACAGTGACAGATCCTCAAGCATTGACAACCTTGCTTGGACCCTACCCAGCCGATGTTATGAGGGTGGTGGCAGTAGATACCAAGGTCAACAGCCCGACGTACGACGCGCCGGATTGCATACAACCTTTGGATGAGAACAATCAGTCAAACTAAATTCCGACACACATGACATCATGGGTAGCCAAGGGTGGATTGGATACATCGATATATCACGTGCAAAATAGGCTACTGGTGCTTTGTCACAGCTAAGAATTCGGGTGGCATGGGTAAGTCCCGATGTATCCCGATTTTACTTCGGGATACATCGGGACTTACCCGTGTAGTTCCGGAGGCCGACACGGGCAAAAAAAACGTTGCCCATGCCACCCTGGATGAACCCGAAAAATAAGCTGTGACACAGCACAAGTCGTGACCAATTGAACGGAGCTTGCTATGCACGTAGCCTGACGACACAATGATGGTGTAGTGTCTATTTCCCGGTGAGACAAAACTATTGACTGCACAGGTTCTCATACAACGTGTTTCATATGGCGCACTGACGCTAACGATACTCATCACACTTTTCGCCGTTGATGCGGAGGTGGGCAAACGCCTATCGGGAATAGAGGGTTGGTGGGCCGGCTTGTTTCATCGCGGGAGCGTGGTACCTCTGTTGTCGGTATTGGTCTTGTTGCAGGGGGCACGCGAGCTAACCCATTTTTTCGTATTGCGCGGGGCTAGACCTTACGCGGGTTATGCGTACGTCATGGTCGCCTTGGTATTCTTTACCCCCTGGCTTTCCGCTGCGGGTTGGCTTGGTGACGGGGCTGCCCAACTCGAAGGCGCACAGACCATGCTCGTGGTTATGGTCGTAGCCATCTGCGGCACGTGGGTCACGGCGGTGATCAAACGCGATACGACAGACTGTCTACGGAATGGTAGCGCGACCTTACAGATCATCTTTTACCTTGGATTTTTATGCTCATTCGGTTTGCAACTCCGATGTGGTCGAGATATCCCGGAAGAAGCGGGCGCTTGGTTGATGCTTTACGTCTTGTTAGTCACTAAAGCTTCTGACATTGGTGCATTTTTCGTAGGTAGCGCTATCGGCAAACACAAACTTTGGCCCGATGTTAGCCCGGGGAAGACAATCGAAGGAACCATCGGCGGTATCCTTGCCAGCGCAGGCGTCGCAATCCTACTTTTGTATGTCGGAACAACGACTATACAAGGACAGATGGCTGACCCCGAGAAGATGCGTCAGGTTGACACTGGTATTCGAACCACCATGAGGTTTCTCAGTCAACCCTCCAGCGTAACGCCGACAATAGCCGTGGGACTATTGGGTATCGCTTTAGCATTGGCAGGACAGATGGGTGATCTTATCGAGTCTTGCTTTAAGCGAGATGCCAGCGTCAAAGATTCCGGGCAGTTAATCCCGCGATTTGGCGGCATACTCGACCTGTTGGATAGCCCGTTAGCAGCTATGCCGGTCGCATGGATCGCCCTGACGGTTATTTGGCCATTGATTTGACTTGCGCAAGCTCTATTTTATATAGAGAATTTAGACATGACACTGAAAACGAAGATGATATGCAGGCTGATCGATCGATTGACAACTGAGACTGGCCGATAGGGGAGTAGAAGGTCGTTGTACGAAAGTTAGCGCACGCGATGCGCAGGAATGAGTAGAAGCATTTGGAGCTATCGATTCCTATAGAGGACGCCGCACGTAGGGGAGAGCTTTACGGAAACTCAGACTGCAACCTCAGACTGATCCGATCCGCCTTCGATGTGCGTGTTAGTGCCCGCGATAATGTCGTCCATCTTTCCGGTGAGGCTGATGCTGTACAGCGGGCAGCTTTGGTCGTTCAAGAACTCCAAAAGGCGTTACGTCATCGACCTGATCTGCCGGACGATATGGTACAGCAGTTCATTGAACAATCGCGTCATGAGAATGACACAACTCAGGATGCACACACCCTCGAAGTGTTTCTAGCTTCTGCGTCGATTATTCCCAAAGGCGCCGGCCAACAGAAGTACGTCAATTCCATTTTTGGCAATGACCTTACATTTTGTACCGGCCCTGCGGGTACCGGAAAGACATTCCTGGCTGTCGCAGCCGCAGTGTCTTTGCTTCGAAAACAAAAAGTAAAACGAATCATGCTCGTTCGGCCCGCCGTCGAAGCGGGAGAGAAACTTGGCTATCTACCGGGTGATTTGCAAGCGAAGGTAAACCCCTACCTCCGACCCTTGTTCGATGCGATGAACGATATGATGTCGTACGATCAACTGCGACGGTTCATGCAGAATGACATCATTGAAGTCGTACCTTTAGCTTTTATGCGCGGACGCACACTCAATCACGCTGCCATCATTTTGGATGAAGCGCAAAATGCGACCATCGCACAGATGTTAATGTTCCTAACACGCCTTGGGCAACGGAGTAAAATGATCGTCACCGGCGATGAAAGTCAGAGCGACCTCACCGAAAACGAGCCGAGTGGCTTCATCGATGCCACGCAAAGGTTGGCGAAGGTAGATGGCGTTGGCATTGTTCACCTCACGCAGGCCGATATCGTTCGTCACCCACTCGTTCAACGTGTGGTCGAGGCCTACGGGCGCAACGGCACAAAAGTCCCATAATAAACGCCTTATCGGCCATGCCAATACAATTTACTCGAATTCGCGTGTCATTTCTTGTGCTTGGACGATAATTGACCATAGCATTCTCGCTTTTGGTGTGACGTCGTTTTTACGAACAACGTCGGGGCAAGCGGGGTCTTATAGATAGACTGCTGCAACAAAGTAGAGCTTGCAATAGCGTAGACCCTATATGGTTTTCGGATTCATAGGCGACGTTATCTAAAATCGTCTGTGTGCTGACTTTATGTTCGGATGGTTCAACAAGCATAGCTCGCGACGTAAGCAAGTACGCGGACGACGGTTGCAAGAGGCCGGTGGTAGCAGGCTGCGCTTCTGGCAACGTGTATTTACGTGGACATTTATCAGCAGTACGGTGTTTGTCGCATCGGCTGTGTTGATCTCGTTGTACGGCAGCCGAACGCTAAAATACTCCGTTGGTCAGCGGGTTGAACACCCCATCTATGTGCGGGCAGACTTTGAAGTACCGGACCCACAGCAGACGGAGGCCAATCGAAAATCCGCTCGTGCTTCGACCCCCAGTTATTATACCCTTAACGCCTCCGGTGTTACCTTTGATCGCATTCGCGCAGATTTGATGCGTCTCTATCGCGCTGCCGCTGATTCTGAAACCTTTGAAATATACAAAAAATCTCTGACCGAACAGAAATGGCTGGCAGACGAAGCGGCTTATCACAAGCTTCGTGAATTGGTCAGCCTGCCTGAGAAGAAAGGGGAACAACGATTCAAGCAATGGGTGGACTCACTGGCGCTAGAAAAAGAATACGTAGCCCGAGACCTATTACGTGAACCGCGTGATCCCGCGAGTACAACAGACTATGTCATTCTGGTATCGGATGAATCAGACAATAAGCCAACGTCTGTTAAGAAAATCCCGTTAGCCCTGATCGTACCCCAGGACAATGAAAAAGGGCTGAAGGGCGCCGCCACGGGGTTGAGTCGACTGTTTCCTTTTGCACTACGATCAACGGTTGAATCGCAAATTCTCATCACGTTGCACGATCAACCCACCATCGTTTACGATAGAGATCGAACACTGGCTGAAATGTCAAAAGCTGAGGAAGCAACACCCATTGCGATGACCACTTACAAGCGGGGTCAACCATGTGTCACACCGATGGTCATCGGTTCTCAGCAGCGCGCTCTACTTCAGGCAGAACACGAAGCATTCCTGGCTTTCCTGGCCAAGGATATAGATGACTCACCAGAGCATCGGGAGGCGCGCCTCTTACAGTCCAATCTTCGTCGTCAACGCCTACAAAAACAATTGGGTTTAGCCATGCTGGTTGTTTTCGTCTCCATCGGCCTGCTGGTATACACCTCAACCAACCATCATCGTATATTCGCAGCACGGGCGAGGACCATAGCCTTTTTAGGATTGATCCTATCCGCGTTGGTTTGCTCACGCTTGTTCGATTTGCATTGGCCACACATGCCCTCGCTGGTGCTTATTCCCTGTCTGTTCGCGGGCAGCGTATTGGCAATTGTCTACCCACCGCGCTTTGCGATGGGCGCTATTTGCATCGTGGTGGTCCTCGTGGCTATTTCGATTGAATCTCAACTAACCATGCTGGCTACGCTGTTTACCGGCGTGGCGGTAGGTGCTTATCAATTAGACGAAATTCGATCACGTACCAAGCTCATCACCGCTGGTTTCGTGACGGCGGTGTGCGTGATGATCACCGCCGCGTCCGGCGGTCTACTCGACATGCACGCGCCATCTTTCGTCATCGGTCACGCATGGCGCGCAGGAGGTAGTGCCCTATTAGCGGCATTCTTGGTGTCCGGTGTTTTGCCGTTTATTGAACGCGTGTTTCGAGCGGCTACTTCTTTGACGCTGTTGGAATGGCGCGATCCAACGAAACCATTGCTACAACTATTAGCACGCGAAGCGCCCGGCACTTACAACCACAGCTTAGTATTAGGTACCTTAGCCGAAGCCGCTTGCGGGCGTATCGGGGCCAATGGATTGCTGGCTCAAGTGGGTGCGCTTTATCACGACATTGGAAAAATCCCCAAGGCGGAATACTTCGCAGAAAATCAGACCGGTACCATCAATCGACATGATAACCTAGCGCCGACCATGAGCCTGTTGATTATCCTGGGGCACGTGAAGGATGGGATTGAGATGGCCCGCGAGTACAAGCTTCCGCGTGTCATGCAACAATTTATTGAAGAACATCACGGGACGACCGTGGTGCGATATTTCCATCATGTCGCGAGTGAACAACAGCCGAAAATCGCCAGCGGAAAACACGATCGGGAAGTGTCCGAAGCCGAATTCCGCTACTCAGGCCCCAGACCGCGAACCAAAGAATCGGCTGTCATTATGCTTTGTGATGGGGTGGAAGGTGCGGTTAGAGCACTATCCGATCCCACCGTGGGACGCATAGAGTCCGTGGTTCATCAAATCGTCAACGACCGATTGAGTGACGGGCAATTAAGCGACTGCGACATCACATTGCGTGAAGTACGGATCGTAGAAGAATCCTTAGTGAAAAGTTTGTGTAGTATTTATCATGGCCGGGTGGCGTATCCTAAGGCACGCAGTAAGGATGAGGAGACGTCGACGCCGATAACGCGGGCCGTAAAAACCGGCAGTTAACTGAGTAGAACCAACACCGATATGGACGACGACCCCGACTACCAATTATCCTTCTACCAGGAAACCGAACTAGCTAAAGACATTTCCTCGTCGATACTGAAGGACGCTATCACGGCGGCCCTTATTCGTCAGGGTATTAACCGAGCACAAATCAGCATCGCCTTGGTCGACGATGCGCGGATAGCATCGATCAACGAATCCTATTTGCATCATGATGGCCCGACGGACGTCATCACGTTTGATCTGCGCGATGATATGCCTGAAGCGTCGAATGAATCGATCAGCTCACCTGAGCATGATAACATCGACGGCGAAATCGTCATTTCCGTAGAAACCGCACTGCGGGAATCAACTCGTCGCGGACATAGCCCCAATGCCGAGACTGCGCTATACGCTGTGCACGGTACACTGCATTTGATAGGATTTGATGATAAAACAAAGGAAGAAGCGGACCGTATGCACGCTTTAGAGGATGTTATACTTTCCACAGTGGGTGTGGGGCAGGTATTCGGGAAACAGGACAATGATCACGATTAGAGCAAGCTCTTTTATTGTGTAGCGGTCAATACCCCTTTTTTCCCGGGAGATTTTCTCCGCAAGGCGATACACGAAAACGTAGGATGCTATAGCCTATCGTATGATAGGACTATGATTGGTGAATCTTTGAAGTTCAAGCACGGCAGCCAAGCAGACTGAGTTGCCGCGTGAGTGTTGTGTGTGTTCTGCACGGATGAATGTACGTGTTAGGTTGGGAATTTTGGATCGGCGTTATAGCCACAGTCTTGCTTCTTTTTTCTTCCACACTAAAAGCGGCACTGCGTGCACCATCGCGCGTTCGCCTGGCCGAACAGTTTGAAGCAACTGGAAGACTTGATGTATTAGATCAATTCGTCAGTCTACGCCCGCGCTTTCTTTTAACAGCATCCATTGTTCGTTCGTTGGCGTTGTTGATGCTTTTCATCGCGACTGCTTGGCACCTCGATATTCCAGGAAGCGATTCATCACCCGCCTCTTGGCTAGCGGCGGGAGGCATTGTGTGGGCCATCCTCCTGATATTCGGTATCGCTATCCCTCAAGCATGGGCCAAGTACGCCGGTGAGTTATTGATTTCACGAATCTGGATTTGGTTGGTGATGTTTCTTTGGGTCGGGCGCCCGCTGGTGTGGTTTCTGGAACAGTTCGACCCACTGGTACGGCGATTGTGTGGCGTACCAGTACGTGATGCACAGTTCTACGCCGACGAGTTGGAACAAGAAATTCTCAACGTCGTCAGCGAAGGGGAAAAAGCCGGCGCTGTAGACGAAGAAGAAAAGGAGATGATCGAATCCGTGATTGAGTTGGGTGATATGACCGTCGATGCGATCATGACACCACGAACGGACATCGTCGCTCTGCCCAAAGAAGGCAACCGAGATAGCGTGATAGACATCGTCAGCACGGAAGGTCATTCACGTATTCCCGTGTACGAGGACACCATCGATACGATTCTCGGTGTGTTGTATGTAAAAGATTTATTGCGACAAGCAAGCGATCAACCGTTTGACATTACACGCATGATGCGAAGCGCTCTGTTTATGCCTGAGTCTAAACCGGTACGTGAATTACTACGTGAATTCCAGGCGAAAAAGGTCCATATAGCCATCGTGCTCGATGAATACGGCGGCACTGCCGGGTTGGTGACGATTGAAGATATTCTCGAAGAATTGGTCGGCGAAATTGTGGATGAATATGAAACGGAAACCCCCGCCGAAATTCAACGCCTCGATGACACCACCGTGGAAGTGGATGCCCGGTTACGCATCCATGACCTCAACGACGAACTAAATGTTGATCTGCCTGATGATGAGGACTACGAAACGATCGGAGGATTCGTTTTTAGTACACTGGGCAGAATTCCCAAGGTCGGCGACCAATGCAACCACCAGGATGTTAATATTCGTGTTATAGCTGCTGATGCTCGTCGCGTATTGCGATTGCGACTCGACCTCGCAAAAATCGGCGACGCCCCATCATAGATAAATGCCATCAGAAACATTCTCTTAGACACTTCTGCTTTGTAGAAATTGCCCCTTTCTTTCGCTTGCAAAATGCAAGCCTTGCACTTCCAATACCCCCACTGTGTAGCGGTCCGTAGAGCGTAAACCATGGGAACTCACCCGGGAGCAAGGAAACCGCTTCCTGACTGGCGCGGCTTTGTGAGTCCCAACCCGTGACTTCAATCGTGACGGAACACCCGCTGTAACGTGTTGCATGACAAGGAACGATATGAGATGACTCGATGTTAGGCGCCTTAGCTTCAACAAACCTGTCTCCTGCCCTTAGTCCGGCCTTATTGTTCGGGTTCATGCTGATGGCTGCCATTATCGGCGGCACGATCTCAAGGCGTTTCCACATACCGCGTGTGGTTGGATATTTATTGGCCGGTGTGATTTTACGTCAGTTGGTTAATACGCTTTCCAATGCTCCTTGTACTGAAGCGGTCATACCCCTGCAAGCTATTCGCGATCTGTCTCTTGGCGTCATACTTTTTTCCATCGGAAGTGTTTGCGAACGAAGACAATTACACGAGTCTGGCGCGCGTGTCTGGCGTATTAGCCTGATGGAGATTTGCCTAACGATGACGCTTGTTTTTGTCGCCTGTTATTTCGTAGGGAATATCATGTCTGACAACGCCGGGAGCGATGTAATCGTCCTCGCCGCGTTGTTAGCTATTGCTGCCGTAGCAACGGCACCTGCAGCCACACTTTTCGTGTTGCAAGAATACGAAGCCAAAGGCTCAATCACCAATACCATCCTTGGGGTGACGGGTATAAACAACGTTGTATGCATCATCGGCTTTCACACTTGTTTTATCATATTTGTGTCAGCCGGGATCATAACCACAACGCATACCATGTCTGCCCATCCACTCCTCAGTATCGGCATAATGATTGTGGGAAGTGCTGTGTTGGGTGTCATCGTTGGTACGGCGTTGAGTATCGCCCACGCCAAATTAACCGTCATCGATACGCTACTGATATTTTTCGCGTTATTTATTTTGCTCAGCGCAGCCGAACCGTGGATACTGTCCCACCTTCACTTTTCTTATAATAAACTGTTAGCGGCATTAGTGGCGGGAGTCGTATTTACAAACGTAGCCCTCGATACCCAAAAGCTTCAAACTGCGCTTTGGACGGCAGCGACACCCATTATGGTCGGTTTTTTTGCCCTAGCGGGTTTTAATTTACACCTCGGCGATCTGGCTCATATGGGCCTGTTGGGGATTGCGTTTTGGGTGTGTCGCACGTTGGGGAAAAGTTACGGCGCCTACTTGGGTATCCGCTGGGCCGGTGCACCAACTAGCGCAGCGCAGAGTCTTGGTCCTGCTTTATTGTGCCAGGCTGCCGTCGTCATTGGATTGGCGGCGTTCGTCGAACACTATTGGCAAAGCCCCTCGGCTAAGCAGTTTTCGACCATCATCCTAGGCAGTGTAGTTGTCTCGGAAATGCTCGGGCCATTCATGGTCAAGCGATGCGTGGTGCGTGGGGGAGAGGTTAAAGCGATCACCCTTTTATCCCGTGCCAAGAAAGGCGGTCGTAATGACTCTGTCGTGCGACTCACGTTGCAAGCGTTGGGGCGTGCGATGGGTATCAAACCACGTATAGCCTCGACGCAGGCGGTGTCACAGTGGCAAGTGAAACATATCATGCGTTCAAATGTACAGTTTATCCAGGATAGCGACACGTTCGATGATGTACTTCACTTCATCGAAAAGTCTATTTATGCCCATTTCCCCGTCGTACATGCCGATGGCACCTTCGCCGGCGTCATCCATTTCGCCGACGTACGTCACGTGATCTACGACCCGGCTGTACGCAATCTGATTACAGCCATCGACCTGGCGGATTCCGCCACGACGGTCGTACCTTCGCATATGCTGATTTCTGAATTATTCGAGGTTTTTCATCGTGAGAACAGCAGCCTGCTACCAGTCGTCGAACAGACAGGGAGCAAACGTGTGATCGGGGTCGTCGAACAGCGTGACGTACTCCGTGTTCTTCCGTTACCCGGCGAAACAAAGTAACCATTCAAAACTCTACTATCCTTCTCCAAACGCTGCCAATCTGGCAGACGTAAATAAACGGCTCACCTGATTTGACAGCCCCGATGACATAAACCTGGATACAAATGGTCACCGGGATGGCCAGGGAAATGTCTATAAACCCTTTGAATGGAAGGACTTGTAAATCTTGGTCATGTCGGCTGTGAATCACTCCGTGCGTGGCATTCTGCGTGCAAACTACCATTGATGGAGATGGTATATACACGGATAGCGTAGTGACGATCAACCCCAAGTTTGCAATTGACGACCGACGTGAGCTTCTTTTAGCCCATCGGCGTACTTCGATCCGGCCAGGCTGGTTCGATGCACTAGATACGGTGCTAAGTCCCGGCTCATTAGCGCTGTGCCCGGCCTATACCGCGCCGGATACGATTCGGCGCGTAGAACAGGGTGGGATAGCGGCGGCACTGTTAGTGGCTGATGATGAAGCCATCGACCCATTGTCGCTCTTGCGCATTATCCGTTCCATCGACGCATCTTTGCCTTGCTGTCTGGTCACGACGGATGCGACCCGATCGACGCTGCAAAATGCTTTTTTTCTTAACGCAATGAGTGTCGTCACACACGCTGCATCGGTGGATGAAATGACACTTGTTTTACGACGATTAGTGACTCCGGGTATTGGATAATAAATCACGGAGCAGGGCCGATAGCGGCTTTGCTTGCAACTGTTACACAAAAGGAGATTGGTAGATCATGGCTAAGTTAAGCATCAAGCCACTAGGCGACAAAGTCATCGTTCAGCGCGTCGAGGCGGAACAGACCACATCAGGTGGCATTGTTCTTCCTGATAGCGCCAAAGAAAAGCCCAAGCGCGGGATCATTCTCGCCATCGGCAACGGTCGATTACTTGATGACGGCACGCGAAGCGAAATGCAAGTCAAGAAAAACGACGAAGTGCTCTTCACTAGTTACGCCGGTACCGAGATCAAAGTAGACGGTAACGAGTATATGATTATGGATGAGTCGGACATCCTCGGCGTCGTCGATTAGCACACGCCTGTTGAGGAGTCTCCGCCTGTAGGAGTCTTCTTATCATGGAGCCATAGGCTCTGAGCCGGCATGGCGTCGGCTACCTGGCATCACGACATGATATGCCACGAACATGGTAGTAAAAGTAATCGACTATGAGAATACGTAAATCAGAAATGTCTTCGAGTATTCGCACAGGTTTTAGGCCCGCGGCTCGTTAGTCACAGACACCTAGGCGACATCAGCCTTGTCAAACACAGGAGATTGCCAGCATGGCAGCGAAGCAAATTGCATACGATATGGAAGCCCGCGAAGCTATTCGTCGCGGCGTAAAACAACTGGCCAAAGCCGTTAAGTCCACCCTGGGACCGTGTGGCCGAAACGTGGTCATCGAGAAATCCTTCGGCTCACCTACCGTCACCAAAGACGGGGTCAGCGTAGCCAAGGAAATTGAACTGGATAACGCTTACGAAAACATGGGCGCGCAAATGGTCAAAGAGGTCGCCTCCAAGACGTCCTCCGTCGCCGGTGACGGCACGACCACGGCCACTGTGTATGCCGAAGCGATCTACGACGAAGGTTTGAAGAACATTGCTGCCGGCGCAGAAGCCATGGAACTCAAGCGTGGTATTACAGCCGCCGTCGAGGCACTGGTAGCCGAAATCGATAATATGAGCGTGCCCGTGAAGGGTACCGAACAGATTGCCCAGGTCGCCGCCTGTGCCGCCAATCAGAACGCTGAAATCGGCAAACAAATCGCCAAGGCGATGGAAAAGGTCGGTAAAGACGGTGTCATCACGGTCGAGGAAGGCAAGACCTTGGATACCACCGTGGAACTCGTCGAGGGTATGCAGTTCGATAAAGGATACCTTTCGCCGCACTTTATCAATAAATTTGAGAACCTGACCTGCGAATTGGAAAAGCCATACGTCTTGATTCATGAGAAGAAAATTTCGTCGGTCAAGGACATGATCCCCATCCTTGAAAAAGTCTCGCAGTCAGGCCGACCATTGCTGATTATCGCTGAAGATATCGAAGGCGAAGCCCTCGCCACGTTGGTGGTCAACAAGCTCCGCGGCACGTTGCAGATTTGTGCCGTCAAAGCGCCGGGCTTCGGCGATCGCCGCAAGGCCATGCTTGAAGACATCGCCGTCCTCACCGGCGGCACGGCTATTTTTGAAGACCTGGGTCGTACGCTGGAAGGTATCACGTTGGCAGACCTTGGCGCGGCCAAGAAAATTCGCATCGACAAGGATAATACTACGGTCGTCGAGGGGGCCGGTAAGAGCGCCGACATCAAGGGCCGTATTGAAGCGATTCGCAACGAAATCGAAAACACGAGCAGCGATTATGACTGCGAAAAACTCAACGAGCGACTGGCTAAGCTTTCCGGTGGTGTTGCACAGATTAACGTCGGGGCAGCGACTGAAGTCGAAATGAAAGAGAAGAAAGCGTTGGTCGAAGACGCCCTGCATGCTTGTCGGGCAGCCGTTGAAGAAGGCGTTCTTCCCGGAGGTGGCGTAGCTATCGTTCGGGCTGCGAAGGTGCTAGACAACGTCACGAAGAAGGTACGCGGCGATCAGAAGACCGGCGTGGACATCGTCCGTCGCGCTATCATCGCCCCGCTCAAGCAGATCGCTTCCAACGGCGGTTTGGACGGTTCCATCGTGTTGCAGAAAATTACTGACTCGAAAGATGCCAACTTCGGCTTTAACGCCCTTACACACGAGTACGGCGACCTCATTAAAATGGGTGTGCTCGTACCGGCTAAGGTCGAACGCGTCGCACTACAAAATGCCGCGTCCGTGTCATCGGTCCTGTTAACAACCGATTGCATTATCAGCGACATTCCAAGCAAGGAAGACAAAGGCGGAGGCGGAATGCCGGGCGGTGGCATGCCAGGCGGCATGGGTGGTATGGGCGGCATGGGCGGCATGCCCGGTATGATGTAACATTCACCATCCGACAACAGTCAAACTCCGGTTGTAGCGGCTCATACGCTAGTCAGCTGGATATATATAGATGAGCGCCCCGTCGGTATGCCGGCGGGGCGTTTCTTTATGATCCGAGGGCTATCAGGCATCGCGGATTCGCCATTCCAATTCAAATCACAGATGCTTTGATAAATCGCTGACTGATTTATCTCATATTTGCACATCGCTGACTGATTTATCTCATATTTGCACTATGTAGCTGGTATCTTGGTGAAAACCAGCTTATTTTGCCGATTCTTATTGCATAGACGTATTGTTTGGCATATGTTAGGCAAGGAGTCGTAATCATGGCAAACGGATCAACGATTGAATGGACACAGGCCACGTGGAATCCGGTTACCGGGTGCACGAAGGTTAGTCCCGGCTGCAAAAACTGCTATGCTGAGCGTATGTCCAAACGGTTGCAAGCGATGGGTGTTGAGCAATACCGCAACGCCTTTCAATTAGCCACCCATGACGAATCCCTTAAACTCCCACTACGCTGGAAAAAGCCACGAAAGATTTTCGTCAACTCCATGAGCGACCTTTTTCAGAAGGAGCTTTCATTCGATTTCATACGACGGGTATTTGATGTCATGGTCGAGGCATCTCAACACCAGTTCCAAATTTTGACCAAGCGACCAGATATCGCACTGGCCTACGCCAACAAGCTTCCATGGCCTGACAATGTTTGGTTGGGGACGAGCGTAGAAAACGCTTGTTATACCTACCGCATTCACGAGCTTCGTAGAGTCCCTGCCAAAGTTCGCTTCCTGTCTATTGAGCCGCTACTTGGACGCATAGGTCGCCTTCCATTAACCGGCATCCATTGGGTCATCGTTGGCGGCGAGTCCGGCCCCGGAGCAAGACCCATGAAAGAAGAATGGGTTACCGCCATCCGTGATCGATGTCTTAAACAAAACGTGCCCTTCTTTTTCAAACAATGGGGCGGTGTAAATAAAAAACGGACGGGGCGAGAGTTGGAAGGTAAAACATGGGATCAGTTGCCGCAACAAACTACTACATGTGAGGTCAGTTGCAGTGTTTGAATTACCGGCTCCAGAAAATGATGGACTCATTATCCCTCCGGTCGGTAAGTGGTCAAAGGATAAACACTACTTCCTGTTGCGATACCTTGATGCATTTACAACGGCCATGAGGAAAAAAAAGTGGGATAGCCTGCATTACATTGATTTGTTTGCAGGTGCAGGTATTGAACAACTTAAAGATTCTGGTGAACTGACATGGGGGTCACCATTGATCGCTGCTCAGGTGCCAATCCAATTTCATGGTCTTCATTATTGCGAGTTGAACGACAGCAAAGCGAGCGCGCTAAAAAATCGCTTAATGAAATTGAATCCGAAAGCAAAATGGGATGTTCTGGTTGGTGACGCCAACGAGAAAGTACAAACAATCATCCCTCAGATTCCAAACAGAGCGTTATCGATCGCATTTCTTGACCCTTTCGGCTTACATCTTCATTTTGAAACCCTCACAAAACTTGCTAAACGGCGAGTGGATTTGATTATTTTTTTTCCTGATCATCTTGATGCACTGCGAAACTGGCAAATATACAAGAACCAGCCAAATTCTAATCTCGATCTCGTGTTAGGATCAAATGTTGATTGGCAATCTGCTATCGATCAATCCTCCTCGCAAAATTATGCAGAGACCATTCGTAATATTTACGTGAAGCAAATTAAATCCTTGGGCTACACTGAGATAGAGTATGAACGCATCTACGCTAATGGTCACCCGTTATATCTCCTGATATTCTGCTCAAAAAATAAAGCTGGAGCAAAAATTTGGAGACGCATATCCAACAAGAAACCAGACGGTCAAAGAACGCTCGACTTCTGAAATTGATCGATAACTGAACAATGCCAAAAGCATGCCCTCTATTATTCTAGCGGATCATCAGGCCAATGGCCGATAGGTAATGAATCTCTAATGTTGAAGTATTCCAACTTACTGTGGTATTTCAGCGTGATATATAGTTCGATCAATAAGCATCCAATACATCACAATCAATGGCTGGTGGGCGGTATATTCACCTTAGCTTGGCTCGCATCTTCGGGTTGTCGATTAAGCATTAGCAATCCTGACGATGATGGCTCAATTTCCTCGGGACCGGCTTGTCCGGGCGTGGTTTGTCAGGCGCCGGCTGTGTGTATTGAGCCTACCGGCCAGTGCAGGAATATCTGCGATAATGACATTCCCTGCGTCAACGATGATCCCTGCCAAACCATGATTGGTGACGGGCAAGCAAACGAGGCACAAAGCGAAGCCAAGGAGGCTCTTTGCGCATCCTTTACCTGTAACGCGGGCGGGTTTCTTTCCTGCCAAATGTTCGATCCATGCATGATCGATTCATGCGATCCCACGTTGGGATGCCTGCACGAATCCGTTACGGATGTCGAATGCGCTGTCGACGAGCTATGCGTGAGTGAAATTCCTGCAGGATCAACTTTTCAAGGTCGTCTAGGCGACTGTGCTAAACGCTGCACGCAAGCCGGCGACTGCGACGACGGTAACGAATGTACCACCGATGCTTGCGAAGTTATCCTGCTACCTGAATCTTCTACTGAAGGACTATGTGCCAATGCCGTCATCGAGTCATGTGTGGTCGTGGGGGCCTGCTGCACAAAGGATGGTTGTTTTGAACTCACTGAATCTGATTGTACGTCACAAAACGTTGGCGAAGTCTATCAAGGTGACGGCACGACCTGCAACCCAAGTCCCTGCTTCGGCGATTTCATACCGGGAAGTTACACGCTCGCAGGCAATTGCCCGGGTGATGGAACTATGGTCACGTTGATAGCCGAAGCAAACACCCTCATTCTCCGAAATTTACCGGAAAATGGTGACATTCCGCTGACGGTCATCGGAGCCATAGCCTCGGCTACGGGTGTCGTGGTATCCGGCGTGGGTGATCAAGATGTGTCTCTAGCAGTCCTGGCTGATGGTACAATGCTATTAGACATTTCCCAGCAAGCGCCCGGCACGAGCTGCCGTTCTACCATGACACTACAATAATCACATCGCATCATGTAATCGATCACGCATGAGCGTACACCAACCAAGGTAGCTACACATGCGGCCATGTGAGATGTCTCAACTAAGCAAAGAGGGGGTTATGAAGCGTCTTTCTTCTCGTCACCTTCGGCTTTATCGCCATCGCCTTCACCCTTCTTTTTGGTCTTTTTACCGAGTGAGACTTTGCGATGCCCGAACTTGGGCATTCCAATCACATTGGATTCTTCCGTCCAAATGCCGGTTTCTTCCATAGCATCAACGCGTTCGGCACGCGTGAGAACATTTCGGTGACGTGCTAATGTATCTTTTGACTTGAGTGATTTATCTAGTGACATTTCATCCTGCTCCCGTGCGCCACGAATCCCGCGTAAGGGTTCGATAGTAGCCATTTAGTTTATACCCGCCGCCGCTGGTAAAATACTCTTCACCCACGGCTCGAACTTTCTCTAACAAGACGTCCGCCATCTGCTTTTGCACCCGGTCCTTATGGTTATACCCTCGGGTGGTTATTAGCTGAGTTGCACCACGTTTTGTTTTCACCAACTCCGTATCAATACCTCGTTTAGCCAGAAACTGCCTGGCCAATAAGGCGTCTTCATCTCGCCCGGCTAAAAATTCCTGGGCGACAATATAGGTCAACCCCTTGACCCACTGCGTCTGTGAAACATTTGCCTCGCCACCTTGGCCGGAAGCGGGGTTGATAAGCAAAGAATCAACCAACGATGTCTCCGGCGGCGAGGCTTTAGCTAACTCAATTTCGTTCGCCGCAGAGGCTGCGTAAGTAGCCCTGCCTCGTTCATGCCCTACGCGAAGTCCACGATCGTACCCGCTATCAGTTCCAAGCTTATGACTTAGAATCAACAGCATCATCAACGCGAATACGACGACCGCGCAGGTGGTGCTAGTAAAAGTAAACCGAACACATTGACCATCGATTTCGATAAGCCGATGCGTCTTGGCTGGATCAGACGGCTCATTGATTGAATCAGCGTCCGTCGTTACCACAGCCGATGTCAACTCAGGCTCAGCACACCCCTCGTCGCGCCTGCCAAAATCATCAGACTCGGAATCGCTATGCGTCCACCAACTGGGCACTTTTAGCGCATCCGGCTCGTTTTTTCGTTGCCGTTCGATTAGTTCAAACAGCGCAGGCCCATCCTTAGCTTTGGGCATGATTCGCCTCCCTGCAAGCCCTATTTCCCGATACCGCCGTAAAACTAGATTCTAGCTAAAAGACCTAATTTGGCAAGACGAGCTGAATAATGGCTTGTTCAATTGCTGCATAGGGTTTCACTCACGAATAAACCGGGATAGGATGGGCTAATTACCGCCCAAAAACAGGGCTTACCTTTAGTCGAGACTTTGGCGTAGGGCAAGAGGGGGTAAGCAAGCTGCCATGTTCGTAGGGTGTGCTCTCAGGGCCACATTTTCAAGCCAGGCTTGTATAGGTGTGGTTGGATTGCTCTCCATCCAGGAGACGTTTGACCATCAATAAACACCGCAAAAAACATACGCCCAGAAGCTACAACTGACCAGCGTTTAGGCGGTACTTCGTCATGCATAAATCGATGGGTACCCGGCGACCCAAAGTACATCGGTATCACGGGACTTGCACCCGGTGCGCTGAAAAATTCCCGACGCCGATTCTGTCACGCAACACCGTCTCATCGCAGATCATCACCTCGTTGCCCATACAGTCGCGCATGGTAAGATGAGTGTCGCGACATCCTATTTGTCGGGCGATTAGCTCAGTTGGCAGAGCGTTCGGATCACACCCGAAAGGTCACAGGTTCAAGTCCTGTATCGCCCATTCACTTCACGCCCGCGCCAGGGCGGTTTGTAAAATATGAAGAAAAATTGGCTTCAAGTAGGCTCATTTTGTGGAGTCGACCCACTAACTATGGTACACCCATAGCATACGGTTCGAAATGATGATGGGCGAAAGCTTGCAGCATTACCGAGACCATTACGAATGACACGGCCACTTGATTATGAACCTTGATCGTTGTAGCCAGCTTCAGATTGTGTGCACGGTGATAACTTCACGATGCCCATGATCCGTACACCCGGCCGGCGCTACCGGATTCCACGTCTCTGCACACAGTAACACATCTCGAGCGAATGGGTCGCTAGCCACATAAATTTGCGACGCGACTGCGGGTATCGTATACTTCGGTGCCTTGCTGGCACTTTCATGTTGAACCGATCGGAAGGTAGGACTAGTGGACGCTGGGGCCATACTCAATCAAATAAACCTTAGCCAAGAGTATTGGTCTTTCTTGCAGCGGATGGCTAATCGTCCTGCGGTCGCACTCACGGAATTGTTACTCATTGGAATTGTCATCTACGCCATCCTACGTTTTTTCCAAGGGACGCGCGGTGCGCGACTCGTTCGCGCCGTCTTAACCATTCTGGCCGTTAGTTTTGCATTCGTCTGGCTCATTGCCGAGCAGCTTGAATCCGAGCGTATTAAAGTACTCTACCCCTATTTTATTTTTGTGGTGTTCCTGGTTTCGCTGGTTGCGTTCCAAACCGAGCTACGACGGATGCTACTTCGCTTAGGTGAGGGCGGATACTCGCAGCGTTGGTTCAAGGCTAGCGAGCGCGTCATCGATCCGGTCGTTATCGCCGTCGAACGCTTATCGAAAAAGAAAATCGGCGCGTTAATCGCGATTGAGCGTGTCGGGGAAATCGGCGCCGTACTCGAATCCGGCGTCCGTATGGACGCCAAAGTTTCGGCTGAATTGCTGGAAACTATTTTTTGGCCGGGCACACCATTGCATGATCTTGGCGTTATCATCCAGCAGGGACGCATGGTTGCGGCTGGTTGTCAGTTTCCACTGGCGGAATCCGGAGAAGTGGAACGATCATTAGGCAGCCGTCACCGCGCAGGTCTGGGATTATCTCACGAAGCCCAGGCCGTTGTCATTATCGTAAGTGAAGAAACCGGCAGGGTGTCTCTGGCGGTACGAGGCAAGTTAGAAGTCGTCACACCCGAGACGCTTCGTCGACGCCTGGCGGAGGAGCTTCAAGTAACCTCCGACCAACACCGACAAGAAGTAGTCGTCTCCGACGAGGCGGAAAATACCAAACCCCGGATAGCTCATGATGGAACAGGTCAAGCTGCTTAGTATGACGGCGGTGCTTTCACTGCTCACATGGATTGTCGCCGACAATATGGTCAACGAGTCGACGACGGTAAGCGCAACTTTCGAGTTGTTACCCCTGGCCAATAGTGATGTGCTTATCGATGTAGCCCCGGAAGCTGTTTCTCAGTTGTACACCATCAAATTACAGGGGCCTCGACGCTTTATTGACGTCGTCCAAAAACGCGACCGTACCAATGCACGCTTGCGCATCGGCGATCGCGCCGTGGGACCAACGGAAATCGTACTCGACAAGGACACCGTAAAACGTGCGCTGATAGAGACGTGGTCCGATTTTGATCAACTGACGGTATTGTCTATAGAACCCAGCACCATTCCAGTAGTCATCGATCGACTCGTCACACATGAAGTCACCCTGACGACGCGCCGTCTTACTTTACCCTACGCCAGCGAGCCACAACTCAAACGATCGACAACCCATGTTCAAATTCGTCAGAGTCGCTATACCAATATCGTGGGCGCTGGCCAGGCGCTACAAATGGATATTAGTACCGACCTTGAGCGTCAACTCAGATCAAGTTCGCCCGGTCAACCAGCTACGATTTTACTCACCCTCGATCCCAGGCAGTTCGGTCCTGATGCGGCGATCTCTCCCGATTAAGTCGAAGTGACAGCCACAGTTCAAGACCAGCGCACCACGGCACTGATTCCGACCGTTCCGGTTAAGCCGGTAGTCAGTTTTTCCAATCTCGATAAACCGTTAGTGGCTCAGTCGAGTGACGGAACGCCGCTCACGGTCGAAACGATATCCATTCGCGTATCCGGACCGACCGAAGAGGTCGCCAAGCTACAACGTGGCGACTCGCGCGCATATGGATTTATCCAAATCAAAGAGTCCGACCTACAGGAGCTAAATGTGCTCAAAGCCTGGCCCACGGATTTTGTGCTTCCTCCACATATCGAGCTTGCGGAAACACCCGCGCCAATCGAATTCAAACTGATCGAACGCGTGCCATCAAAGATGCCTACCCTTGACCACTAAATTGTTATAACTGCTGTATTCATAGTATGTTATAGATTGTCGCGGTACGCATCAGGAGCGTGTGGTCGCCAAGAAATCGGCGATGATGCCGGATTCTATCGGGTCGACGATACGCGAGTTGACAACTACGCCAGGATCGCTAGTATGTCTCTCGCGGTGACAATACATGCAGGGATACACCCGTTCCCATTCCGAATACGGCAGTTAAGCCTGTATGGCCGATGGTAGTCGCAAGGCGAGAGTAGGTTATTGCCGCATTTTTTTCATACCCGCTTTGGCGGGTATTTTTTTTGCCATGATGTCATCGGCATCCTTCTTACACCAAGCAGGTGAACAGTCGGGTTGATGGCGTCATGTCGCTCTATCTACCTCGTCCACAATGCCGGACGAGTGTAGACAAAGCAGCTATCACGCAGTCATGGAGATTATCGATATGTTTTTTACGTTAATTCTGGATTTATTTCAGAGCTTCTTGCCGACGCTCATACAGCTAATCATCGACTTACTAACAGGTGGCGGTACGGCGGTTTAGAGCAAGCTCTATTCCCATGTGACGGAAAAATTCAGATTTTTTCTCGTAAATCCGACGCTGGGCATAGAGTAGGAATGCGACCAACCGCAGACACATTGGCTACGTACCGGTGAGACGTGGAGTAGCTTACTCATACGGCTTGCATGATAGGCAGGTGTTTTCTTTTGCACTTGGCTAACCGTGCGTTTAACTGGCCAATCCTCGAAGCACCCGACATCCTTCACGGATCTGATCATCCGGCGCGGCATAGCTAATACGAAAGTGGGTATCACGCTGGCTGAAGACCTCACCCGGAATGATCAATACGTTATGGTCAATAGCTCTTTCTACGAATTCGGACGTATTTGCGAATCGTGACGGAGCTTTTACGAACACATAAAAACCCCCTGATGGCCTACAAAACTCAAACGCTCCCTCCAATTCACGACACACAAGATCACGTTTTTTTCGATAGATTTCAATCTCAGCGGACATGTCGGTATCCAGTGCAGCTAATCCTCCGTATTGCACCGGCTGAGGTGCACATACGAACGTGTACTGTTGAAGCTTAGCCATCTCCGAAATCAGGGCAGCCGGACCGGCGGCGTACCCTAAACGCAGACCCGTCATGGCGTAGGACTTGCTGAATCCACGCAGCAGTAACGTGCGCTCCGCCGCGTGACGTACCGCACTCGGTGGTGGTCCGTCATACGAGAGCATGTTGTATATTTCATCGGAAACAACAAGTAGATCATGCTTACATGCAAGCTCAGCCACAGCCCGGACATCATCATCACGAAAAACAATTCCCGTCGGATTGCCCGGCGCACAGATGATAATCATCTTTGTTTTGTCGGTGATCGCCGATTCGATACGTTCGGGATATAACTGAAAGTCGTCATACAGCGATACTGGCTTGGGAACGCCACCGACTAAGGTAACCAGATGGATATACGATACGAAGTACGGATCACCAAAAATCACTTCGTCGCCGGGATTAATGCACGCCATCAAGGCAAGTAACAATCCGCCGGACAGACCGGAGGTGACAAATACATCGGGCGCCCAATCAAATTCATCATTCAGTTGCTGCGAAATGCGCTCGCGCAACGCGGGTATTCCTCGCGTCACCGTATAGCCGTTATGGTCATCTTGAATTGCTTGAATCATGGCGTCCTTCACGCTTTGCGGTACGGGAAAGTCCGGTTGACCGATCGATAGGTTGATGGGATTTTCCATCGTCGCACCCAGATCAAACACACGGCGAATGCCCGATGAACCGATCGGTTTGATGCGCTCGGCGATAAAATGCTCTCCAGTCATCTATGACATCTCCATAACAAACCTAATTCCCACTTCATCCTACGACACTGGCCAAAACCTGCAACGCGTTGACATGTCGGTTGCGAGATGATTTGGTATAAACAGATAAATTCTCTATGGCCCATGGAATGGATACCGGGGTGCGCGATAATACAGCGCCGGGCGTGTGGGCGGCTTGTACAAACGCCGTGGAATCGGGTTGTCGAATGTCCAATGGATGTTGCGCGCGGCGATTGCCCGCGCAGGCGTAACCGAAGAAAAGCACGGGCAAGCGTCGCCCTATGCGTCTCTTTTCATCCGTGATCCCTGCAACGCGACGCTTGTCCATGCCACCCAACTCAAGCCCGCCTACTCTGTCTTGCACTCACTCTGCTGTTGTGTGGAAAATCGCCTTGGACTATGTTTGGTCAACTTACCAGGTGATCGTTTTTTCGGACGACCATCAGAAAGGTCCATCGGCGATTATTTCCGGACGCATCTAGGACATGGCCCTACCCGCGTTTTGTTGCTTGTTTACGCTTGTTACCACGTCGATAGGTCTTAAACCTGCAATGCAAAGTCGTTGTAGACGCGTAGCGTAGGTATGTTGCCTGCATCGTCATCGCGGCTCGTGCAAGCTTCAACCCTGCGATATATATATCTTTACGATGTAGAGTTATTGAATAGGTAATTGTATCGAAAGCGGCGGCATGACACATGCAGTACGACAACAGCGAAGTAAACGATGGATGCTCATACTACTTGTATGTGTAGGACAGTTTGCGTGTCTAACCATTGGCGCCATGTGGTTCGCTAACCGCCTAAGTGGCAATCTTGGCATGCTGATGCGCCATGAAATTCTGGCTAACAATGCACACTTGGCCAACCAACTCGCACAAACAATCATTGAGATGGACTTGAAAGATTTCACGCCGTTATCGCGGGATTGGCAAAGAATTCAAAGTATCGTTGAGGGTACGCGTTTACCAAATGGCGGATACTTCACCGTGATAGATAGCAAAGAAGGAAAGGTGCTCAATCACCCACAATGGCATAGCGATGAGCAAGTGCCCGGTATGAAGTTAGGGCAAATAAAACTGTACGGACCAGCCGGTGGACGCGATATTCTAAGCTCGGTCGTCAGTGGGGATTACATGTCTATGGGGTGGGCGCGTGTGGGGGGTGATGAACAACTATTAGCCGTGCGTAAAGTGCCAAGCCTTGGCATTATGATTTTGGCCCATCAACGTGAAGCGCCCTTGCTAGCTGCCATTTCACGCATCGTCACCTCCATCAAAGCCGCCGCGCTAGCCGCGGCTGTTGCGCTGGTAGCCGTCAGCTTATTTTTTACTGCCGGCGTCGTGGAAAGGTACGAGAGCCGGATTTCGGATGTTCACGGGCATATCGATGAACTCGCCGATGAAAAAAGTGAAAAACAATTAGCCACACGTCATGCCGTCATTTTTGAATTGGCCAAATTGGTTGAATCGCGCGATAGCGTAACCAGCGAACATCTCGATCGCATCCGTGCCTATACAGGCATACTGGGTAAGGAGCTATCCGGCACGATCCCTACATTAAATGAAGAAACGGTCCGGTTGATCGGCCTGGCCTCATGCTTGCACGACATCGGCAATGTGAGCGTTCCGGAATCCATCTTCCTCAACCCCGGCGAACTCACCGAGGAAGAAAGGACGATCATGCAACAGCACACCATAGCTGGGAGTGATCGTTTGATGACTATCAGGCAGAAAAACGGTCGCGATCAATTTATCGAATTCGCGTGTGAAATCGCATTAGCCCACCATGAACGGTGGGATGGCGAAGGATACCCATATAATCTTAGAGAAGAAAACATTCCACTACCCGCGCGGATCGTGGCACTAGCCGACGTCTACGATGCGCTCACCAGCCAGCGCGTGTATAACAAACCGGCTACGCATGCGGAAGCGCGTAAGGTGATTCTGGTCGGTCGGGGAAGACATTTTGACCCAGCCGTGGTGAATGCTTTTCTAGCCACGGAAGAACAATTCAAATCAATCGCCGCTGACGCCCAACTCAAACGACTAAAACAAGCCAGCAAGCAAACAGAACCGGCGATGGCGTAGGTTAAGTTCCTCATGTTACTTCACCACTGAGTTTTTCTAGCTGTACAGGGCAAAGTCGTCGTGAACCCGTAGCGCAGGCATCTTGCCTGCATTTTATCGTGGGTTATGCAGGCTGGAAGCCTGCGCTACAAGTCACTTTGCGCTGTACAGTTAGTCACCCACGCTCGAATTGCAGACTCCACAGTGGACCGTATTGTTTGTGGTGTATCACCCGAGCAGGCAACCATTCTTTAACAACGACCGATGAAAACGTTTTATACGAAATAAGTGAACCCTCGATTGTTGAGGGTTAGATTTCCATCGAGCCGTGAGCCTAAAGCCCGCACGGACGTGACGTATTGTATTTAGTGTAGTTACCTAACCGGTCCAACCTGTAGATATAAACAGAAATAACTATAACAGGTCCGAATCGCCGGTTTCGAATCAAATCACAGTTATTTTTTATTTTTTTCCTTGACAACGGGGAGGGGGCGATATTCTAACCTGCTGATCGCTCGGGTAGATGCATCACCCGAGCAAGCAACAATTCTTTTATAGGGAGAGCAGGTTATGAAGATGAGCACATCATTGGTCGTAGCTTTGGGAATGGGGATGGCCGTGAGCGTCTTTGCGGATGAACAAACTCCGGATGCCACAGCAATTGCCAGCGCGAATTGTTTCGACGCACGCGCATCGGGTGAGAGCTTCGAAGATTGCATCCGTCGTGTGGCACGTAACGCGGCAGTTATCGAGGCCGCCGCCAAAGCCGGACAGCAGAGGGCGCGCCTTACGCAGTGCTTCTCCGATTGCGAGAGTCCAGACTGTATGAGAGCCTGCCTTCCCGTGAGCCTTGCTACGATAGCCTCTAAGAGGGGCGGACAAACTGTGCGAGATGTTATTTCAACGGTTGAGACCAAGACTCCTTTCTATGGGCCTACACTGAAAGCTTTGGACAACGTCAGGATATGCGCCGATATTTTCCTCGCGCCGGGTGGCGAAGACTATGAAGGGTTCTGGGTTTGCGTGGGCAGTGGCGTGGTGCAAAGATTCCTAAGCTCGGTAGGTTTCAAGTCTGGGACTTCAATCGTTTCGCCAACGCAAGTTTGGTTCACGTTGTATTTAATCATTGAAATGTCCGAGGATATGGCGGAGACGAACGGTAGTCCTGATCGTACCACTCGTTTGAGGGCCAAGCGGTATGAAGCCAATGCTGAGTCACCGACGACTCCGCAACAGGATGAAGTATCATTCGAAGTTTGTGTACAGGAGTGGCATAATGACCGGCACACTTGCGATGAAAGTGTAGGTAGTGATGAGCAACTACTAAAGGAATGTTATAAGGGTGCAGGCGTGAGGTTTACGGCATGTTGTAAAGACAGATAGTTAGAGCATGTTCATTTTGTGTGGCGAGCAACGGATTTTAATCCGCACCGGTTTGACGGATGGTATCGGTATTAGTGGATCTGTTAACGCCGCACCGAACGCACTTTGCTTCACGAGCAACACGTAACATATACTACTATTATGCGGCCCGCCTTATTGACGAAGGATGAGGCGGGTACATTTAGATGTAATGGTATTAACCATGCGAAAAATTAATGGGATCGTCACTATCACGCTGGGTTTGTTGGCTGCGCTCATGTGGATTTATCTAGCGTACATGTCGATGTCTAGTTCGAATCTGTATGATATTTTCCCGTGGCGCGCGATACCAATTGCGCTCACAGCCATGTGTGGTCTTGGTTGGGTGCTCGTGACGCTCGGAGAAGCCCGAGGCGATGGTGAAACCCGTTGCCGAAAATGTAGCCATATTCTCAGGGGTTTATCGCAACCTCGTTGTCCGGAATGCGGTGAGCCTATATGAGACTTCTCGGTTGACGGAATGTAGGCCTAGCCCAGATCCTTCTTTTTGTACCTGGGGGAGTCGATGATGGTGATTCGTTCGCGATCATCGCCCCACCACCTCGAAAACGAGATGGGTACCCTGGTTGTGAGTTTTGAAAGCCCGATAATAGCTATCATGCGTTCGAATTGTCGGTTTCTCATATAATTACATTTACTACTTGTTTTTTCCTTGACAACAGGGGGGGGGGGTGGGACGATATTCTACCCTGCTAGTGCTTTGTCACGCCTTAATTTTGGGATATACGGACTTCAGTTTGCACCGTGCGTCTTCGATTTTCATTTGCCAATCAACGCCTCGTTGCGTTGCATTAACATCAGTTGACCAGGCAGCCGTTTCTTCACGAAGCGT
>JAJRWX010000033.1 GCA_024276605.1 Planctomycetota bacterium | reverse complement strand
GCTTCGTGAAGAAACGGCTGCCTGGTCAACTGATGTTAATGCAACGCAACGAGGCGTTGATTGGCAAATGAAAATCGAAGACGCACGGTGCAAACTGAAGTCCGTATATCCCAAAATTAAGGCGTGACAAAGCACTAGTGCTTTGTCGCAGCGTAAGTTTAGGGTTCGCGAAGTCCACTTCCTCACGGTCGTGGCTCTGATTGGACACGCATTATCCGATGAGATCGAGTACGCTTTTGCTTTGCTGCTGTGCGATCTTGAGAAATTGGGCGCCGAATTCGGTCAGTATTTGAAATCTTGTGCGGTTGCTGGTTTCCACGGCGTAATCAGTGTCTGCTATCCGGCTACGACTTGCGGTTAGGTTTTCGATAGCTACCTTTCCGCTGTTGACCCGTGGGGTTATATCGAATTTTTGGTAGGCACCGATCGTGCCACGCGCGGTTGATATGCTATCAATCGCACTGTTTAGCGCCGTTTGAGCAGCGTCGAGATTTCCACTGCTTAAAGAGTTAGCCCCACCCGATGTTATGGATGCCGCCGCCGCTGAGGCTTGGTTGATAGAGTCTAAGACGTCGGTGTTGCCGGTACCGGGCAATGCAATACCGTCGAGTGACGTTATCGCGTCTCCAGAAAACCTTTGGATGCCGGCTACGATACTGTCGACTTGCGTTTGGTTGGCGGCTATTTCATCAGCGCTCAATCCACCGGTATTGGCACTTGAAATGACAAGCCCTTGCAAGTCACTGTATAACGATGACAACTGGGAGATTCGGCCATCGGCGATATTGGCGTTGGCGTTTTGCCGTTGATAGGCCCTTGATTGGGCCTCCAAACCCTTCAGCGCGGCGTTCAACCGTTCAGAGGAGATAAGACCGGCAGGGTCGTCCTTACCGGCATTGATTCTACGTCCGGTAGCTAGACGCGTTAGCGCCGTTTGTAGACCCTTCTGACTGTCGCCCAGGGTTCGTTGAGCCGCGAAGCTCGCTACATTGTTTAGTGGCGATATCACATCCTAAGCATCAGATATCACCCATCGTTGTGCCAATGGATATTGTGGGAAAGTGTCGTGGGAGCGGTAACTCTCGGCATGAGAGCCTAGCAGTGTAGTCATGCCTATAAACATAGACAAAATGGTCATCCGGCTGTTAGGTTTCAAAATTGTTACATTGGTTGACAGGATTGCATCATTCCGTTCGTCTACCATTTCTTTATTCTATCCGGGCATCCATTGTTTCTGGAAGAAACTTTGTTGTGAACATAAGTACGCCACTATATTGGGTTACTGTTAGGCCTTTGCCTATATCTTGACATCGCTTGCTGAGGTGATAACTTCTTCGGCTCAACGAGTTGAGGGAAGCCGCTGTATGAATCTACGTGCTCCGACACTGGTGATTTGATGGGTTTGTCCTATTTATTCTGCAACTATAAGTAAACGGAGTGGCAAGGGTAATTGATACTTCGGAAAACCGCTTCCCGATAGGCGCGGCTCTGATGACCCATTGATTGAAATATTGGGCAATACAAGCGACAATGGTCCTGGTTTATTCGAGTGTTTCGGTGGGCGTAGTTTGAGGCGACAATAACGATGATTCGTGTAAGCCAACTGACCAAACGTTATGGCGCGGTGCTCGCGGTAGACAATATATCATTTGATATTGAAAAAGGCGGCGTCGTCGGCTTTCTCGGTCCCAACGGTGCCGGCAAAACTACGACGATTCGCATTCTCACCTGCTACCATCCAGCTACGAGCGGTGCGGTGCACATCGACGTATTGGATGTATTCAAAGAATCCATTGAAGTGCGTCGGCGTATTGGCTATCTATCTGAGTCAACGCCTCTTTATCCTGAGATGCGCGTCCGCGAATATCTACAGTTTCGCGGTAAGTTGCGGGGACTCACTTCTAGCGAGCGCACGGTGGCTATCAAGCGTGCGTCTCAGCGATGTTGGTTGGGCGAGTTCATCAATCGTCCCATCGGCCAACTATCCAAGGGCATGCGGCAACGTGTTGGTTTAGCTGATGCCATGATGCACAATCCCGAAGTGCTCATTCTCGATGAGCCGACGGTTGGTTTGGACCCGACCCAAATACGCGAGACGAGAAATCTCATCGAAGAACTTGGTCAGGAGCATACGGTTCTGCTGAGTTCACATATTCTTCATGAGGTAGAACAGGTTTGCACGCATACCATGATTATCGCAGCCGGAAAAATTGTGGCTAGCGGATCGCCGAAAGAGTTGCGTGAACAGTTTAGCGCGCAGGGCAAGATTGTTGCCGAGATGCGAGGCCCTAAAGAGGATGTGGAAAGCGGTGTACGGGCGTTAAACGGTGTGAAGGCGGTGGAGGCCTCGTCGGATCATGGATGGATGAAAGTGTCGATCGAATCTGAGCCTGGCAGCGATGTACGCGAAGACATTTTCAAACTGGCGTCAGCGAAGGGGTGGTCTCTACGCGAGATACGGCGCGACGGCGCGACCCTGGAAGACTTCTTTATCAAAGTAACCGCACAACAGCAATCGAAAAGTGTTTAACCTATGTCTGCTGCGCGTTGGGTTTTGAGGATTGACATGTACAGGAGAGGGCATCACTGATGCAAAATATTGCCACCTTAGCCAAGCGCGAGTTGGGGTCGTTCTTTCTGTCGCCCATCGCGTACGCTGTCAATGCCATCTTTTTATTTACGATAGGGCTGGCCTTTGCATTGGGTACGTTTCATTCCGGCGGTGAAGCCTCACTTCGAGACACGCTGGATTTCTGGATGCTGTTGATCTTGGTATTCGTGCTTCCCATGCTTTGTATGCGTTTAATGAGTGAAGAATTTCGTAACGGCACGATCGAAACGTTGATGACGGCGCCGGTGACGGAATCGGAAGTGATTTTCGGTAAGTTTTTCGGCGCGTTGGTCTTTTATTTTGTGCTGCTCGCTACCTTACTCTTGTTTCCAATTATTTTGTCCATGTACGGTCCGGTCGATATCAAGTTGTTAGTGTGTCACTATATTGGCATGATATTGGTGGGTGCGTTATATATTTCTGTGAGCCTGTTTTTCAGTACGCTTACCAGGCACCAGGTGATTGCCGTGCTGTTCAGCTTTGCCGTGCTGGCGTTAATGACGTTCGCTTCTCATGCTTTGGCCACCAAGCTTGAAGGCTGGCCTCGCGTGGTGCTGCAACAGATTTCCGTTCGTACTCATTATCATGATTTTGTGCGGGGCGTGCTCGATATGAATCACTGCATCTTCTTTGTTTCCATGACGGGGTTCTTTCTGTTTGTGAGTGTGAAGTTGTTGGAGGTGCGTCGATGGCAGTAGATCATCCTACGACAACGACGTCTTCCGGGCGGCGTGTGAAGATTGGTGCCAACGTCGCGATATCGGTCGCATTAGTCGGTGGCATTGTCGTCGTATTGCAGATGCTATTATTTTCCACGACGCTGCGAATGGATATGTCCTCGTCGGGGGTGAATAGCCTCAGTGCTGGAAGTGAAAAGCTCTTACGTCATCTGGAGCCAAACGTAAGGTTGACGTCGCTTTATTTTGAAACCGAACTGGAGGAGGAGGATCAACCACGCTATCGCAGAGCCGTTCAGGATTTAATCGAACTGTATCAAGCGTCTAATCGTAGAAAAATTGTTGCGGAGTGGATCAATCCCATTAAGGATCAAGACAAAGTTCGCAAACTTATGGAGCGTCTGCGCGACAAGAAAGCGTTCAAGACCACTATTGATAAGTACAACGAGCGTATCAAGACATTCAATAGTGATATTCTACCGAAGCTTGTGGCGTTAGTTGAGGCCGAGACGAGTCGTATCCAAGCGACGTATGCGGGCATTGCCGCTGGGGATGCCGATTCCGATGCGCAGCAGATTCTACGACGTGTGGATTCATTCTTTCAGCAACTGCAACAAGAGTTGCAAGCCACCGGACAGCGCATTGATGTAGCCACCTCTGCTGACAATCCGCTGCTTGCCTCCGTCAAGTCGGAATTGGAAAATTTGTACCGATCATTGAGTAAAAGTTTGAAAGATGTCGCCGGTTTTGCGGCGGCGCAAGGTGCATCGCTTCCCTCGCTATCAGCGCAGGAGTCAGACATTTTGTTGGGGGCGGGTAACCGATACGCAGAGGTTGTCGCTGCGCTAGAGGCGGAGCAGTCTGCGATGGAAGCGCTTGAGCCGCTCAAAATAGACGACCTGTTACGCAAGCTTGTCCCGACGAGTAATTCGCTGGTCGTGGAAACGGATGACGACGCTTTGGTGCTGGATTTTGGTGACATTTGGCCGGCGATGAATCCACAGGCGGGTTCGCAGGCTCGTTTTCATGAGCGGGCGTTCAAAGGCGAGCAGGAGTTAACGGCAGCTATCCTTCGCGCGACCAACAAAGAGCAGGCGGCCATTGTTTTCGTTCGTTATGGCGGTATGCCGCTGATGATGGGGGGGATGATGCCCGGTCAGCCGCCGGCGCCTTACGCGCAGATGAAAACACGTTTGGAAGACATCAACTTCGTGGTGCGTGAATGGGATGTGAAGACGAGTAAAACACCGCCATCGTTCGATCCCCCGCCGACACGAACTATTTATGTGGTGCTCAAACCGACACCACCGCCACAAGGACAATTCGGTCAGCCGAGTCAGGGGCCGCCCTTTGGCGATCCTGAACGAAGCGCGGTGCTCAATGCGATAGGGGATCAGGGGCGGGCGCTGTTTATCGCCGGTTGGGCACCGGGACCGTATGGCCCTATCCCTTCAACGTACGAGTACAACGATTACCTCAAAGAGCAGTGGGGGGTCCATGTAGATACGTCTTCGCTCATTATTGAAACCACTAACATCGCGCCGGGAAAATATGCGGTGACACGTCAGGATTTCAACACGCTCTATGATCTTGACGTTCACGATCATGCCATTGTCAGTGGCGCGGTGGCTAGAAACCTGTCTTTCCCGTCCTGCGCGCCACTGGAGATATCTGATCCGTTGCCGGAAGATGTGTCTCTGCACACGCTAGTTACGCAAGAGGCTCGTGATGGCGTCTGGGGCATCAAGAACATCCAAGCTTATGCGGACCAGATGCGCGATCAAGAGTTTCTGAGCAAAGTGGATACGGACTTGGAAGGGCCTTTCGATTTAGCTATCAGCGGTGAAAAAGGTGAGGCCAAGGTGGTGATCGTCAGTGCCATGCACTTTGCCATTGATAGCGTAGCTTTTGCACGACAGATGAGTCTGGGGCCTCAAGGTTTTGTGCTTCGTGCGCGGAATCCGGGAAATGTGTCGTTGTTTGTCAATGCCATGCACTGGCTTAACGACAACGAAGAGTTTATGACGTTGGGGCAACCGATCGAGTCCGGAGTATTGCAAATAACCAGTAAGTCAACCGAGACGATCGTGCAGGCGCTGACCATTTTTGTTTGGCCGGCGATGGTCTTGTGTTGTGGTGGTGTCGTTTGGTGGGTACGACGTAGGTAAGGTGACATGAACGTCCGAACAACATTATTTCTGGCTATATCATTGGCGGTGTTAGGCATTGCGTATCTATGGCGACCGCAAGCCCAACCCGCGCCAACGGGTGGTTCATTGACGCCGTCACGAACGCCGGCGTCTACGGTGACCACGGATTTATTTGAGACTGCGCTGGGTGATGTGGTCAAGATCACCGTGTCGCGCGTAGGTCAAGATGAATGGGTATTTGAAAAACAAACTGAGGAGGGTAATGCGAATCAGTATAGCTGGCGGATGATCAAGCCGCAGGCGTTAGCCGTAGATAAATATCAAATTGATCGTATCGAGCGTGCCCTGACTCAGATGCAATACGAGGTTAGTTTCAAACCGGGAAGTGATGGCGGTATGACATCCGCTGATGCGGGACTCGATCCCGCAGCCACAGTCATAGCGATAACCGATGATCAGGGGCGTATGGAAACCATCGAGATCGGCAAGCCCGCATCCGATTCAACTCATTACGTTCGGGTGGTAGGTCGTGACGATATTATAGTAGGTAAAGGTTCCTTGCGCGATTTGATCAAAAGGCGACCGGTTGACTATCTCAGTACCCAGCTTTGGACCATCACCAACCAGAATGTCAGGCGTATTGAAATCACCGATCGTAGCCACGGCGATAAGGCCATTCAATATGTTTTTATTCGTGACGGGGCTGGATGGCAAATGCAAAGCCCTGCAGTGGCTAAAGCTACGAAACGGGTTAGCGATTTAGTGGCTGCACTGGCTCGCCTTCGCGTTACCAAGTGGGTTGATGACAACGCCGATGCGTTTGGTGCCTATGGACTGGATCATGCGGCGTATACCATTCGGTTGATCGAAGAACAACAGATCAGCAAAACGGATGACGCGCAGCCTAGTGATGCAACAGATGCGGATTCTCCTGAAGAACAAGAAGTTCAAACCCGGATAAACAAATATGTTCTGCACCTATCGAAACAGTCTCCCATTGGTGAGGATTCAACCGTTTATGTGCGCACGGATCGGGGCGCCGCCGTCGGTACGATCATGAAAAGCGTAGCTGATAAATGTATGCCGGTGATGTCCCAGTGGCGTGATATGAAAGTTACCGATGCCAATGTCACGACAGCTACGCGCGTTGAGCTGACGACGCCTCAAGGCGCTGCGATTATGCTTGGTGAATCTGATGGCTGGCGTTTTGAAAACGGTGATGGGGCGGAAAGTGACACGGTTATGGACATGCTAGCGGCACTTGCAGAACTTGAGGCCGTATCCTTTGTTGATTTTTCAACCGGTGACTTAGCTACTTTTGGTTTGGACGCGCCGCAAGCGCAACTTCGATTGACGTTGCCCGGCTCGGATCAAATCGAGCGGGTGACCATCGGTTCATTTACGGATCGTCGAGCCAAGCGACTGGTATACCTGAGACGTAACGAGGCGACCTCGATAGCCAAGGTGAAAATTGCGGATGTTCAAAAGTTGTTGAGAGCGCCGCGTGCTTATCGCGATCGCAGTATCATCAGCATTGATAGTCAGCGATTTTCCTCGTTAACCATGACTACGCGAACCCCATATGCCGATCAGCCATTTGTATACACGTTTGAAAAAATGTTTGGTCAATGGGCGATGACTGCGCCGACAAAACATGCCATTCGCCAGAGTCAGTTCAATAGTTTGTTGGATATACTCGGCAGTTTGAAGGCTACGTCGCTAGTGGCTGATGCGTCACAGATCACATCTTTTGGTTTGCAGGAGCCTGCCATTCGTATGGATATTGTCTGTCAATCACCGGATGAATCGTTCACTTTGCTTGTCACCGATCATGACGGCCAATACTACGCCAAACGTGAGGACGGGGATGTGATCTATCAGGTTGCCAATGCCGTGTACAAACAAGCCATGTTGGAATTTCGTGAAGAGAAGGTGTTCGATTTTAGTGAGGACGATGTGACGCAGTTCTCGATTGCTTCCGGTGATACGGTTCACGAATTTGTGCGGGCAGATGATACATGGACTTATCGCTGGGAACCTGATCTTCCCCTCGATCAAGCCAAGGTGAAAAATCTACTGCTAAAGGTTCGTGATATACGAACGGATCGATTTGTGGCTTATGGTGTTACTGAACCCAGCCCTTATGGTTTGAGTAACCCTGCTAGGCAGGTGAGCGTAAAACTTGGTGACGGGCGATCTGTGTCGCTGTCTATTGCGGGCAAGGTCTGCCCGGGCGACCCAGGCAAAGGTTATTTTGCACGGATCGACGACAGAGACGAAATCTTCCTCATCAAACCAACAGAAGCCGCCCGTCTGACAGTGTCGCTTGACGAGCTGGAATAGTATATGGCACACGATGTTATCGCTCATTTGTTAATTTTGTATTAGACGTTGTTGTGCATACGCTGTATATTTGAAATTTAGGCTTTCTTTTTGGTCCATTAATCATTCGAAAACCGCCGATTATTGGCTATTTTGACAAAATTATATTCACGCTTGAATCTCACTTAGGCCCTGGCTATTATCCTGTGTGGCTGTACTGACGAAACTACCAGTGCGCGAGTTTCTTGCGCAGGATGCGATTTTACTGGTACGGATTCAGAGCCGCACACGATGACATTCTTGGTTGGCGGCATAGATAGTGAGGGAAATAGATATGGGCGTGCGACACCACATTAAAGTGCTAGTGATCGATGATGATCCGTCCATATGTAAAACTGTTGGACTGCTGCTGGAGGATCATGGGTATAACCCTTCGACATTTTCAAATCCCAGCGAAGCTTTGGCTACTGCGGAGGAAGAATCATTTCAGGTAGCACTCATTGACCTACGCATGCCATCTATGGATGGTGTCGAGGTCGTTGATCGACTCAAACACATTGATGATCGGATGAGTTGCATTGTGATGACGGCCTATCCTGACTTGGATAGCGCTACGGAGACAATGCGTCGTGGAACATGTGACTATATCGCTAAGCCGTTCAAACAGGATGATCTGGTGGAAGCGGTAGATCGTGCGTGCCAGCGTATGGGTATTATTTATACCGATGAACATGAATTGAATCGACTTATCGGGCAGCGCATACGTAGCCATCGTCTCAATCAGAATCTCACGCTACGACAATTATCCGATCGTACGGACTTAACAACATCGCAGTTGTCTCAGGTCGAGTTAGGTAAAAACGCAGCTTCGATTTGGGCACTGGCGCGGATTAGTAATTCACTCGGCTTACAGGTTTCAGAACTCATGGCTGGACTGTAGGTTAGGTTTATTGCGCCGTACGATTGATAAAAAAACTTTCTCACAACATCATGGTTCCCGTTAGAGCAAGATCCCGGAATTTATATGGGACAATGGGTAGCAGGATGAATTATTCGGTAATACGAAAGCCATGCCGCTCCGGGTTTCAATCAATTCAATACTTGTGATTCCACTTTGATGCCGATACATGTGATGGTGTATTTTGGTTGTTATCCGAAGGGAGTGCCGTGCATGAGTGCAATAATAACAAGGAGCTGGTGTAATGAACTGGCAAGAACGATACGCTGAGAAACGAACGACACCTGAACAAGCAGTTCGTCGCATCGCATGTGGCCAACACGTCTTTATCAGCTCTGGTGCCGCTGAACCTGTCGCGCTCGTCCACGCTCTGGTTGCACAGGCCGATCACTTTACGGACACACAAATTGTCCACTTGCTAACCCTGGGGCCGGCACCCTACGTCGAACCACAGTACGAGGATAATTTCCGGCACAACGCTTTTTTCATAGGCGGCAACGTCCGCGCTGCCGTACATGCCGGTCGCGCTGATTATACCCCCGTCTTCCTCTCCCAGATTCCGTCTCTAATGCGCTCCCGTCGAATGCCGGTGGATGTCGCGCTGATTCAATGTTCCGAACCGGATGAGTTCGGGTACGTCAACCTGGGTGTCTCGGTCGACATCGGACTTGCCGCCATTGAGTCGGCCCAAACAGTCATTGCGGAGGTAAATCCCAACGTACCGGTGATCTATGGGGCGGGGTTTCTCCCCTTCGATCGCATCGATGCCTGGGTGTTCAACGACACCCCCATGGTCACCGTCGCCCCACAACCTATCGACGATGTGTCGATGGAGATCGGCTGTAACGTTGCCGCCCTCGTTGAAGACGGCTGTACCATCCAGACCGGCATCGGCGTGATCCCCGACGCTACTCTGAAAGCCCTTGTAGACAAGAAGGATCTGAGCTTGTGGACGGAGATGTTCTCCGACGGCGTACTGGACCTCATCGAGGCCGGCGTGATTAATGGAAAGTACAAGACCATCCATCCTCACAAGGTTTCCTCTTCTTTTACCTTTGGGTCACAGCGGCTCTACGACTACGTCCATCGCAACCCGGCGTTTACTTTCCATCCCTCAGATTATATTAATGACCCCATTCGCGTGGCGCGATAGCACAAGATGGTGGCTATCAACAGCGCCTTGCAAGTTGACCTTACCGGCCAGGTCTGTGCGGACTCGCTGGGAACGAAGTTCTACTCCGGCATTGGTGGGCAGGTCGATTTCATCAGGGGCGCGTCCATGTGCCCCGGAGGCAGACCTATCATTGCCTTACCCTCCACCGCGCGCGGTGGGCAGGTGAGTCGCATCGTGGCAACCCTCAGTGAAGGTGCGGGCGTCGTGACCTCGCGCGGCGACGTGCGTTTTATTGTGACGGAGTACGGCAGTGCGGACTTGCAGGGCAAGTCCATCAGGGAGCGGGCCTTGGCCTTGATCTCCATCGCCCACCCCGACTTCCGCGGGGAGTTGCTGGCCGCGGCCAAAAATCAACACTATGTCTTCGTCGATCAGATTGAACCCCGGGCGATTTATCCGAGGCAGTTTGAAAAGAACGTGCGGACCAAACGGGACGTGCCGGTGCTTCTGCGACCCATCCGTCCGACGGACGAGCCTAAGCTACAAGATCTGCTTTACTCGCTCTCCGACAATACCCTCTATCAACGCTTTCAGAGGGTCATAAAATGCATCCCGCACAAAGAACGACAGTACTACCTTGACGTCGATTACGTGCGTAACATGGCTCTGGTAGCGGAGAACTGCGACGAGCATCGCGACCGGGAGATCATAGGCGTAGCCCAGTACTTCCTTGACCCGGCCACCGGCTTCGCCGATGCATCATTCGTTGTTCGCGACACCTGGCAGGGCCAGGGTTTGGGTACGTTGATGATACGTCACCTGACGGACATCGCCGGAGAGAATGGCATCCAAGGTTTCACCGCCGACGTTTTGGTTTCCAACGGAGCCATGTTGCACGTCTTCTACAATTCCGGTCTAGAGATCAACAGCGCCCTGTCGGACGGTGTCTACCGGCTGAAAATGCCTCTATCCAACACCGACACTTGCGCGAGCGACGAGACTGAACTAATAAAAGTGTAGTCTGTTGGGTGACTAGGGACAGGGGTGACAACTGACAGACACCAAGTTGTCATGGTTGTCGTTGGCACACTGCCTTGGTATGTATTTGGATTGCTGTGTGGAAGGAGGAAACATTCCACTTTACATATGCCACTTCGCTTTTGGCTCCAGATCAATCATTCCGACGGCTTTTTTGCTTTGGTTCTTCAGTTGGCGGTATGATCAACTGGGCAGGTTGATCTCCTGAATCAGTATCTTGAGCCATCTTATATTGCCTTTCTGCGATACGGCATGTCGGACAATAACTTATTACTTTATGCGTTTTGTCCCTGACCATACAGCCTCCGGAGACAAATTGATGAGATAAAGGAAACAGTTCCTTGCGTGCCTTCGCATACTTGGCATCATATCTCAGTAAACCGTAAATGATACGCACTCGATCTTCTTCTAAATGTGTGCCATGCAAAGGGCAACACGTACGTTCATCTGCCGCTGCCTTCAACTCATCCATCTTGATATCTCCAGAACTAATGGCCGCACTTACGTGCCGATTTGTCATTTGTTTTTTCTCCACATGGTGTCGTGCATCAGAACCATTACAGCCACTAAACACCACCGGCATTGAGAAAATAAGTAATTCATACATTGTGATTTTATAAATGTTGTTCATTTGTGTGATCCTGTTCAAAGATTCCCAAGTAAGTACATTTTGCTTCTCCATTCTCTTGGATTTGTATTCCAAAGTTACAGTGCGAATACAAACAAGACGAATCCAACTGCACTAATGTGTGAGGTCTTCGATATTTAGACGCAGTCGCCGGGATAAAGTTCCACGGCAAAGCATAAAAAAGATACGGGCCGATGGAGAGCATGGAATGAACGTCAGTGAGTGTCATACTAGGGCCACCTTCGTTCCAACATACCCGCGCTTAGGGGCTTGGACATGCCGCCTGTTGTGATTCTCAACGCATTCGTCATGTATGTGAAGTGTCGTGGTCTTGACGCTTATGGCACATCGTCGGTTAGTATATCATGGCTACCCATGTCTAAAAGAAAGGACAAGGGACACCGTCTTGGGGGAAAAATATTCATCCTGATCTTTTCTGGACCAGGTTGTCAAGATGATAGGTTTTCATAGTCGGTCGGTGTATCCACGTCGCGTAGGATAGCGGTTGTATTCACATCCACTTCACTGACGAGATGTGCGTGAGATCGCGGGAGTTCGTTTAGTCCGGCTGACATGGACTCAAGATGTGGGCGTAGCGAAAACGGAAAAATCATCGGGTGGCCTCGATTCCCTTGAGCAGTTGCGATCACGATTCTTGTCGGATCTTTTTTGAATACCTCGACACACTGGCGGCACACATGTGATGATACCGTGGGCATGTCACCCGGTATGACGAGAACGCCTGCGGTCGGTGTCAGGGTCGACGAAATTATGCTGACTTCGTCAATGGTGCGTAGCCCCAGCATAATCGAATCCATCATTTGACTGTCAGGATCATCGTTGATGGCTATAATTACGCGTTGATCGTCAGGCAAACCAATCTTCTCAATGAGTTCGCTTCGTGTGACAACGACAACAGCCTCCAATTTCGCATTGAGCATGGTTTGGGTGACAGACCCCGTCACAGTGGAATTTTTATAGGGGAGGGCTTGTTTGGCTGTACCCATGCGCCGGCTTAACCCTGCGGCTGGAACCAGGCCGAATACACTCACAAGGTTTTTTTCATTAGTCATGTAGATTCGCTTGGGTAGGGGAATGGGCCTTCGATACTTTTATGGTGCGTCTTTCGCCGAACTTGGATTAGCTCGGCCATGATGCTCACGCCGATTTCATCCGAAGTTACGGCTCCAATGTCAAGACCGATGGGTGCGTGAACGCGCGCGAGTGATTCTTCGCTTACCCCTTTGTGCTTGAGATCGCCGAAGATGACATGAATTTTTCGACGGCTTCCAATCATCCCGATGTACTTTGCCTTGGATTCTAGTACGGCTTCGAGCGCGGCTTCGTCATGTTTGTGCCCACGGGTCACGATGACGACGTAAGCGGTGGGGTCGAGGGGTTGTTTTTTTAAGATGGTGGCAATATCGCCGACATAAGTTTGCATGGGCGGCGGGAATCTATTTTCGTTGGCATAATCGGCTCGGTCGTCGATTACGTGCACGTCGAATCCGAGCGAAAGGGCTAAGCGGGCAAACACACGGCTGATGTGCCCGGCGCCTGCGATGAATAACTTGGGCGTGGTCTCGATATGAATTCGATACATCAATTCCTGGTCTTTTGATTGGATGCGGATGGGTAAAACAGCCTCGCCTGTTTTCAGTGCTGCAAGTGCGATACGATAGGGTTCAATGTTTTGGACCGGGGCGATGGGACAGACGGCAATATCCATTTGCCCGCCGCAAATCATACCGTCGTCATAGCCGAAATCGGCGTCGAGCTTGAATGTCAATAACTCTCCGTGCGTCTTGGATAGCTGTTGATGTGCTCTACGGCGAACATCCGCTTCGACGCATCCGCCGCCTAGCGAGCCAAACATGGTGGCGGCTTCGTCTACACAGACAAGAATGCCGGCGGGTTGAGGTGTTGAACCTCGCGTGGCGACGATAGCGCAGAGCGCGGTTCGGCGATGATTGTCATGCGCTTCGACAATTGTTTCAAGAATTCGTTGTGGGGTCATAACGCCAGTATAGAGCAAGCTCTATTGTTTATGTAGCGGTCAAACCTCGTTATTCCCGAAAGATTGCCGCAAGCAAGCGATGATATGTGGCGGCGGGAATTGGCGGGCGTAAGACAGATTAGGTGGGCTTGAGTGGGGTGGCATGGACAAGCGTCGCGTTGAAGGGGCGCGGATGAATAGAGACGTATGGGGCGACGCTTGCCCGTGCTTTTCCTCGGTTACGCCTGCACGGGCAAACGCCGCGAGCAGCATCCATTGGACATTCGACAGCCCGATTCCGCGGTGTTTGTCCATGCCACCCATCCGCCAATGTTGTCTTGCGGCGGGAATTAGTTTGCGTTTACGAGTATCGAATATGTTGGTGGCTGGGGAGATAGAAGTTCTCCAGCAGGTGGTCCACGCGCAATAGCCCCTCACGCGTGAGAATGATATGTGCAGCATCATGCTCAATCCAGCCGGCTCGTTCGAGTTCGCCCAATGGGCGGGCGAATCTATCACGAATGTTGACATGGAACTTTTTCATAAAGTACTCGTCAGACACGCGTCCGAGTTTTAGCTGTAGGACGAATTCGCGGATAAGCCGTTCGTCGTGGTTGAGCGTGTAGGCACGCTTGATCGGAAATGCGCCTTTTTGTAGCTGTCCGAAATAGGATTCCTCCGTCGCCACATTTTGAAAATGCACACCGCTGATATAGGAGAACGAAGCTTTTCCAATGCCCAGCAGGTCCGCACCATGATACTGTGCGGTTTGGTAGATGAACGAATGTCGTTGCGGGTCGCGTACAGCGGAATAGCCATTTTGCACGTGATAACCGGCAGCTACGAGTTGTTCAAAGGCTATGCCAAGCCTATGACGCTTTTCATCCCAGGAGGCTACAGGCTCGTGTATCTGTGCAGATTGCAGACTCCTGTAGAGCGGCGTATTCAAAGGGATTTCGAGTTGGTAGATCGTGATGCTATCGGGTTTCAAATCGATGATACGCGCGAGACTGCGTAAAAACGACGCTTCGTTTTCGCCGATGAGTCCGACGATCAGATCGATGTTGGTGATGGGGAACCCGGTTTTAGTGATGGCCTCATAAGCCTGTTCCACGTCGCGCGTCATATGCACACGACCATTCTTCCGAAGAACCTCATCATCCACCGCTTGCACGCCGAGGCTGATGCGTGTCACACCGTTGTCTTTGAGAATGTGCATTTTGGGCGGAGTAACGGTTTTTGGTGCGCACTCGAATGTCACTTCATCGGTGTTGTTCCAAGGGACAACAGATTGCAGGTTATTAAGCAGTCGATTGAGGGTCGCGTCGGGTAGCAGGGATGGTGTGCCACCGCCAAAGTAAACGAACGAAAAGTGGCGATTAGCTAAAGCAGAGGTGTTGCGATAGAGGTTCAACTCCGACACAAGGGCATCCGCATAGTCCGCCATATGTTTTGTTGATTTTCCAGCATAGGAAAGATAGTAGCAATATTGGCACCGCTCGACGCAAAAAGGGATGTGAATATAAAGCCCCAGCGGCGGCGTATGCTGTGGGGCGGGTGCTTGGTTAAGAACTTCCGGCACGGCGTTTACCTTGTTGGATGACCAAGTAGAGAACGGGGGATAGGTGGATACGAAATAGTTGCCCGTTACTGGTTCATCGGAGCCGCAAGGCATGTCACAAACCTCGTCGGTAGGATTATTCAGATTGGTATGCATGGTCGCACTTTTCCGGGAAATCTTCAGATGCTGATGGAATATTTTGTGTGTTTTTCCCTCGGATGGCGCGAAGAATTTTTTCCGGTGTGATGGGTAAGTCTTTTACCCAAACGCCGGTTGCGTTGGCAATGGCGTGCGCGACGGCACCGAGCACCGGTAACGTGCTCCCCTCGCCGATTTCTTTCGCCCCGAACGGTCCGCGCGGTTCATAGGAGTCTACCAGTCCGCTGAAAATCTCCGGTGCGTCTTTGATCGTCATGGTCAGGTAGCCGTGCAAGTTGGGATTGAGAATGCGACCTTGCTTATCGAATTGCACGTCTTCGAGAATAGTTTCGCTGGCACCCATGACGACCGCACCCTCGACTTGACCATGTACAGCCATGGGATTGATCGGCGTACCGCAATCGTGATAATCGGTGAACTTATCGATCTTTACCTTACCTGTTTCGAGATCGACGGAAACTTCGCATACAGCGCTGCCGAATGAATAAGCCGGACTCGTGCCGACAGTGGAGCCTTTGTAGTTACCGCCGAGGCCGTCGGGCGGTTTGTATGCACCGGTTCCGACGAGTGGGCCGTTGTCGTTGAAATACTTTCGGGCTACTTCTTCCCAGGGTACGCTTCTCGATTCTTCTCCTCGAACGAACATCTTTCCGTCGTGGGCTTCAATAAGGCTTTCGTCGCAATCGAGTAGCTGTGCGGCATAGGGTTTCATTTTGTCGACCACGGCGACGCCCGCACGTGAAACGGCATGACCGGCCATGAGCGTGACGCGCGATGAGTAGGCACCCAGGTCGAGCGGGGAAATATCGCTGTCTTCGCTTCTAATGCGCAATCGGGATGCGGGAATGCCGAGTGATTCAGCGCACATCTGTGACAAGACGGTATCGCTTCCCTGGCCGATTTCTGCTGCGCCGATCATTAATACGGCGGCCATCCCGTCCTCACTGATTTTTACGATGGCGTTGGCGTGGGGAAAGATGGATTTCTTTTGAAAAGATTCGCGGCCCTTCTCGTGTGAGAGTTGTACCTGACCACGATAAATGCAGTAACCCGCACCGGAGACAAAGCCCCCGCAGCCAATGCCGATTCCTTTGCCTTTTGGTAGTTTGTTATACTTGTCGTCCCATTTTGCTTTGTCTGAGACGGCTTCAAGCGTGCTAAGGAATTCGCAACTGCCGACATCCATTTCGTTGACGGTGAGCGAGTTCGGGGTCATGGCATTGCGTCGGCGGATTTCGATCGGGTCTATGCCCAGATCGTCTGCGACCATATTGAGTAGGCACTCGAAGGCAAACCGTGGTTGTGGTACGCCGTGACCACGCATCGCACCGGCGGCTGGTTTGTTCGTCATCATACGAAAACCGTCGTACCTGTAATTGGGAAAACGGTATAACGTGGGCAACACACTTCCAGCGTAGTACGCGGTGGCTACGCCGAAGGATGAATAGGCGCCGCCGTCGAGATATATCTCACTATCGAACGATCGGATGGTTCCATCCTGATCGACGCCTAGTTTGAATTTCATATGTTGTTTATGGCGACCTCGACCGTGGTGAAACATCTCTTCGCGTGAGTAGACCATTTTGACCGGGCGACCAAGTTGCTTACTGAATAATGCGGCGCAAAGATCAAGCGGGGTGGTTTCGGCTTTGCCGCCGAACCCACCGCCTACGGTGGGACGGATCACGCGTATTTTACCTAACGGTATATGCAGTACGTGGGCCATCATGTATTGCACATAATGCGGCACTTGCGTGGATGTGTGGAGCACCAGTGTGCCGTTGTGGTCCCAGGAGGCGATCGACGCATGAGGTTCCAGCGGTGATTGATATATGTGGTTGCCAGTGAACGTTTCTTCACGAATGTGGTACGACTCAGCGAAACCTTTTTCGACATCGCCGAAACTCTGTTCGACACGGGTGTTGATGTTTCGTTCATATCGTTCATGAATTAGGGGCGCGCCTTCTTCCGCAGCTTCGTAGGGATCAAGTACGTGTGGAAGCTCCTCGTATTCAACGTCAATCAGTTCTACGGCCTGTTCGGCTGTGCGCAGGTCAATAGCTGCGACGGCGGCCACTTCATCACCCACGTGGCGTACCTTGTCTTTCGCCAAGATATATTCGTCGTAGCGCGCCGGTGAAACGCCGTACATGGTATCGGGTACGTCCTTGCCGGTTAGGACAGCCAGTACGCCGGGTAGCGCTTCAGCTTTTGATGTGTCGATCCGTTTTACACGACCGTGGGCTATGGGCGAACCGAGAATTTTTCCGTAAACCATATTCGGCAACGTGATGTCATCGGTGTAGATGGCTCGACCGGTCACTTTGTCTGCGGCATCTACACGCGGTATGGATACGCCCACGCTGGTACCGTCTTTGGAACTTGGTCGGTAGTCACTTTGGCCGCTTTGTTTTTCTGGCAGGGCATGGTTTTTCTTGACGCAGGTGCCATCGGATTTGTAATTTTCGCAGCGTGAAACGGCCCGTATGATGCCGGAATAACCAGTACATCGACAGAGATTGCCGGCTAGTGCGTCCTTGATTTCTTCGGTTGTAGGTGTGGCGTTCTTGTCCAGCAGAGCGGTAGCGGAGAGTACCATGCCCGGCGTGCAAAATCCGCATTGAACGCCGCCTTCGTGGACAAAAGCCTTTTGGATGGGAGTTAGCTCTGAGTTTGTGGCTAGTCCTTCAATGGTCGTGATGGCTTGATGGCCAACATCGGCAGCCAACACGAGGCAACTGTTGACCGGCTGCCCCTCAATGAGCACCGTGCACACCCCGCAATCGCCGACACTGCAACCTTTTTTGGTTCCCGTCAATCGCATACCATCTCGCAGGACGTCTACGAGTGTGTCGTGAGGCTCTACGAGTTTCGTGTGATGTTCACCGTTTACACAAAATGTGATGATCTCACTCATTGGGCGTCCTCCTCGGCTCGTTGTAATGCTTTTGATAACGCCCGTTGAGCTAATACCGCGACCAATTCACGACGATATGCGGCTGAACCTCGAACGTCTGAAATCGGATCGGCAGCGGCGACTGTGGCGTCGGCAGCTTTGGCGAAGAGGGCATCGCTTGGCTTTTCTCCGCACAGCACATTCGATGCTTCTTCGACGACTTTGGGTATCGGGGCGACGGCGCCGAGCGTGATGCAAGCGCTGTTAATGGTTCCGTTTGCGGATAGCGTCAACGAAGCAGCTACGGCGGCTACTGCGATGGCGTTACCTTCGCGCAGTCCGAACCGGGCATAAGCAGCTCCAAAGTTTCTACCACTGTTTGGAATGATGACGCCCGAGAGAATTTCCGCTTCGTGAATGTCGGTACGTCGAGGCCCCAAAAAGAAATTACGTAATGGCACGATGCGCTCACCTTTGTTTGACCAGAGCACGACTGATCCATTGAGTGCCGTGAGGATGGGGGGCAGATCAGCACAAGGGACTGCGCTGGCGATATTTCCGCCTACGGTGGCTAAGTTGCGCACCTGTCGGACAGCCATGACGCGCGTGGCGTCTACAATGGAAGGAAAACGATCACGCACAAGCTGAGATTCATCCAGTTGTGTTATCGTGGTTAATGCGCCGATGCGTAGCGCGTCGTTTTCTTCCGTGATTGTTTTGAGTGATGCTATGTGGTTGATGGAGATGAGGTGGTCGGTTGAAATTCGCTTCGCTTTAAGGTCTACGAGCAGGTCAGTACCACCGGCAAGTATCCGGCTTTGGGAGCCGTAGAACTCCAGTAGTACGGATGCCTCGGCAAGCGATCGTGTTCGATGAAAATTGACGGAAGGAATATACATATTCGATTCTCTCAAACGACGGGTTCGACTACGAACAATACCGTCGTTACATTCGTATTTATGTTAATAGCTACCTGTGACAGTTATTGGTCCCCGGTTTTCGTCGTTCCAATCAAACCGTGCAAACACTGATCGGCAATCTGGTTAGCCACGGTTGTGACGGCCGGACCTCGTTGAGGGTCATACCAACGATATAGCCAGTTAAGCGTGCCGAAGAGTGCCATTGTTGCGACATGTAAGTCAATGTTGCCGTTCGTGTTGTGTGTATGGATCAATCGTTCAATGATGCCGCGTGTGATTTCGTAGTAGGCATGACGAATTTGTCGCGTTTCGCTGTAGGCGGAACCGGTTAAGGAATCCAATTCGTGCGAACAGACTTTCAGTGCCTCCATGTTCGCCGCAAAGTAGGTGAGATGGGCGCGAATCATGGCTCGCAATTGCAATTCAGGATCATCAATGCCGTGAAGTTTTTCCCTTAGATTATTCTGTAGAGAACCGAAGGCACGGAATTGGATCAAAAATAGGATTTTTTCTTTGCCATCAAAATAGTGGTACAAACCAGCCAAGCTCACCCCTGCGGCCTTGGCCACCTCTCTCATGGACGCTTTTTCATAGCCCAGCCGGGCGAATGTGGCTGTTGCTGCGGCGAGGATTTGATTTAGCCTTTCGTCGTAAGTGCCGCGTCCCTCGAAAGTTACGGCGGGCGGCGACGGGGTAGCCTCGGCTTCGAACGATTGTTCGGAAACGCTCATATTAGATACGCAGCCTAACTCAAATAAACGAACAGAAGACAGTGTATTTAAGTATCGTCCATCCCTGTGATCCTGTCAAGCATAAATACACGTAAACGGCTCAAATAATGTACAATAATGTACTTGACACACTAGATTTTAGGACGATAATTATATATATTGATATAGATTAGGTAGCTGATTATGGTTTAAGCTGCTTGAGCTTTTTGTTGATATTGTCGAACGAACGTTCGTTCTAGTATACATCTACTGGTCAGTAAGGAGGCCCCGAGATGTCCATGTTCCCGCAGAAGCGGCCTGAGTCGCTGGATTTGCACGAGGTTCGCTACGAGAAGAAGGGGTGGGTCGCACACATAGCGATCGACCGTCCCCACAACTACAACGCCTACAGCACACCTGCGCTCACGGAGCTTGCCGCGGCTTTACAGGATGCTTCCTGGGATGATCGCATTGCTGTCGTTGTGTTTACCGGCACCGGCGACCGTGCTTTTTGCACGGGCGGAGATGTGAAGGAATACCAGGAGTCCTACACGCAAAAGCCGCGCGACTATTGGAAGTACATGTCTTGCTTCAAGGCGTATATTGAGTCGATCACGAATTGCTCGAAACCTGTCATTGCTCGTTTGAACGGGATGGCTGTCGGCGGAGGGAACGAAAGCCAGTTGGCCTGCGATCTTTCCGTGATGGGTGAACACGCATTTATCGCGCAAGTGGGTACCGGCGTTGGTTCGGTAGCCTGTGGTGGTTCGACCCAATGGCTTCCCTTGCACGTCGGCGATCGTAAGGCACGCGGTATCTTGTTTCTCAATCAACGATACGGTCCATTTACTTCGCTTTCGATGGGGTTGGTCAATGTCGTTGTGCCTACTGTAAAGGATTCAGGCGGCGCGTTCGTCACTCAGTTCACGAACGGTCGAACATATCTGGCAGATTGGAATACCGATCCATGGGAGCAACCTTTTGACATGCGTGCGACGCCGGAGCAGATCAAGAAAGCGCAGAAGAAACAGGACGGATTCTCCATAGACTTTTCACGTATGGACGAAGTGATGTCCGATCTTTGTGATCAGATCGTTCACAAATTTGCAGAATGCACGCGTTACACCAAGACACAGGTCAACTTCTGGAAGGATGCGGCTTGGCATTCGACGGTGGGGCATGCGCGTGATTGGTTATCCGTGCATTATACCAGTCTTGAGCCTCACGAAGGAATGACGGCCTTCGTTGAAAAACGTAAGGCGGACTACGTCGGTATGCGTGAGCGGGCGGCTGATCCGGACGGATCGAGTGAGTTTTTGTGGGGGCCTTACGCACAAACTTGTCAGGAGTGCGGTGCGAAGGGGATTCCACGCAACTTCGAGTTCTGCGGAAAGTGTGGAGCGGCATTGAAAGCGGCGGTGGCGACGTAGCGGGAGAGGAAACCGGGCATGTCAGACAGGCGACGAGCGTTTGTAACCGGCGGCGGTCGAGGCATAGGCCGGTGCATTGTACAGATGCTCGCGCGTGATGGATATGATGTCTGTATCTTCGATCAGGAGGATTTCTCCGGCAGCTCAGACTTCGTTCGTCAAATCGAATCACTTGATCGTCAATGCTGCCAAGTCGTTGGCGATGTGCGCGATGCTCGTGCTGTAGGCGATGCGCTCGAATCGGTCGCTGGTCGTTGGGATGGGCTTGATGTTATCGTCAATAATGCCGGCATCGTACGCGATCAAGTAAGCTGGAAAATGACTGATGATATGTGGCAAGATGTTATCGATGTCAATTTAACCGGCGTGTTTAACGTGTGTCGTGCTACGATTCCCTATCTGCGTCAGTCCGGCGGCGGGGCCATCGTCAACATGGCTAGCATCAACGGGATGCGGGGTAAGTTTGGACAGGCTAATTATGCCGCAGCCAAGGCGGGTGTGATTGGACTGACCAAGACGTTAGCGAAGGAAGTGGCCCGATTCAACATCACCGTCAATGCCGTCGCGCCGGGTTTTATCGAAACGGATATCGTCAAGACCATGTCGGAGGATGCTAAGCGCGATGCGGTCGGCGAGATTCTGCTCGGTCGAATCGGCACGGTTGAGGATGTTGGTGAATCGGTGGTTTTTTTGTGTAGCGACCGCGCTCGTTTCATCACCGGCGAAGTGCTTCGCGTGGATGGTGGACAGTACATCTGAGGGTTACGTGACTATGAGTGATTACCGTTATTTTGATCTGAACATCGACGAACGTATTGCACGGATCACGATGAACCGTGAACCGCTCAACGTGTTGCATAATCCCATGATGGCAGAGTTCAACGCGCTGCTGGAATCTATTCTTTCGGGAGATGAACTATCAGCCATTGTGATCGGTGCAAGCGGAAAGGTGTTTAGCGCAGGTGTGGATGTAAGCGACCACTCCGCCGATCAAGTAGGCGACATGATTCATCAGTTCCACGGCATCTTCAGAAAGCTGGCTTCGACCGATGCTCTGACCATCGCAGCTGTTCAAGGTGCGGCGCTGGGTGGGGGATGTGAATTAGCCTGTTATTGTGACATCGTATTGGCATCCGAACGGGCCAAGTTCGGTCAGCCGGAGGTGCAGGTGGGTGTATTTCCACCGGTGGCGGCTTGTGTGTTGCCTATGCAGATAGGGATCAAGAAAGCGATTGAGTTCAACGCATTGGGGCAAACCATCGATGCCAAGGAAGCTCATCGCATTGGCATGGTCAACGCCGTTTACCCAACCGATACGTTTGATCAAAGCGTGCATGATTATCTGGAGGGTATCAAGAAACTGTCGTGTCCGATTGTGCGCATGGCGAAACGTGCCACGTGTATGGCCGTACGTGAACAGATGCTCAATCAGTTGGATAAAACCGAAGCCCTTTATCTGGGCGAGCTAATGGCTATCGCGGATGCGCATGAGGGCATCGCAGCGTTTTTGGAGAAGCGAAAGCCGGCCTGGCAACATGCGTAGGCACAGGTGGCAATCAATCAATGGCACAAGAGGATAGTTAGTGATGAAAGCAGTAGTATTTCACGGTAGCGACACTGGATTGAGCGTCGAAGATATACCGATCCCCAAGATCGGCCCCGATGACATGCTCGTGAAAGTGGCCGCGTGCGGGGTCTGTCATACGGATTTGCATTATATCGAGCACGGCGTGCCCACGTTTAAGAAGCCTCCGATTGTGCTCGGGCATGAGGCGTCGGGAATCGTGGATCAGGTTGGAGATCGAGTTGAAGACTTTGCCAAAGGGCAACGCGTCTTGATCCCGGCGGTGCTCACGTGCGGAAAATGTATGTTCTGTCGTATGGGGCGAGAGAACATTTGCAGCAGCATGACCATGCTGGGGAATCACTTTGACGGGGCTTACGCTGAGTATGTAGCTGTACCGGCGAAAGATGTTCTTCATCTTCCGGAGTCCATCCCTCTCCAGGAAGCGTCGATTATCGCCGACGCGATCTCCACGCCCTATCACGCGGTCAAGAATCGCGCCAAGGTGAGACCCGGTGATACGGTGGTTGTTTTTGGATGCGGCGGCGTGGGTATTAACGCCGTGCAGTTAGCCACGGCGAGCGGCGGCTGCGTTATCGCTGTCGATATGAATGAGAAAAAGCTCGAATGGGCGCGGGAATACGGCGCCGTACACACCATCAACGCTTCCAAGGTTGAGCGCGTAAGCAAAGAGGTAAAAAAGTTGACGGGTGGTGGGGCGGATATCGCCATGGAAGTCATCGGGAATCCGCGAACCATTGAAGAGGCATTCGAGTGCGTACGTATGGGCGGTCGATTGTGCGTGGTTGGTTATACGCATGAAAAGATATCGATCGTGGCCGGAAAAATTATGTTCAAAGAGATCGAAGTGGTTGGTTCACTCGGGTGTCGTCCGCTCGATTACAAACCGTTGATTCGGATGGTGGAGTCCGGTGTGATTGACGTAAAGCGTCAAGTGACGCATCGATTTGCACTGGACGAATTAGAACAAGCCTTTGCCGTGATGAAAGAGGGCGTGTCGCTTCGGTCCATAGTTGTGCCGTAAGGAAGAGGACGTATGGCTACGACGATCAAACGAGTTGAGATTGAGTCGCGTCGCGAACTGAGCGAACTCATGCGCGACCAATTCTTAAGCCTCGATGCCGCTGCGCGAGATTCACAGCGGAAGGTGGCTTGGTGTACGTCGGTCGGTCCGTGCGAAATTCTCTCGGCTATGGGCTTTGAGGTCTATTTTCCGGAAAATCATGGCGCGCTTCTTGGCGCGCGTCGGCTCAGTCATGAGTTCATCCCACGGGCAGTCAGCATTGGATACGGAGCTGAGTCCTGTTCGTACATGAATAGCGACATAGGTTCGACACTAATGGGGCATAGTCCGCTACAGGATGTATTCGGTATTGCCGGTCCGCCCAAGCCTGATTTGCTGGTCTATAGCACCAACCAATGTCGGGAGGTGCAGGATTGGTGGAGTTTTTACGGTCAGCGTGACGGCGCTCCCGTCATGGGCGTGTGTCCCCCGACCCATCTGGGTGAAGTGACGCCCGAGCAGGTGGCCTTTGTGCGCGGGCAGCTTGAGCAATTGATCGAACGGATTGAGCAGCAATTTTCGCTAAAACTGGACTACGATCGTCTTCGTGAAGTTGTTACGTTATCGAGCCGGGCCAGCACTTTATGGCGACAGGTGTTGGATACGGCAACGGCTCACCCGGCTGCGCTATCGTTCTTCGATGGTGTCATACACATGGCCCCCGTGATTCTCATGCGCGGGACGCAAAAGGCGATCGATTACTATGAAACACTGTTGAATGAACTGAACCGCCGAGTAGAAAAAGGCACAGGCGCCGTGCCGGATGAACTTCATCGTATCTATTGGGAAGGGATGCCGATTTGGCCGAAACTGCGAGAACTATCTGAAAAATTCTACGATCTGCGCGCGATCGTGGCCGCCAGTACATACTGTAACTCTTGGGCCTTCGATGAGTTTGACGGCGACGATCCGCTTGAGTGGATGGCGCGTACAAGCATTGAGATTTTCATCAACCGAGACGAGCCGGTTAAGCAACGGTTTCTAATCGAGATGTTCGATAAGTTCGCTATTGACGGTGTGATTTTTCACAACGCTCGAACATGCCCCAACAATACAAATTCTCGTTTTGGCATGAGTGAACGACTGCGCGAAGAGCTATCCATCCCTGTTCTTGTGATCGACGGTGATCTCAGCGATGTACGATTTTTTTCCACCGCACAGACCATGACGAACATTGAGGCCTTTATAGAGCAAATCGAGGAGCTGCAACGATGAGCGAAGCGCTCTATGTAGGTGTTGATGTCGGTTCCTCGGCAACCAAATGTGTCATCATTGATGAGACGGCGACATTGGTCGGGCACCATGTGAACCATTCCGGGTTCGATTATGCGGATGCCGTGGACATGTCCATTCGTCGTGCCCTGAGACAGGCTGAAGGCACCCTGGAAGATATTACGCGGTGCGTAGCTACAGGTTATGGTCGTGAGCATGTGAAAATGGCGGATCGTCAGGTGACGGAAATTACATGTCATGCTCGCGGCGCTAGAGAATGGTATCCCCAGGTGCGCACCATTATTGATATTGGCGGTCAGGATACGAAAGTCATCCGCCTAAGTGAAGAGGGGCGCATGGTTGATTACCGCATGAACGCGAAGTGTGCGGCGGGTACGGGCACTTTTCTTGAATCGACGGCATTTAAGCTGGGGTTGTCACTATCAGCCTTGGATGAGCTGGCGATGGCATCATCGGAACAAGCCGTACTGAACAGTTATTGTACCGTGTTTGCCGGAACGGAAGTGATCGAGCGAATTAAAGCAGGTCAGCGGCGGGAGGATATATCGATGGGGTTGTTCCGGTCCATCGCCGCGCGGATTAGTGAGATGCTGTCGGCGCGTAGCGATGCGGTGGCCGTCACCGGCGGTGTAGCCGCGCATTGTCGAGCGATGGTGAAGGCTCTAGAAGAAATGCTTGAAACCGAAGTGTGGCTGCCACCCATGCCGCAACATGCCGGTGCTTATGGCGCAGCATTGCTAGCTGCTAGTCAAGAAGATACTCAGAGGAGATCGACCAGTCATGTTACGCACCGGTGAACTTGGCATTCATCCTCCCGGTGCGCTGGGGGTGGCTTTCTTCGTGCATACCGACGCGGAGTATTTAATCGGTCGTGGTGGTGATGGCATCACACAGCCGTTAAAGGAGAGTGGTTCTCTTAATCTACTGGAAGGTGAAAATCAGCGATGGGCTTCGCTAGAAGGTAGGATTTTGGCTAATCTTCTGGAAGCTGAGGCGCTTGATCGCATGCCGGAGCTATTGTTCGTTTGTTGTAATCCGAACCAGCTTATTTTGTTTACTGCGGAGCTTACCAGGTTCTTGGAAAACCTCTGTGAGCGGAAACGCCTCCAGTCGATCGAGGATATTCAACGACGCGTGCCCATCATGTTGGTGCTACCTAATGGTATCCTGATGGAGCATACCGTTTCTAATTTTGAAGAGCAGATTCACGAGTCTGTGTTGATGGGGCGGTTGGTTGGTGTGGATGACGCTATGGTCCAAGCGATCATTGATCGGATCGTGCGGGGTATTTCACTCCAGGCGGGCGGTCGTCGTGGTATGGGAAAAGAGACGGTTTACATATTGGAGCGCAAGGGGTCGTTGGTGTTTGCCGGCGGTGGTGAAGCCGAGCAGGCTCGCATCGAATCGATTCTCAACGCCCATCGTTATCCGTTTCATCATACCAAAGGCGTTCCCGGAACGCGGGTTGAATTTGACAAAGCCATGATTTCGATCGTGTTGAACGTGGGTGGTCTTATTCATACGGTTGAACCCAGTGGGGAACTGAACGATCTGCGCATGGGTGATCTTTGCCAAGATGAGACCAAAGCGGCATTCGTCGAACGTGTAACTCGGGCGGTGTTTAACGTCGGTCTATCATCTGGTGCCTATCCGCAAGATGCGTGTTATGAGGACATTTGGGCCAAGCATCGAGCGACGATCATGTCTTTCGCTGGGCACATGACCAGTTCGCTTAAGACGTTTCGTGATGCGTTGGTGAATGGCTTGGACCGGGTAGAGCTTTTTTCAAATGAAGAATGGATTCTGTCGCCACTTTCGCAGTACGCCGCACGGGCAGGTTTGCAGGAAGAGGCCGATTTATTCAAATCGCTCAAATACGATATTAAGGCGTCGATGGCGCGGGCGATTCGATTTCGAGATAACGCCGAGCATGGCGACCAGTCGGGAGGTACAGGTATGGAACTTTCAGCCCAGAGAAATATTTCGATTGAGTTGTTTGACGCCGGCTCAGACAACGTGGTGGTGGTTGGTACGTTGCTCGACAACGAGCATCTGATCAAACTCGAAGTCAAGATATATTTACCGGATGAGCAAATTGTCAGCAGTCGTTTGAAGATGATTCGCGTTCCGTTCCCTGTTTGTCGTGAGGTTGAAGCTGTGGCGGAGCGGCTGGTGGGTTTACGCATTGAGCGTGGTGTGTTGTTGGAGATTGTGCGACGTGTCGGCGGTCGTGTTGGTTGCTCGCATATTAAAGAACTGGCTACCAACATTGTTGATTTCGTAGCGTCTGATCTGGTGCGTCGCCGGGCGGGACTTGATCCGGTTAGCGTGGATTTCTCTCCCAAAACACCTGAAGAGCGTTTTGTGCTTACGAAAGAACTCCTACGCGATACTTGTTTGGCGTATTGTCAGACCACCCCACAGGGACTGGATGAGGAAATCGGCATTCAGCGGATCGCGGAAGTTCATGCCAACAAGATCCCGCTGGGTGATTATGAATCATCACTTGGGCAAGTATTAACCAGTCGCGCAGAGCGCTTTGGTGAAAAAGTGTTCATTCGCACGCGAGCAGGTGAAGATGAATCTTCGATCACTTGGTCTCAATTTACCCAAAACGTCCATAACATTGCTCGGCGTCTGATAGACATGGGTATACGTCCCGGTGATCGCATCAGTATGATTTCCGAAAATAGACCGGAGATGTTCATGACGGACTTAGCCGTCATGGCCATCGGTGCGGTGACTGTGCCGGTATTTGCCGGGTATCCGGCGGGTTCCATTGCGTACGTATTGGGCCACGCCAAGCCAAAATTTGTGATCGTCTCTGGAAAACATCAGCTTGAGAAAATCGAAGCCGATCGTCACCCGTGGATCCAACAATATTTTTCCATGGATTTCGATGCTGACTGCGAAGCTTGGGGCGCGAAAAACTTCGACGATTTACTAATTCAGGGGGGGGCAAGTCAGGAGGCGCTGGACCAGCGAATCAGCGCCGTTCAATCGGACGACCTGTGCTTAATCATGTATACCTCTGGTACGACCGGGCCTCCCAAGGGTGTACGCCTTTCCCATCGCAACATCATTTCTCAACAAAAGGCCGTTGAGTTGATTTGGGATGTGTCCGAGAAGGATGTCCTATTCAGTTATTTGCCCTGGCATCATAGTTTCGGGGGTATTTTTGAACGAACACTCGCATTGTACCATGGCTGCGAGTTGTGCTTAGACGACTCGCGCGGGCGTGATATCGATCGTATGATTGCCAATTGGGGGGCGTTTGATCCCACGCTATTTTTCAGCGTTCCCCGTGTTCATGACATGCTTCTATCACGTTGTCGGACGGATACATCGATCGAGCGCGTGATCTTTGGTGGTCGCCTTCGTTTTGTATTCACTGCCGGTGCTTCGCTGCCCGCGCCGGTAGCACGTATATACAGCGAGCATCAGATCCCCGTCTTGGAGGGTTGGGGTTTGACTGAAACCTCACCGAGTGTCACACTCACGACTCTCGATGGCCAATGGAATAGCGGGTATGTGGGGTATCCCATTCCCGGCGTCTCCATTCGGATCAACGACGATCAGGAAATTCTCGTCAAAGGCCCCAATGTGATGGGGGGCTATCTCGATGATGAGGAAGCGACGAGCCATGTGCTCAGTGCTGATGGTTGGTTTCGAACCGGCGACCTTGGAGAGTTTACGAAGAAAGGCCTGCGCATATTCGGAAGGAAAGACGGTGCCTTCAAACTGACCACCGGCGAGAAAGTTCATCCCCAGCGTATCGAAACGATACTGGTGAATGAATCGCGTTATATAGCACAGGCCATCGTACTCGGTAGTGGAGAGGATTTCGTATCGGCCCTGATCTATCCGGATATGGTCGAGCTTGCTGCGTGGGCTAAAGAACAACGAGTCGAACAGAAAGAACTTCTTACACATCCCGGCGTCCGTGCTTTACTCACTCAAGAAGTCGAACGATTGAATGAGTTGATCGAAGTAAAATTCCATCGGATTCAGCGTTTTGTTTTAACGGACCGAACACCGACGCTAGTCAACGGAGAACTTACGTCTTCCGGCAAGATGGTGCGCAAGACCGTCATCGCCAATCATAAACATCTCCTTGATGATATGTTTTCCAATGAACCGGGCGAAGATGTCATTGTCATTCGTAAACAACAGTTGCAAGGGGTATGAGTTGTGGCACGTAACGAGCATTCCGATATCGTGATTGTGGATGGGGCACGAACGCCGATTGGCGTAAAGTGTGGTACGCTGTCTAATTTTGCGCCTGAAGATTTGGCCTTCTTCGCGTGTGAAGAGGCGATCAAACGAAGCGGTGTACCTCGCGAACAAATAGATACGGCTATTGGTGCCAATGTGTATCAAACCACGGCACCGGCATCGCAGGATATTTATTTTCCCAGAAATGTGGCATTACGCTGTCACTTGAACGTGGACGTTCCGGCGCTCATGGTGCAACGCATTTGCGGTTCGGGACTGCAAACGGTTGTCAGTGCGATGCAGCAAATCGCTGTGCCATCGGAAATGGATGATGCCAAGACGGCCTTGTGTTTTGGTGCCGAGAACATGACACGAACGCCCCAGGTCATTCGCTCGCCTCGTCGTGCCTCCAGTTTTTGGGAATTTCAAGAAGGTGGCAAAAAAGAAGATACGCTGCTTGCCGGGCTGAATCATGATCTGGCACATACTAGCATGATGTTAACGGCTGATGAATATGGGAGTCAGGTCGGCGTCACTCGCAATGCATGCGATGAGTTTGCCGTACAATCCCACCAGCGCGCACGGGACGCTTACCGATCCAGCCATTTCAACGGTGGTGACGCCCTTTGCGGTATGTTGGCGATCGATGCGACGGACTTGCGCGGTGAACCGGTGCATCTAGCTCGTGATGAGTGTGTTCGAAACACTTCCCTCGAAGTGCTTGCCAAGATACCAGGCATGACACCGAACGGATTAGTCTCAGCCGGGAATGCGAGCGAACTAAGTGACGGCGCTGGCGCGGTGATTCTGGCTGATCGAGCAGAAGCAGAGCGAAACGGGTGGTCAACACAGTTCGAGGTAGTGAGTTATGGTGTTTGCGGTGTTGACCCTCGGGTGATGGGCCGCGGGCCGGTGCCTTCGATCAATCTAGCGCTCCAACGCGCCGGGATCAGTCAACAAGATGTCGGACTATGGGAAATCAATGAGGCCTTTGCCGCTCAATACCTGGGCGTTGAAAAAGAGCTGGGTTTGCCGCGCGAAAATGTGAATGTGAACGGTGGGGCCATTGCGATTGGTCATCCCCTGGCCGCGACGGGTGTTCGGATCATCGTTGACATGATGTACGAAATGAAGCGACGTAGTGTGGCGTATGGTATTTGCTCCGCATGCATTGGCGGCGGGCAGGGCGTAGCCATTGTTATACGAAATACGGAAACGAAATGAATTCTATCTTTGGTAACGGAAGATTGTCATGAATTGCGCATTTGCATACGGCGACAAGTCTCTGGAAGCTGCAGTCTCGCGTGTCAATGAGATACAATGTGTGGCTATCATCGGCGCCGGTACGATGGGGCAGGGAATCGTCATTGATTTACTGCGAAAGTCACCTTACGAGATATTGTTGCTGGATGTCAAGCAAGAAGCACTTCAAGCGGCGCGCGATCGATTTGAAGGTTTATGGAAGCGAGATGTGTCGGCGTTTCGTTTACGAGAAGAGGATCGAGAACGCCTGTCCTCGCGCGTAACCTATACGCAGGAATATGATGCCCTCAGCCGTGCCGATATTATATGGGAAGTAGCTACGGAACGAAGTGAAATAAAAGCGAGCATCTTTCGATTGATCGAAGAAGCGGTTGATCCGGTTAGCATCGCCGCGATATTTTCGAATACATCCTCACACACCACGGAAGAACTCGCCGCTTTATTTGCATCCGGGGCCTTTCGCGAGAAATTTCTTACCGTACACGGTTACTTTCCGTTCGAATCCAACCGCCTGATTGATGTCATGAAGGGAAAGTACGCATCGAACGAGACATTTAAGATTGGCACGGTTTTTGCGGATCAGATTCTAGAGAAAACAGTCATCTCGTTGCCGGTCGATCATCACGGTTACATTACTGATCCCTTGTTTCAGGCTATGGGGGCTATCGTCTCGTGGGATGTGGATGGTCCGCAAGATATCGTCGAGCGGGGCGGTCTTTGGGATTTGTTCACGGCTAACCCGTTTGTCGTGCTCGATCAAACCGGGCACATGCCGTACACGGAATCGTCTCGTCATCTCGGGGAAGCGCTTCCTGCCACTGATCGGTTACGTGGCCTATACAACCGCGATGGTGCCTACTATCCGGAATGGATAGCACGGCTGGAGATTAGTGGGGATACGGGAATCAATTCATCCAAGCGTCGGGGTTTTTATGCTTGGAGTAAGTCCAAGCCTTCGGCTGTGTACGATCCCAAGTCGGGTGATTATGTGCCCATGGGGGAAATTTCACGCAAGGATTACTGGTCCTATTACGAAGCGACGGAAAAGGATCGTCTAGCCGGAAAGATTAAAAGCACAGCGTCGTTGGTTCATGTGGCCTGTGCGAGTGACGCCGGTGGTCGAGCTTTTCGTCGGTATGCCTTGCCATTGTGTTTGTATGCGCTCGATATGATTCAAGATCGAATTGCCACGCCGGGGCAGATTAACATAGCTACGCGGGCCGGGTTAAGGTTCAAAGTGGGATTGATCGAGTTGATCGACGCGCTCATTGGCAGCTTAACCATTGATGGACTCATCCAATTGGTTCGACGTGCCCAAGATGAAAACGCCGACGATCCCTATATGGTTGACATGTTGGATGTAGACGGAACGACCGGACCGCGCATCAACCGTCCCTGCTTACTTTTGGAAATGAAGCGAAGAAATCTTTCGCGCTTACTTGGATACGGCAAGTATTATCGAACGCCGGTCGCCGAGCTTTGTCTCGATTCGGGCGATTACCGAGGTTGTTATCTCGATCTTAAATTTGGCGAACCATCGACTAAGGGGCGCGTCGCAAGCATTATTTTTAACAGTCCGTTGCGGGGTAATGTCTTTAACAAGGCAGTCATCGATCAGCTTGGTCATGCTTATAGCCGTGTTCTAAAGCTTCATGCGAAAGGCGCGTGCGGTGCCGTGTTGTTTACCGCAGCCGGCACCGGTTTGAGAATGTTCGGTGCCGATGCCCGTGAATTCAATCGAGGTTGGTTTGAGCGCGACAAGGGTTATGCGCCATTGAGTGAATCCGAAGCGGCGGCGTCAAGTCGTAACGGTGTTGGGCTATTCCGGTTGATTCAGCAGAGTCCGGTAGCCAGTATCGGCGTCTTTGGTGAAAAATGGGGCGGAGGGGCGGAGTTCACATACTTTCTTGATCTACGCTACGACATTCGGTCGTTTGGCTTCACGTTTGATTCGCTCAAGAGACAATCGCAGTGGGGCCTGAAGTGTAACTACAACCAACCGGAATTGGATTATGCGATTTTGCCCGGGTTTGGGGCGGCTGGTGAGTTGAAACGGTTGGGTATGGGTGACTCAGTGATCTTCGAATTGTTCGATCAGGGGCTTACCGCTGATCGTGCTTTTCAGGTTGGGCTTTGTAACGGCGTTTTTGATAACGAGTTGGAAGCGTTGCAGCGTGGATTCGAGCGCGCCCGACAGATGGCTAAGGATGCGCCTTATTCAAGGGCACTGTTCAAAAAAGAACTGGCGCGCGGTGCAAACGATGCGGCATTAGCTACTGAAACCGGGGAAATTTTCAACCCGAAAAAGAATCCGTTCATCAGTGTTGGGTTGCTTGCACTGCTCGATCGAGGGAAGCGTCCTCCCGCCATGAATTACTCGTGCGATCAAGTTGAGCTACCGGGTTGGCGTTACCCGTCCGAGAACGGGATGGCGGAATTTTCTGGAGAACAAGAGTTGGATGGAGCCTCGGCGAATTCGTAAACGAATTCGGTGAGTGCATCGACATCGTATTGGAGGTTTGTGTGACTGGCGAAAAAATCATTCAGGAATGTCGTGATCTACTCGACCTACTACCGGCTCAGATTCTTGCACTGGCGAGGGAGAAACATCCCGATGTAGGGGGTTTTGGGGTTTTTCCGGTTTATGCGCCGGTAGAGATTATCCACGCAGCCGGGCTGCTTCCGGTTGGGATGTTCGGTGCGGGAGACAAGATTGAGTTGTCTCACGCGGATGCGCGGTTTCAGTCTTTCATTTGTTCCATAGCCAAGAGCACCCTTGAGCTGTTTCTTCGTGATGAAATGAAGGAATTCGAGGGGGTCGTGTTCAGTTCCATTTGCGATGTCGCGCGCAATCTTTCGAGTTTGGTCAAGCGTAATTGCCCCGAGCTTTACGTCGAATATCTTCATATGCCGCAGAACATGTACAGCGCGGAATCGGCTAACTACGCGCGATCGGAATTTGAACGCTTTCGTACCAATCTATCGAAACAATTGAATCGACCTATTCCCGACGAGGCGATTCGAGACAGCCTTAAACTTTACAATGAAGTGCGCCACCACACCCGACGTCTCTATGCTCATCGAAAAGCTCATCCTTCGTCGATTGCCGCTGCGGATTTGTACGCTGTGGTGCAGGCAAGTACGCGCATGATGCCGGAGGATTTTGTGCCCATGCTGCGTGAGCTTTGCGATGCTGTTGAGGCTTCGGATGTCAAACCGCGAGACGGGGTGCGGGTAGTTGTGGAGGGTGCTTTTTGCGAACAGCCGCCGATCGGATTGGTCGAGGTCATCGAAGCCAGCGGTTGTCTGGTGCAAGACGACGATATGATCATTGGTTGGCGCCTTTTCGATGATGATGTGGTTTCAAATGGCGATCCGCTGGCAGCGCTGTCCAACGCATACTTAGCGAGCAGTGTCTATACGTCGGTTCGACATGACTATAAAAAACCGCGAACTGACGGGCTGATTGATCGGATGAAGCGTTCCGGCGCTGAGGCCGTCCTCTTTGCACCGGCAAAATTCTGCGAGCCGGCCCTGTTGGACTATGTGTTGTTTCGCCAAAAATTGGAAGAAGCAGATGTGCCTCATCTAAAAATAGAATTTGAAGAGAAAATGTGGACGTTCGAAAGTACGCGCACGGAGATAGAAACGTTCGCGGAATCTATGTTGTTTGATTAGTGATTCGGGATAGCCGAGAGAAGAATGGGAATAAAGTGAGACAACATCAATCCAGGCTTTGTTGACAATGGTGAGTTTGGGCGGGCACGCCGCCGACGTTGTCTAACAAGGTGAAGGGTTTGGAGTAAGCACAATGCGAACGACGGTATCAGATGAAAAAGATTATCGCGGGAAAATACATAAGTTATCGCGCGATATCATGACGGGTTGGATGTCGCAGTTGAAGGCTGCCACAACAAATCCCGTACCTTCCGCCTATCTCATGATTAGCGGAAATTGTGTCGAGATCATGCGATGCTTCGACATATTACCGGTGTTTCCCGAGATCAATGCACTGCAACTTGCCATACGCAAAAACTCATTGCCTTATATTATCAAGAGCGAAGAGATTGGCTATGCATCTGACAACTGTGCCTATGTGAAGGCGGATATCGGGTTTACGATGTGTGGTGGGGTCGGTGAGAACGGCACTATACCAAAACCATCGATGATTGTGTGCAACTTTGTCGGTTGCAACGTGTACATCAAGTGGTTTGAGCATTGTTCTCAAATGTTGAATGTTCCGATGGTCATGCTGGACATTCCCTTCCTCCGTGAAGAAGCGCCAACTAAAGAAGACGTAGCCTATGTCATATGTCAACTCAAGGAGCTTATCACCAAGTGTGAAGAGCTGACCGGCAAGAAGTTTGACATTGACAAGTTAAGAGAGATTCTGAAATATTCCGTCCGTGCCGAAGCGGGTTGGAGTCGAGCCAAGGAATTATGTAAAAATCATCCTGCCCCGTTTGATGCATATTTTGACAGCATCAACATGATGGGGCCTATCAATGCCCTGCGTGGAACGAAAGAAGCCGCCGATTTCTTCGACGCTACGATCAAAGAATATGAAAACATGATTGCTGACGGTATGGGTGTCTTGGACGAGGAGCGATTTCGCGTCGTGTTCGAAGGTCCGCCGCCTTATCCGTACTATCGAAACTTTCGTAACTTGTTTGAGGCGTGGGGGGCGGTAGCTGTACAAAGTACATATTCTACCGTCGGAGGTACTTGGGAATTTGGTTTCCGGCACGACCCCGACAATCCACTCGAAAGCATCGCCGAGCAAATGATTGTGCACAATCTCTGCAATCGATCCATGATTGAGCGATACAAACAAATAAAAACATACGTCGATGACTGGAATGCCGACGCGCTGGTCATTCACAGTATAAAGAGCTGCCGACTTTTTTCTGCGGGGCAGGGAGATATGCGGGAGTATTTCACCAAAGAGCTTGGCGTGCCAACGCTTATGGTTGAGTCCGACCTCGAAGATCCAAGGTATTACGCCGAAGCCCAAATGAAGAACCGCATCGATGCGTTCTTTGAGTCGCTCCAATACAAACGGTTACGTAAAGGAGAACAGGTAGAGATGGGAAAACGCGGCGCTGGTATGAAAGGTTCTACATAATGCAATATGCAGCCGGAATAGATGTTGGAAGTACCCAGGCCAAGGCAGTGGTCATTGACAGCTCTCGTGGTATTGTGGAGCGGTTCTTGATCGATACCGGCGCCAATGTAAAGCGGGCGGGGCAACGTGTGCTGGATGAACTCGTCGCCAAGGCTGGCATACAGCGCGATGATATTAAGTTTGTCGTGGGTACGGGTTACGGTCGTTACAAAATCGAAGCGGGTGACACGCAGGTGACGGAAATATCCTGCCACGCCCGTGGCGCACACCTGCTCTTTCCTGGCACACGTACCGTGATTGACATGGGTGGACAGGACACCAAGGCGATTAAAGTCAGCTCCGACGGCGACGTACTCGACTTTTGCATGAACGACAAATGCGCAGCTGGAACGGGGCGGTTTCTTGCCGGTGCGGCAGATGTGCTTGGATTAACGCTGGATGAAATTGGTGAGATTTCTCTGAGAGGAACCAAGCCGATTCGTCTGACCAGCGTGTGTACGGTGTTCGTTGAGTCGGACATTTTAAGCCACCTTGCCCAAAAGAAGAAAGTGGAAGATATCTTAGCTGGTGTACACGAAGCCATCGCTACACGGACGATTGGTTTGGTACGCCGCGTAGGGCTTGACCCGGAGATGACATTTACCGGTGGTGTAGCCCGAAATATCGGCATGATTCGAGCCTTGGAAGCCAAGCTGGGACAATCGCTTAACATCAGCCCGGATGCGCATTTCTGTGGTGCCTTGGGTGCGGCACTGTTCGCGATGGATCATGTGATGGCAGAATGCTCACCTGATGCGACGGTTGGTACGGAACCTGCCGTTTGGGTTGATGAATAATGAATACGTATACTTTCAGTATGACGAGGCCATGGAGATGACAACCATCGGTTACGATGACGGTGGCCAATGGATCAGTGTTGCCGTGAAAGCCGGCCATAGGAGGAGATGAGTGTGGCTTATATAGCAGGTATAGATCTTGGTGCGGGTGCTTCGAAAACAGTTATTATTAACGAGCAACGCGAAGTGGTTGGGCGCGGTATCACCCGAACGCAGGCTAACTTTGACGCCGTAGCACAAAGCTCACTTCAGCAGGCGTGTGATTAAGCGGGCATTGATACCGGTGACGTCGATTACATCGCTTCTACTGGCCTGGGGCGATACAGTCTGAATATGCGCGATATTCAGATCACGGATCTGACGTGTGGTGCCCGTGGGGCGTTTACGCTGTTTCCTCAAGCCCGCTATGTGTTGGATATGGGAGCGCAGTGCACGCGTGCGGTTGAGCTTCGAGACAACGGGAAAGTAAAATCGTTCCGGACGAACGAAAAGTGTGCGGCTGGTAGTGGTGGATTTCTGGAACGGATTTGCCGTTATCTTGAAGTCGATGTTAACGAAATCGGTAAGTTGTCTTTGACGGCTGAGAACCCGCAGCCCATTAGTAGCGTTTGTGCCGTGCTGGCGGAGTCGGAAATCATCAACCACGTGTCGGAAGGAAAAACGGTGGCTGATATCATTTGCGGTGCGCATCAATCGCTGGCTGGACGGGCACTGAGCCAACTAAGAATGGTTGGTTTTGAAAGTGATGTGGTTTTCATCGGTGGGGTTGTACGTCAGGAAGGCATGATCGAGGCCTGTCGGCAGGAATTCGGTGGGTCAATATTCCTTCCCAAGCATCCCGCCCACGTGGTAGCCTACGGCGCGGCTATTTTGGGATTAACCCGTTATCAAAAACGTTCGGCGACACCGACTTCCAGTGCAGCTTAGGAAATAAATGTTTTCGAGTAACGGTAATCATCTGCATGAATACCGTTCTTTCCAGGTAAATATGCACGGTTCCCGACAAGTCTGGATCATATTCTGCCCGCACTCAGCTATATGAACATTTGAACCTGTTTCATCAAATCTCCTTCACGAAGACACAAGTATGGAGTAAGTTACCGGCCTGACAGAGTTGCGTTGTGGACGGTGAACACAGACGGTGTACGGTTGGACGCCTCTTGCGGCGGAATCTACTCGAAAGGGACATGACCATGTTTAAGAAGGTGGCCAAGATTTTGCGTGGCGGTGCTACGCCGGCTCAATTAATGGTTTCGTGTGTGTTGGGGGCGATACTCGGCTTTATGCCCGGCTTCGTACAGGCACCTGGGTTGGTCATTTCATTGGCACTTGCTTTGCTCGTCATGAATGTAAATATCACGTTGGCCGTCATTATTGCTGGATTTGCTAAATTACTATCGCTTGTGTTGTTGCCGATTTCTTTTGCGGGTGGCCGTATGCTTCTTGATGGCCCGACGCAATCGTTATTTAAGGCGATGATTAACGCCCCGGTTTTAGCACTTTTTGGCTTTGAGTACTACGTGACCACGGGTGGACTGATACTAGGTGCGACGATTGGCATTGTGGCTGGGTTGGCCTTGATAAAGCTCGTCCGTGGAATCCGAACAAAAATGTCATCCCTGGAACAAGGCTCCGATTTGTACAAGCAGTTGATGGGGAAATGGTGGGTCAAACTTCTACTTAAAGTGTTTGTAGGAGGAGGTGCAAAAGATAGCTACGCCGACTTGCTTGAGAAAAAAGGAAAATTGATTCGTCCGGTTGGTGTAGCGGTTTGTGGCCTGGTGGTTGTATTGTTGATTGTTGTGCAGATGTTTTTCTCCGGCCCGTTTATTGTGTCTGCGCTAAGGCGTGGCTTGGAACAAGCCAACGGCGCTACCGTAGAGTTGGCAGGTGCCGACGTCGACCTAGCTGGGGGACGCATGACCCTTACGGGCTTAGCGATGGCGGACCCGAATAACCTAAACGTTGATTTGTTCCGTGCGGGAAAAATAGAGGCCGATGTAAGTACCACATCTCTGCTTCGAAAACAGCTCAGACTCGACCGGGTGGTGATCAGTGGCGCTGCACACGGCGCCAAGCGTTCGTCGCCGGGAAAACTCATCGGTCATAAACCCACGCCGGTAAAATCAGTGGCCGCAAAGCAAGGGGAGAAAAATTTAGGGGACTATCTCCAGGATCCTCGCCAATGGCAACAACAACTTACTCAGATACGACAATGGATTGAGACAATTTCCGGTTCGGCGGAAGCGTCTGATGCTGAAACTGAGGAGATAGCAGGAGGTGAAACGCTCCGCGAGCGACTCCAGCGACAAGCCCAGGCATTGGGATATGCTCAAGTCATAGCCAGTCATCTTATTGATGGTGCACCTAGGTTTGTCATAGATCAGATGGATGCGGTGAATGTGAAGACGGATGCGTTGCCTGGAGAATCGTTGGTGATCCATGCCAGTTTCATCTCGACGCATCCCTCACTGTTGGAAGAAGAACCTACCATAAGTATTGAATCGAGTGCAAAGACGTTGTCAGTCAAGCTGGGGATGGCTGGGGTTTCTGCCCGTGGTGGAGATAGTGTGGTAGATTTTAACTATCGGGGTTTGGATGTAGACAGCATAGCAAATAGTTTAAGCAAAGGTAATAAGCCAATTTCCGGCGGTACGATGGACTTGGCTATGAAAGGAACGATTCGTACAAGTGGCGGTACCTATATCGATTTGCCTATGCAGGTAACACTGCATAACACGACGATTGCGATATCCGGGGCCGGGTCATCACCTGTCAGTGAACTGACGATTCCACTAGGCCTTCGCGGGCCGATTGATAATCCGCGCATTTTTCTCGATGACACTCAATTAGCTGATGCGTTGGTCGCCGCCGGTGCCGGGATACTTGCTAAAGAAGTGCGCGGTCGGGCTGACGAATTAATTGAAGGGGCTGTGTCAGACATAGATATAAAGAAGGGGCTGCCTGGGATGGATCTAAAAAAGGTGTTGCCGGGTTTAGGTAGCCGAAAGGAATCGCCGGATAAAAAGAAAGCACCGCAAAAAAGCGACAAAGATAACAAGAAGGGCGATGATATTGGCAATCAGATTAAAGGCTTGGGTAAAAGCTTATTTGGAAAAAAGAAAAAAAATGATTAATCAAATGAGTGTTCAGACAATCTGATGTCTAAACAATAATTTGATTAAATACAGTTCGGTATATTAGGACGTGCTTCTTTTCCGTTCAAACCTCAGATTCCGTTAAGGCGTTTTTCTGGCGTGACATGAGACCACAAGCCAACACCGCTTCGGCGTGCATGCTTTTCGAAATAGCGAAATTGGTTGTAGTCATGGTGCTTACACCGAAGGTTTGTATAGAAGCCCTTGTCCGAAATAAATCTTACCGGTAATCAAAAGCAACAGCGCTAGAACGAGAACACCCCATTCAGAAATCGTTGGAACGGCATCGGCGCATTGTGGGGCGAATATCGTGTCGTCTACGTCGGGACATAAGTCGACGCAGTCCGGGACATTGTCACCGTCGCTGTCAAGTTCGGGATTTAGACAGTCGCAGACTGTCCTCCAGCATCCCGCTTTCTGTTCAGACAGAAAGTGTTCAAAGGCTATGATGTCGTGATCCAAAATATCAACACGACCGTCCCCATTAACATCTCCGTGGGGTGATTGAGTAGAGCAAGTCGTATCACCATTGGGGTAATCAGCGCCGCGAAGAATTTCAGATTTGTACACGGCCACATCACGGATATCGATAACGAAATCATCATTCATATTTCCATTGATGAGCCAGTTACCGCCGGAATCCGGATCATCGATGAAGTTGGCCGAACATCGATCATCTACGCACACCACTTCCGACAACGATCGTAATGTATGCAGCGGGTCTCTTGCTTCTATGCACTCGTAGGTGCGGGATTCGGCATAAAAAGAAACGCCTTGCGCGATGCCATCAATAAACGTAATTTCCAAACATTGTTCCGTGTAATTTTGGAAACAATCAAAAAGACGGAAGCAGATACACCGCGTAACCGAATCCACGATAATGTCCGGCGATAATTGTACGTCAACTGTAATCCTCGATCCGAACACGACTTGGGGTGTGGAGATCAGGAAAGTCCCGCTAATGATATGAACCCAACATGCGCGCTGCATACTCCACCCTCCACAGGTCTTCTCGATGCCGCGACATAAACCAAGGACAAGTATACATTAATAAGTGAGTAGTCCGCAACTGCATTCAATTAGCTACTTTTAGCATTATTTAAGGGTTTCTTACCTCCTCCAGAGCAGTCTAGTCGTCATTGAAGCGATAGACAGCCCTCGTGGTGAAGGTAGCCTCGCAGGATATGGGGGCGGTTTTTCCCTTAGTGGATCATCTTTCCGACGAATAAAGTGTAAAGTCTACCCTATTCATGCTTATTGTGTTTGCGTTCATACCGCTGTTTACACTTTGGCATTTTCTCGAGCGTCACGTGAGACCACAAGCCAACGCCGCTTCGGCGGGCACGCTTTTCGAGATCGCGAAATTGGTTGTAGTAATGGTGTTTATAACGTAGGTCCGCGTAGGCGTATCCTTTCGAAATGAGCATTTCATTGAACATGTCGCCGCCGCGCTCAAGGAATACGTATGCGAGCAGTCGCCCATATCTGCCGCGCGTGTTTTTTGGGGAAAGGACAACATGCACGCTGCGATTATCTAGTACGCTTTTGGCGAAAGTTGATGCTTGCTCACCGAAATACATGCCGGCTTTTTTTCCTCTAGCTATCTCCGGCGTGTCTACGCCCCACAAACGTATGCGTGTCGTTGGTTTGACACCGTCTGGGGCGTCGATGTCCAGCGTATCGCCGTCCACAACGCGCATGACGCGAAACGATTGGTTATGATAACGTTCCCAATCGTTTTCGGAGGGTGTGACAACAGCGGTGCGATTACAGACGACCGTTAGACCGCCCAAGCCGATCAGTAGGCATACGATCATGTGCCGACGCCATGCAGGTGGCATCTCTATCGAATCCGGTAATGGCGCTCGGCTAGCCATGCCTATCTTGCCGGGTTGATTTGGTCGGATGGCGAATCGTGATTGTCCAAGCCGAAGGCGTTGTGGATACTACGCAGCGCACGCACACCATCGGTACTGTTGACGATACAGCTAATGACAATTTCGCTGGTAGAGATATTTTTGATATTGATTTGGGCTTGAGCTAGCGCTTCGAACATCGTCGAAGCGGTACCGGTATGCGTACGCATACCTACCCCTACCGCGCTAACTTTCGACACACCCTGTTCCAAGGTGACGTTCTCGATGATCATGTCACGAGCCAATTGCTGACACAGGTTGTGCGCTGTAGAGGCATCCGATGTGTTGATGGAAAAGCTGATATTGGCATACTTTCCATCATCGTAGATGTTTTGCACAATATCATCTACCAAAATATGGTGATGGCCTAGTTCCGCAAAGATGCGCGCCGCCAACCCGGCCTGATGAGGTACACCGTGGAGTGAGATGACCGCTAAATCTTCCTTGAGCGTCACACCTTCGACGACCACTTCTTCCATGCTAGAAGTTTCGTTCATAATCATCGTTCCCTTTCCGTCCGTCATCGAACTTCTTACATGTATGGGGACACCGAACTTTTTGCCGAAGACGATAGCTCTCGAGTGCATCACCGAAGCACCGGCCGCCGCCATTTCCAACATGACATCGTAGCTGATTTCATCAATTTTCTTCGCTTGCGGTACGATGCGCGGGTCTGTGGTGTATACGCCGTCGACATCCGTATAAATTTCGCATTGATGGGCGTGAAGCACCGCCGCCAACGCCGCTGCGGTTGTATCCGAAGCGCCTCGACCTAAAGTAGTGATTTCTCCACTCATGTCGATACCCTGGAAACCTGCGATGATGACAATTCGATTACTAGACAGCTCTTGATCGAGTCTGTTCCGATTGATGTTCTTGATGCGCGCACGTAAGTGGACGCTGTCCGTATACAATCCCAGTTGAGCAGCCGTCAGGCTAATCGCTTCATGGCCGGCTGCGTGAATGGCCATAGCCGTAAGAGCGATGGATACCTGTTCGCCTGTTGTCAGTAGCATATCCAGTTCGCGTTTTGGAGGCTCGGTGCATATTTCGTTGGATAAAGCGAGCAAGTCATTTGTGGCATGTCCCATAGCTGATACCACGAGCACCACACGGTATCCGTCAAGCTTGGCACGAATAGCTCGCCGCGCCGCCCGGTGGATTTTCTCGGCTGACGATAAGCTGGTACCACCGAATTTTTGAACGACTAAACGCATGATGCGTATAGTAACCTTACACGTGCTTGCTGGCGATGGTAAAAAAGGAGTGACCAACGAGAGCAAACGATACGTAGCAGGATAGCCAGGGCCTGTGCGTCTTGCGAAGATCCTTGACTATTCGAGACGACACTTGGCGTGGAAAGGCACTAGCGCGTCTGCTGCGAGGTCGCGTTTTTGTGTGTTCGACTGTCGTTGAATTGAGAATCTCGTGCAGTCGTAACTGATGATGGTAGCCGAGTCAAAATAGGACGCGTGGCGCCGATACGCGCCTGTATACGACGAATATCGCCGAATAGCACGTCCAGTTGGACTTTATGGGATATGCGATGATCTAGATTGTTAGTAATCGGTCGAGAACCATCCATAAAGCGTACTTCATGGTAGCTGGCTTGAGCGATCGCATCGACGGCATCATCGTTCACAAAGTCACTACTATACGTTAACGCGATCATACGCCAACGGGGAGCCACACGATCGAGCATATCCATATGATACAATACGACAGGATGAAGTACGGCGTGCGGAGTGGCCTCGATGTAGATCGTAACCATGCGATTGATCCAACGTTGTAGAAGACCTGTCCACCAAAAATCATCAAACTAAGGGGCTATGTCTCCGTGTTGATCCGTCGCTTCGATGTAAAGGTGCACAGGGCCGGTGGATTTAGTCTCCTTGATCTCACCCACACCGTCAAAACAGACGTGTATCTCACTAATCACATAGGGGCGTCGGCGACTTTCCTCTGTCCGAGCACGCAACTGAGATGGATCTTCTGATCCCATGTCCCTTGACTCCATTCTTGGGGCACTAGACTCTGCGGGTTATTATCGGAGCTTTGATAGCAGATTCTTCATCAGACTATGATGCTGATACTTAGGTAAACGGTGTCATGACTGTTGACGACAATTGAGATCAGATAGTATTGCCTGTTTTTGTGATCGTATAAGTACTTGTATAATAATAGGTTATAGTGTGAATGGGGATGAGATATACTTTGCTTGCCGTCGTATTCTGGGTCAGCAGGCCATATTATCTTGCTTGTGGTGCTTTAGAGTGGACATGTGACATGACTGTGCATTGTGTCGAAGAAACATGGTGATATAGAGGGTAGTGATCGAATGAGTTTGTGGACTTGGCGTCTTTGAGGAACTGGAGGACAAATGATTTCATCCATGATTACATTGGCTGTAGTGTTGGGTGCGGGGGTGCCGGATAACGCCGTTCAGGTATCTGCCAAGATCATATCAAGAGATTGGGGAGCCGGACAGCGTGGACAAATCGTAATCGAGGTAATTACTGGTGACGGGTGGTCGACAACTGAAACCGGGCTATCTGCGCCGCTATTGCAAATCCATGCCCCTCCCAACGTGAAGCTTCTTGGAAAAGTACTCACATCCATGACCGACCTGAAGAACAATGAATATATCCATTCTCCTTATGAGAAACTTCTCAAGGAGTCGCGTACACGCTTATCATTTGTGATTGAACAATGGCCGAATATGGCTGAGGAGTTCGGTCTGACCGTATTAGGATATGTGAATAGGAAGGGTGATAATACGGGATATTTTTTCCGCAAAAGATTGGCACTCCCTCTTAAGCCTGACGCGCGAGCGCGAGAGGTGGCAGCCACGGATTCAACGTGGGGTACGCTAGACGTTTTGAATATTGGCGACAAGGCCGACGATTTCAAGATAACAAGCTTTCAGGATCGTTCGGTGACGTTAAGTCATTACTTGGGGAAGAAGAACGTTATCGTATCTACCTATCGTGCTTACTGGTGACCGTTTTGTGCTACGCAACTGGTTCAGTTGCAGAGTATGTATGATGAATTCACCAAGCGTGATACCGTCGTTATTGCGGTTTCTCAGGAAGACAAGGCATGGGAATCGGCTAAGCTGATACTGAAGCATTTTAAGAAGTCACCGCCTTTTGATATTGTTGCAGATGTGAACAAAGAGAAAACCCCACGATACGAGCGCACGACGATCTACTACATCGACAAGCAGGGCATCGTCCGACAAATTTTTCCCATGTTGATCCATATGAGGCCGAACTGGGAGTCGATTTTGCATGAAATCGATCGGTTACAAAGTCACGAACCGACATAGAAAGTAGTTAGGACACTTTTCTCAAGGCGGCGTAATAGGCCTTACGGTATTTCTTAGACGTGGGATTCATTTTGTATGCGCGTGAGAGATGTTGCAAGGCTTCACTATATCGAGCTGCCAACGAGTAGGTTTTTCCGAGCGAGTACGCAGCTGGTGCGCTGGATGGTTGCTTGTTAACCCGTTTCACACCGATACGAAGTGCACGTTGTAAATGTTTCTGTGCACGTTCCTCATCACCTAGCAAACGATAGGTTCGTGTGAGTGAACGGTTTACCGATGCCCGTCGAGGTTTTTCTTTATATCGCTGAAGGTCAATGTCTAAGGCCTGATTCAAATACATGAGAAATGTTTCATGTTCGCCAAGCTCCATGTAACACTCTGCTAGCTGGCGTAAAACTGTTACGCTCTGCGGATTATTTTTTTGAACCCGTTTGTACAACGTAATGGCGGTTTCCCAGGCATGATGGCGTGCGTATCGACCGGCGAATTTCTTCACGCCATTTTCAATTCGACGATCGATGGCTGCGCCTCTGGAAGAAGAGTAAATAGCCATTGTCGTCCCGGCGCTGAACATGAGGGTGAGTACAACGACGGCACCCTGATATTTTAGCAGGCTACGCGTGTTACTTGGTACGGTTGCTGTTGCCGTATCAGTAAAAGTAGACTGTTTGTTATGGCTACCAAGTATGTACATGTAGTGAACAGTAGTTAACGCCAAGCCTATGCCTACCATTACTTCAGCGACCTCAGCTTCGTTAAACTGAAAAAAGCCCAGCTCCAATAGTGCGGCACCTGCAAAAAATGGCCAAAGATATAAAGGCGGGGCAGCGACGCCACGTTTTTCAAACCAACAGGCCATTCTGATTTTCAGACGTATGGCTGCGGGATAGACAAGACCGTAACTCGCTAATGCTAAAGCTAACACGTAGGTAGTTATTCTTTTTAATGTAGTGCCATACGGCCCGGTGAAAAAATTATGTAGATTGGTTTCACCTTGGAGGTTATTGGCTCGGAAGTAGGTCGGGGAGGAGAAGCCGAAAATACGTTGACCCCATGAGATTTCCTCCATGCCTACGTACAGGCAACTTAGCGCTAATAAGCCGAAAAACCAGCGAAATCGTGATCGTATGAATACCAGGCGAACGGCCACAGCCATGGCAATCATCACGGACCAAAATTGGACCCACTCGCCAAACAGGTCTTCATAGGTAGCCCAAATATAGACCATAGGAAAAAAACAGGCGGCTATGGTGTAGAAAATCGAAATGGCTGCGAAGAGCAGACAAGGCACAACATACTGGCGTGAAGATGATGTATGGTCAGGCATGGCTTACAAACTCTCTCCTAGGGCATTATCCAAATCCAATCATGGGGAGACCCAAATGATGCTATCATGCAACATCCCCTAGCATGAATATACAATACCTCTTTACCATCCTATGACCGATAGCGAAAGCGCACACCCGATAAGATAAGTATACGACACGGTTATGGATGGTTGTTGTTTAGATCGTTGACGTATCAGGGTGCGATAGATGTAGGGGACTATCATCCGACCTCATGGGGCGAAGAAATATATTGGGCAGACGGTTCATCACGTGTTCGGTCAGTGTATCTTGACCTCCCCAAATCGGTAGCCATTGCCCCAATCGGCTAAATGTATCGTGCATAATGAAGCGTGCCAGTTTACGATCTTCTTTATTTCCACTGGCGACGATCTGTGCAGGGAAGGCTAGATTACCGATAACCGGAATCGTACCAACAAGTAGCGCAACCCAGGGTTTCTCACGATCAGCCAACGAATTTTGTGCGATACGCATGAGCGTATAAGCGGTACGTACCATAGACCCACCAGCCACTAGAAATGCAGCGAGTAGCGTGGGATCGATGATACCCGCCATCCATATGATGGGCATGATCCAGAATTGAAGCAACTTGACTAGTGGTTTGGTCGCTAGTTGGACGCTGAAATCGGTCATGTACGAATTAGTTTCTTCCGCATCAAGGTGGCTGCGAAGTTGTTGAGCTTGTTGGTCCGACAATTGTTCACGGGCCGTCCAGATATCGATTCTCGTCGAAACATACTCACGGGTGAGAAATTCTCTATAGGTCTGGGAACGCATGGCCATCCATGATGTTTTCAATAGTCGTCCTATCCGGATGTTTGCGAGATAGGTGATGAGGCGCGGTGCACTATGGGTAATACGTGATGGAATCGATCGGACTACTCGTCCCAACTCTCGTTTGTACCATGACCAGGGATGTTGTGCATACCACTGAGCTTGAGTCCGATTGATGGACCCGCGTGACACTTGGTAACCGATACTCCCTTCGAGCCGGGATAAACCTTTCCATTTTTCCTGGCAGGAAGCAAGCCTATCAACATCAGTCTCCAACTGGCGCACAGCCGATTCACCAAGATGTTCGATCAGCGCGTTGGATTGGCATTTGACATAGCGTTTCAATTTGTCCACATCCACATCGTCAAAGAGCGGGCGGCGATGGTGAAACGATTTAGGCAGGTAATAAGAAAGTAAATCCAACGGGTTCATGGGAATAAGTGCCGGTACGCCGGATTCCAAATCGATCCACGCCCACTGATGTGAACGACTGTTGGGAGAGGTATAGCGCATGAAGTTATTCAGTGCTACGGGGTTGCCAAGGCCTGCTTGCCATACTAATCCATCAAATCCTGATTCAGTCAGACGCTGCTGAAGCGGTTCCATGATTTGTTTTGTAATCTCGGGCAGCTCTTTTGTTTCTGTCGGATGTTGGCCATGATGCAACGCGACATGTCGACCGGTGATGAGTTCGCATCGCATTTCAAAAGCGCGATAACGATCGTTCCAACCGTAATCGTAAGCATGTGCGACGCGCAATTTGTCACCAAACCAATAGTGAACCAACTCAGATAGTATCCTTCGCCGCAAAAAAGCAGCCTTGGCAGCCGGCTCGCACCACATGTAGGGGTTGGGGGCGCCGAGGAAAGCATATTGAACGGCTTTAGTGAGTCCCGAGGCACCGAAGACTTTACGGGCCGTACTGCGGCCAAATGCGTCACGACTCAGGAAAACAACGCCTGAGCGCCCACGCCCTAATTCACGATCTTCACGGCTGTGATCTGCATATTCGTGTGTAAGATGGTCTTGAGAATTACGACCAACAACCAGCGTCTCGGATGACTCGGGTTCTACTACAAGGTGCGGGCTATCCGTATATGAATCACCCTGGTCTACTCGCGCGGGAGTTTCTGGCGACAAAGCAGGCATATCCATCTCACATTGGCCAACAAGCTCAGGTTATTGATTGTTCGATGACGCTGGGACAACCGGTATTCCATCGCGTTCAACAGTTAGAGGTCGCTACATTATTCACTGGATACAGTACAAGCTTCGAAACGCAGCGTAAGCTGAAGCATGCAGCTCGATATACTGGGCAGTGATATCCTCTTTCACACTTCAGTATATGATTGTGTGGACAATGGTGTCGGTCCTAAAAAACAACGAGGACCACGTTTGTACGTGGCCCTCGTCAAGAGAACATTTCTTTCGGCGATCCCTTATTAGATTAGGAAAACACGGATTTTTTTCTTCGGGGTACAAATCCCCGTCGTGTCGCCGTGCGCCATGTGCGCTGCCAATGCATTCGCACTAATGGTGATCGTATGGGCATTTGCCGGGTTGCCTGGCGGAATGTGACATATCGTCACTTTAGCCGGTGGATCGACACTGTCGACACCGCTATCGCTATCGCTATCGATGGCACCGGGAGAGCTGTCGTCGCTATCGTCGCTATCCCCAGCTTCGCTGTCGTCGCTGTCATCGCTGTCACCGTTGGTGGAGCCATCGCTATCGCCGGGGTCACTGTCGTCGCTATCGCCGCTATCGCCGGCGGCGCTGTCGTCACTGTCGTCGCTATCACCCGGGTCACAGTTACATGGTCCCATCGTGGCACCTTTCTTTAAGTAAATAGGTGTAGCTGTTTCTAGGAGGATGATCGTGGTACCCGCGTCGCTATCGCCGCTGCTGTCATGGCTCTCGCTGTCACCGATATCACTATCCGTATGACTATCCGAATCACTATCAAATGGATTACTATCATCGCTGTCGTCGCTATCACCGGCGGCGCTGTCATCACTGTCGTCAGGGTCACCGTTTGCGCTACCATCGCTATCACCGGTATCGCTGTCATCACTGTCATCACTATCACCGGCTTCGCTATCATCACTGTCATCGCTGTCGCCGTGCAGGCACATCATAACGCTGCCTGCGGGCACAGTATCAAAGCAATCGGCCTTCTCGTACCACGTTCCGGTATAGATGGCGGTAGCGTCGGCGGAGACGTCTGCGAGATTGCTTCCAAAGGCGCCGGCTAGAAAAAGAGGAAGCCTTCCATTAGGTGAATCCTCGGTGTGTCGAATTCGGATACGCACCGCGTTAGTCGGTGTATCACCTGGGACGAAGTTGTAGCTATTAGCTACATCGTTGAAGTACGCATGTCCGAATATGATATCATCGACCGGATCAAGTTCAACCGAGCCGGATAAGACGCTGTTTCGCGCGGCGTATTCCATAGCGGCATCGGCTGCATTGGAAAGCAAGTTGCCATCGTCGGGGTCTGCGTATGCTATCACACCAATAGCCGCCAGCGCTGCAGCGTCAACGATATCCTGCATATCGGATTTAGCGTTGTATATAGTCCCCACGTCTACGGTTAACGTAGCGAACCCCATCAGGACCGGCAATAAAATTAAGACTTGTATAGCCGTGGCTGCACGACGCTTGCGTTGTGCTTGGTACTCTCTTTGCGACATATTTGCTTCCCTCCCTTTTGTAGCTTAGTAGAATGTAGATTAGCCAATATAAAATTCGACGCCGGCTCCTCAGGAGGAAGACGCTATTGGGCACTCTACCAGTATGACTTCAATGTAAAATTCACTGGTTGGAGAAGCAAATATAAATGTTCAAAATAATAAGCGAAGGATTATGGCGAAGCTGGCAGCATTGATTTGAAGGTAACGCACTGTTAGGAATATAGGTCTTTGATCTGCGAACTTAAAAAGACGAATGCTGAGCTGTTGATTCCAGGCTATTCGTTCCAGCCTAATGCTTCGACCACAACGTGGAAGATGACATGTTGATCGAGTACGCCGTGAAACAAATGTGCTTGTGGACCGTCCGCATAAAGCGGGACATCTTCACCTCCATGTGTTTCAGACCATAAGTGAACGGCGGTTTCCTGGCGATAGGAAGTATCCGTCGTATCGACATAAGTTAGATCGCCATTGGCCGCGGATTGACGCGTGATCGGACCATTATGATAGCCCAGTGTTGTATACGGGTGATTGTCCAAGTCCTTCGCAAGACGAGTTTGGTGCATGCCACGAGGATGATGCTCCGTCACTTTTCCCAAAATGGGATTACCGCGTATGGGATATCCTCCCATGGTGAACACATGGCTATGGTCCGCTGTGACCACAATAAGCGTATCGTTACGATCTGTTTTTTTTCTGGCTATGGCGACGGCATGGGATAACTCGATCGTGTCGGTCAAAGCCCGATAGGCGTTTGTGGCATGATGGGCATGATCGATTCTTCCTGCTTCGACAATCAATAGATAGCCTTTGGGGAACCGTTGCAATAGGTCGATCGCCTTGGCCGTCATGTCTGATAACGAAGGCTCGCCGGCAGGATCAGCGGATCGTTCACATGCAAATTGCATATGCTCAGGCTCGAACAAACCCAATACATGATCGACTTGGGATATGTCCAAGATATCGAGCTGTTTAGCATTCCAAACATAACTTGATCGTGGTTTTGTGAGCCATTCGTCGGTGAGATTTCTTCTGTCAAGCCGCGCGCCGAATATAGCCGGGTGCTCCGGGTCTTGTTCAGACTGAGGGAGAAAATGTCGCCGTCCACCTCCCAAGACTACCTCAAGCCCGTTGCCATACGGAAACTCGATCAACTGTCGAGCGATGTCCGGAAACCCGGCTTGACGTGCTTCGTGGGTGAGTTGCGCATCACTCTCCCAATCACGATCGGGAGAGTGGGCATAACAGGCTGCGGGCGTAGCGTGTGTGATGGCGGCTGTTGAGACAACACCTGTAGCTATTCCTTTCTGTTCCGCTAACTCAAGCATAGTTTTCGCCCGGTTGCCTTTTGCGGATTCATACTTACCTCGTTCAACCCGTTGGTTGACGGACAACACACCGGCTTTGGTTTTAATACCGGTTATGATGGCGCTCATCGTGCCGGCGGAGTCGGCTACTTGCTGATTCGTGTTGTATGTTTTGATCAAGGCCGTGTATGGAAAGTATTCAAAACTGAGAAGATTTTCTTCACCTTTTTCGCCGCGTAACTGGCCATCGAGAATTCTGGCAGCCGTCACTGTAGAGATACCCATGCCATCTCCCAAAAACAGAATCACATTCCTGGCTTTATGGGTCATGGGTTTCATCTTCTTTGCTTTAGCTACGACAGCACGCCCTTGCGCGTACCAAGAGTCAGGACTTTCCTCCGCGTATGCCGTCAAAAGAAAGTGCGGTGTTATGATTAGACATAACGCAAGTGATGTGGGACCTGGCCATCTATTCATCGGGTACTTCTCTCCGTCGGTTGGGCAGGTGTTTTACCTACCGTTGCTATTGTCGTACGTATGGACGCCGCAAAGAAACACGATACTAAGGGGGTTAATCATTCCCGCGCTTTAGGTCTTTTATAGCCGCGACAGCCATTCTATCGCATTCCTCATTCTCTAGATGTCCACTATGGCCTCGAACGTGTTCGTAGGTCATATCATGTTGTTGAGATAATTCATACAACGTTTTCCAGAGGTCCACGTTGAGCACGGGGGGGGCGTTAGACTTTTTCCCACGTCGCCAATCGTTGGCAATCCATCCCTTAATCCACTGCGTCAATCCAAAAATGACGTACTGACTGTCGCTGATTAAGCAAACGCGATGTCGTCTATCCGCATTGATAGCCCGCAACCCTTCGATCGCAGCCATCAATTCCATGCGGTTATTTGTAGTCCTCGCTTCGCTGCCGGAGATTTTTTTTTCTTTATCAGATTCGACATGCCGGAGTATCGCCGCCCAGCCTCCCGGACCTGGATTTCCACTGCACGCGCCATCGGTGAAGAGTAAGATTTCCGCTGCTAGGTTACTTTTTCCCATAGATTTCATCCATTTCAAAAACACGACATAACCGATAGCGATACCAGTGGTCAAGGCATTTGAGTCTCGTGTCTGAGGAAATTAGGCGAATGCGCACCGCGCGTGCACAATAGGTGAGACGTGTAAGTACTAAAAACCATCACCCACAAACGAGGGATATTCGACGTGGATCACTTTTCCTTTAAGCACGGCGTTTTGCACTGCGAATCCGTGGATGTAACAGCTTTGGCCTCGAGGTTCGGTACGCCGTTGTATGTATATTCACAGCAAACCATCGTCGATCATTACAACCGCATGGTTACGGCGTTTGAATCTCTATCCGCGAACATGTGCTATTCCGTGAAGAGTTGTTCGAATTTGTCTATCCTAGCGTTACTCAATACCTGTGGTGCATGCTTTGACGTCGTCAGTGGCGGTGAACTGGCTCGCGTGTTAGAGGTTGGTGTTGATCCTAAACGTGTTGTTTTTGCAGGGGTGGGCAAAACGGACCTGGAGATGATCGCCGCCTTGGATGCGGGTATCGGTTGGTTCAACGCCGAATCTGAACAAGAGCTGGAAATCCTGGCTCATCTTGCGTCACAGCGGGGCACGATTGCGCAAGTAGCATTACGTGTGAATCCTGACGTTGATCCACAAACACACCACCATACTACGACAGGCAAACGCGAGACAAAATTCGGTGTGGACCTTCCGCTCGCGCAGCGCGTCTTTGAGGCATTCGCCAAAACGCCATCGATCAACTTAGCCGGCGTTCACGTTCACATTGGATCTCCAGTTCATCACATCGAAGCCTATGTGGATTCGATCAAACGAACGTTGGATTTAATTGCCCGGTTAAGAGCCGGTGGGCATACTATCACGTCGATCAATGTCGGTGGCGGATACGGCGCCCACTACACAGGCGAGGAAGCGCCCACGGCTGCTGACTACGCGGCTAACATCGTACCCTTGTTGCAGGGTACGAAGTTGACCGTGATGCTCGAGCCGGGACGCAGTATCACAGCCAATGCCGGGGTGCTGATTGCGCGAACGATTTTTAAGAAATCTTCCGGTGAAAAACAATTTGTCATTGTAGATGCAGCTATGACCGATTTAATTCGCCCCGCGCTCTACGATGCCTTTCACTTCGCTTGGCCGGTCGCCCCAGTGAAGGAGATGGTTCCACCTCAGCGCAAACATGATTTACAACTCGAAGGCACGGAACGCGTTGACATCGTAGGGCCGGTATGCGAAACCGGTGACTTCCTAGCCAAGGATCGTTGGCTACCGCCGGTGGTACGCGGTGATTTGCTTTGCATATTCTCATCTGGTGCCTACGGTTTTTCTATGAGCAATCAATACAACTCCAGACCAAGAGCCGCCGAAGTATTGGTGCATGGTGACAAGGTCAAACTGATACGTCGAAGAGAAACATACGAAGACCTGGTCGCCTTGGAGAGGAGTGAATAATCATAACCAATCCGGTGCCCCATCCTTTGCCTACTGGCAAAGGGTGGGGGAAGGATACGAAGTATGTTAGACTTACGCCATGCCCAGTAATCTCCGTCGATCGGGGTGGCCCATGTCCTTCCTTTTGGACATGGGGGAGCCGATGATAGGTAGATTGTGACAAGTTTAAGACACTATATATGCATGACGAATCTATCGAGAATCCCAATAGGCAAGGAAATCCGTGAACACGATCGGACTTCGCTTACGTTAGCTCGATAAGGCTGCGGGTGCCCCATCCTTTGCCTACTGGCAAAGGGTGGAGGAAGGATACGAAGTCTGTTAGACTTACGTCATGCCCAGTAATCTCCGTCGATACGATGAATATGGCCATGTCCATTGCCTAACAATCTCCTGCTATCGTAGGCTGCAGTTCTTCCCGCATGATTCTGGAAAACTCGCGCTTACGACTTCAACGTGACCCCCGAAAGAACATTGCACACGAAGCTGGACTACATCCACAAGAACTCGATCACGCGAGGGCTTGTCGATCATGCCGAATTATGGATGTGGAGTAGCTATCGGTATTACGAATATAATGATGATTCCATGTTGGCTATGGACTGGGATGGTTCGTGGCCAATGCGCTAACTGATCCGTCCCCCACCCTATGCCAGTAGGCAAAGGATGAGGCACCCCGCGCGTCTCCCCATTCTTTGACGATAATCACGCTTGCACTACAATCCTTAATTGGGCAAAAAGAATCACCGGCAACAAAGGCTATGTTATGTGCATACACGTTGGGAAATGTTCGAGAGTAGGCGCGAGTTGGCGTTCGACGATAACCACCGGGCTAATTGCGTCTATGATTATCGCAACCACTACGCCGGTCCTAGCCTCACCACCAAACAAAGCTCAATTAGGGGAGTCCAAAGTGACTACGCAAACGCAACACAAGCATACCAATTCCCTCATCAACGCCACCAGTCCCTACCTTTTGCAACACGCCCACAATCCCGTGAACTGGCACGAATGGGGCGAGGAGGCGCTGAAGAAAGCCAAGAAAGAGGATAAGCTGATCTTCCTGAGTATCGGTTACGCCGCTTGCCATTGGTGTCACGTCATGGAGCATGAGAGCTTCGAGCAGGAAGACGTGGCTGCGATTCTCAACGAGCACTTCATTAGTATCAAAGTCGACCGCGAAGAGCGACCGGACATCGACGAGATTTACATGGCCTACACCCAGGCATCCACGGGACACGGCGGTTGGCCCATGAGTGTTTGGCTATTGCCGGATGGTCAGCCATTTCTTGCCGGCACCTATTTCCCAAAGGCCCGGTTCATGGCCACGTTGAATCAGGTGAGCGATAGTTGGATATCAGACCGCCAGAAAATTTTTAATAGTGCCGATGATGCCCAACAGTTTTTTGCAGACTGGTCCGTTTCGACGACACCGGCCACGAATGTGACGCCTAGAAAAATGGTAGACAGCGCCGCTAATAACTACGCTCGTTATTTCGATAAAAATACGGGTGGGATGTCCGGTGGCGGAACCAACAAATTCCCACCCAGCATGGCTATGGATCTGATGTTGCGGGTATATAAAAGAAATGGCAACGGTGATCTTTTCGATGCCGTTAAGTTGACACTGGATCACATGGCCCGTGGCGGCATTTACGACCATCTTGGCGGCGGCATCTGCCGGTATAGTACGGATGTGAATTGGCTGGTGCCCCACTTCGAGAAAATGCTTTACGACCAGGGCATGGTCAGCGCTATTTATCTAGATGCCTATCAGGTTTCCAAAGACCCACTATACGCCTACATCGCAGCCGATATTTTCGATTATGTCATAACGGACATGCAAGACCCCAAGGGTGGTTTTTATTCCAGCCGGGACGCTGACAGCGAAGGCTTGGAGGGTAAATTCTACATCTGGACCGTGGAGCAAATCAATCAAATACTAGGCCCCGACGAGGGCAAGCTCTTTTGTGCATACTACGACGTAACCCCCGAAGGTAACTGGATCGAATATCGTGGTCATGCCCCAGCCGGGGCGAAGAACATTTTGCATATCACCACGCCGCCGGACCTTTTCGCAAAAAAACATAAACTCGATGTGGGGCAGTTCAAACAAAAACTTAAAACCTGGCGCTCTAAGTTGATGCAGGTGCGATCCATGCGTGTGCCACCTCCTTTGGACGATAAGGTGTTGACCGGTTGGAATGGGTTGATGATAGCTAGCATGGCTAAGGGCGCTCGCGTGCTCGGTGAACCGAAGTACGCAGCCGCAGCTGCTAAGGCAGCGCAGTTCATTCTCGATCACATGCGTAAAGATGGGCGACTACTACGTACCTATAGAATGGGGCAAGCCAGGCTCACGGCCTATCTAAGCGACTACGCTTTTTTCATCGACGGTCTGATCAATCTTTATGAAGCGACCGGACAGCGGAAGTGGCTCGACGCCGCCATTGAATTAACTGAAACGTCGATTAAGTATTATTTCGACGAAGGTAGCGGCGGCTTTTTCTTCACTGCTCACGACGCCGAGACGCTCATTGCACGATCCAAGAACTCGCGCGACGGGGCCATCCCCGCCGGAAATTCCGTACATGCAATGAATCTACTCCGCTTGGCTGTGCTTCTCGACCGTAAGGATTTCCGCGAAAGGGCCGAGTCCATTTTCAGAGATCAAGGCGGTGCCGATGGTCGCTCCACGATTTCGTCTGAGCGATTGTTATGCGCGGTGGATTTCTACCATGACAGGGTCAAGGAAATCGTCATCATCGGCGACCCTGGCGATGAGGCTACTAAAGCCTTACTGCGTACGGTGTACAGTACTTACTTACCCAACAAGGTCGTCGTGGCCGTCGCCAAACCTGACCCTGATTCAGACCTGCCCTTGCTTAAGGGCAAGCAGATGAGGGGTGGAAAACCCACGGCCTATGTGTGCGAAAAATATACCTGCAAATTACCGGTAACCACGCCGCACGACTTAGCCGGTCAACTTACTGCCAAAAAGTAAACGGCCTTTGTGGGTTGCAAAAAGTGAATGATTGTGGATAGTTCCGTAGTACGGCCAGTATCCTCTTTAGAGGCTTAGCCCATGATAACCCTCCATCGAAAAACCCGCTCGATCAGGTCCAAGAGTTTTATGTTGGTCATGGGCCTTGTCGTTTGGTATTGTTTCTCGACGGTTGCTTTCGCCGTTCAATCTGAAGAAAAAGTTGTATCGGATAAGCCACAACACGAATGGCTCGACAAACCGACCGACCAGCGTAGTGACACGACCTCGGCGATGTTATTGAAAAGGCTGCAAGAAACCAGACCTTTCAATGCGGTCATTTCATCAAGGCGTTCGCGTGAATTACAAGCCAAGGGGGTTCCACCTCAACTTCTGCCCGAGGGGACGCGCGTAGTGAACAGCGTAGGGTCAATTCAGCAAGATGGCCGGTGGTGGATTTTTCAGCCGCGAGATAATGACCAGGGGCAGGCATTGCGGGTTCTTCCATGCGAATGGTTGGAAGTCATGATTCGTTCCGGCCAAGGCTCAGCCGAGCCGTTGTTGTTCAGCATTTCCGTAGAGATAACTGAATTTTCAGGACACAATTATGTCCTGGTGCGCTCTGTGTTACGCATCGAACCGCAGCAGCCTGACCAAGCCACTGTACCAAGCAAGGCTGATGTTCAGATCAACGCACCTCTCGACGATGTCGTAGCCGTGCTGAGAAATGTCAATCCACAGGAGCAGTTGCTTACGCCACCTTCCCCCCCATTACCGTCGATGCCTCCGTTCGCCGCCACGTCATTGCCATCGGTTCGCCCGGAAGGTACGCCTGTGATACGCCGTCCGGGTAGATTGATCGAAGAGTCTCCGTGGTGGACGTTCGTTCTCGAAACGAGTAGTCACAAGCAAGAACAGCTTCCCCTAAAGTTATTGCCCAATCGCAATGTCGAACTGATGATCGAAACCATTTCTCACGGTGCGGAGGGTGTCGTCTTTTTAGTATCGGGTCAGTTAACGCTTTTTAACGGAGAGAACTACCTTTTCCCACAAGCCGTCACCCGGCAGATTGATATAGGAAACCTGCGAAAATAAGTTGACGCGAGGTCTCCCTCGTCCGTGGACAAGGTTATCAAGCCAATCGTTGCCTACGTTTTCGTATGGCTTGAACAATAAGAAATATAGCGAAGAATGAACCTAGTCCGATCAGCGATACATTTCGATCGCTAGCCGGTTCTTTGATAGGTATTGAGGCTAATGCTGTGGTCTGGGTACCGTCGGCGAACCGGACTATCACATCACCAACACCGCGCGATGCGCCTCTCCAAACCAAATTCAGTTTGAACGTAGCCGGTCGATCAGACCTGATAGCGCGTGACTCATCGATACACCTGAAGTGTACGAAACCACTCTGATGTAGGTTGTCATCAGCTTGTTGAAGTTTGCCCTCCCAGCCGGGTGGTGCAGTCAGGCCATTGGCCCGGTCTTGAGGGAATTGGAGACTGACGATCGGTGAAGTGTAATCGTGCGATACAATCCATGTATACATCCGCCCGGCGGTATCCACGCCGCCCTCGATAGTCACCGTCGGTGTAGCCATCGCCACCTGTGTGATGGAAAGCACGACCAAGACTATCCATAAAAAGATGCCTCGCGACGAGGGCGTCCCGGAAGTGGTGGGGGGTTGGATCGGGATGTCACTGTGATCGCTAGCCAGAACAAGCCCTCGTATCATACTCCTTCGAGGCAGAATGTACGTACAGACATTAGTGTCGTCCACCCTGGCTCAAAATCTTCATTCAACAACCTAGTGTTTGTTACAGCTAACATTTCGGGTGGCATGGGTAAGTCCCGATGTATCTCGACGTAAAGTCGAGATACATCGGGACTTACCCGTGTAGCTTCGGGAGCCAAAACGGGCAAAAAAAGCCTTGCCCATGCCGCCCTTGAGGAACCCCAAAAATAAGCTGTGACACGGCGCTTGCGTATTCGATTTGTCAACACGGGGGAGATTGTAATAATTAGCGTTGCATGAAATAACGACGGCGGATAAGCACACAGCTGCCCATAGCCAGTAGTAGTACCGAGGCTGGTTCAGGAACAACGAACAAATTGTCAATGATAAGCTCCTGGCCACCGATGAGTATCTGCTCAACGTCACCGTTCAGGATAATCTGGTTATTGCTTACCGTTGCCGTGATTCCGCTGACCGGTACCGCTGGGATATCCGTCAGCGACGCCAATTCAATGGGTACGATCCCATTCACCGAAAAATTATTGATCGATGAGGTACCCCCAAGATCACGAAACTCGATAGAAACCATGTTGGGTGTAAAACCCAATTGCGTGAAATCAAACGCGACGTTGATATTGTTAAGCGACAACGAGTTGGTCGGAAACGCTACGAGGTCAGGTCCGATGACAGTTGCTTCAAAAAAATCAGAAAAATTGCCAAAATTGAATCGCTCGACGGACATGCTGATGCCGTTTTCAACCAGTACTTCCTGGCCTTCAACGTTGGGCACTGCTTCGCCGTAGGTGATGCCCACGGCTAAATTGTCAAAATCGATAGTAGCAGCCGTAGTTTGAGTACCGGCAACTGTTGCGCAAATAACGGTGAGCAGCCAATGTATGCGTAGAGCAGCCGGTTGTCGCATCTTTCCAGAACCTCAATCAAAGGCAGGTTAAGTACACTGGTAGGTCAGTACCTTCCCCCGCACCTCCTATATCGATTATTGCCTCCCGGCCAATACGATTTCAACAACTATTAACAGATAAGTGCTCACGTCTTTCTGCGTACGTGTACCAAACAGTATCAATGTCGATACGCCCCTCCTTGACGATTGTCTGAGAGGTGGTGTAAACAATGCAAAATCCCCCGTATTCGATGTGATTTTGCCGATTTCTCCACAACCACCCAGGGTAACAACATTGCCATATTACTTCAACTATAATTCATCCCATTATCCCAAATTTACCACGATTATAGTAGTTGATTTGGTTATAGGACGTACTGTACGTGATTTCGTCACAATAACTACGATCCGAAAATGTCGTCATGTGGCTGGTATGTCGGTTCGCTACTTTAGATCGTTACCGGATGCAATGAATGATTTGTGTTGTTTTTAGACAACGAGGTTGGTACAATGAACGTGTCTACGTCGTCGTGATTGTAGTTAGTCCGTACCCAAATAATTGAGCCTTTTGGCTCTGTTCATTCGTACTAAGGATGGGTCCGTACTTACTGTGCGACGGTGCCCGTGTAGTGCAGTCTCTGAGGGAGAGGCTGTGGCGTGGTAGTGCAGCGTGCGGCACAGTTTTTGAGGGAGAAGCAACTATGTTTACGTCAGGGGTCCGTTTATTCACCATTGGCTGCGCGATACTCTTATTTGCACAGCACACTTTTGCGGCCATCACTCTAGAACTGCGCCCTTCGTCGCAAACGGTGATCGCCGGTTCATCGGCAAGCGTCGGGCTGTACGTCGTTTCAGATCTTCCTGCCGGTGAGCCTGTGGGCAGAGTAGATGCTGTCTTACTGTTTGACCCGAACAAGATGACGTTATTGGGGCACGATCTAACAGGGGCGCCTGCTTGGGGTTCCGCTGGTTTTAGTTCCTTCTCTCCGCTAAATCCTGACTGGACGGACGGCGATGCCTTCTTTAAGGCAACGATTGGTCTCACGCCCGGCCCTTGTGGTACACCCGAGGTCGCCACACCGGCTGGTTTGCTGGTTACAACGTTTCAATTTGATGTAGGCTCAATACTAGGTTCCACGACCGTTGCATTGCCAGCCAGCTTGGGTACGGATACTACAGCCGTGTATGATGCCCAGACCGCGCTCTCGTGTCCGGGAGTACCTTATCCTATTACTCGCGGTCCTGCAGCTGTTTTGAACGTTGTAGCGTGTAGTATCGCAAGTGATTGTAATGATGGTACGGCGTGTACGGATGATTTGTGTACGGCCGGTGTCTGTTCAAATCCGGATAATTATGATCCCGCAACGCAGTGTTGCGATCCAGTTCTCGGTGGCACGATTGTCCTCTCCGATGGTAATGACTGTACGCGCGATATATGTGATTTGGTAACCGGTCAGGTCACTCACCCGAATGAGAATTTTGGCGTTGCGTGTGGTGATCCAAGCAGCTCAAGTTGTACTACACCTGACACGTGCGATGGCAATGGTGTTTGTTTGACTAATAACCAAACCGATGGCATACCGTGCGCAGAAGTGAATCAATGTATCGACGCTGGTACGTGCCTGGGCGGTGTCTGTAGCAACCCCACAGCTTTCTCCCCGGATGGCACAGTCTGTGACGATGGTCTGTATTGCACGGAGGCGCTGGTCAATGCGGTAATAGAGCCGGGTGTGTGTACCGGTGGTGTGTGTGGTGGTACTAGCCCATGCTCAGGAGTGCTACCCATCTGTTTTGAAAATCCGGGTGGCTTTATCTGCGGTAATTGTACGAATCGTTTCGAATGTCCCGGCGATTTCGGATGTATTACCTGGGACTGCCTTTCTGTCTTTCATATTTGCGCCTCGACTCAAAACGATGTCTTATGTGATGATAACCTTTTTTGTACGGCTGTGGATAATTGTGAACAGGATGGCACATGTACGAATAGTGGTTCGCCGTGTTTGACAGGTGGGATATGCGACGAAGGTAACAATGTCTGTGTTGATTGTAACGTTAGCTCTGATTGTAAGGCCTGCGACGTATCCGGTACGATATGCCTCGACACCGCGGATTGTCCAAGTGGGGAGACCTGTGTTCCACAGTTCGATTTATGCAATCCCATCGCGTGTAATAGCGGTGTATGCGAGTTTGATACACCTGTAACTTGTCCACAAATTCAAGAGTGCCTTATCAACGTCTGTAATCCAACTAGTGGATTGTGCGAATTTAAAATTCCTGAGCAAGTTGTTTGTACGCCGGGTTCTTGTCCCCTAGGTTTTCAATGCAATACGCAGTCGGGTGTTTGCTTTAGGAGTGATCCGTGTTCCGATGGAAATGGGTGTACGCAGTTCGATCAGTGTGTAAACGGTACTTGTCTGGGTGGCAATCGCCAATTGAATGAAAACGTTGAAATGCGCTTAATTGCGAATCCTCCACAAAGCGGCGGTAGTTTTTATGCTGTAGGTGAGACAATCGACATTCGCTTGGAATTATCTATCGATGCGCTGGTGAGTACGTCGAGTCGAAATATCAGTACTGTGGAGGCAGCGTTGTTATGGGATCCATCAGTTATTGGTGGAGCAGTTGCGCCAACGATTAACGATCCGTGCACAGGGACAATCGATCCACTCAATGATTGTCCTGTCGGACAGTATGACTGGGATATGAGTGCATTCGGTGTTATTAGTGATGGTGCCGACCTCAATCTCAATCTGATTGACGGCGATGCGTTGTATTTTGCCGGTGTTGGGCTTGGGGATCCTATGCCCACAGTCTCCGTGACACAAGATCTGTGGGTTACTACATTTAAATTTATCGCTGTTGCGGGAACAGGTGGCGCGGGCACTAACATTTCATTGACGGCGTGCGTTGGTAGTACTAATGGCAATGAGGGTTCAAATTCTCGTGTAACATCGGGTGTATTTGATCGAACAGGTCAGCTATTCTCGGAAACGATTGTTATTGGATGTCAGATCGCGGCAGATTGTGATGACAATAATGCATGTACGACAGATGTATGTGAGATTGATCAATCTTGCTCTAATACACCTACGTATAATGTGGCAACGGAATGCTGCAATCCTAGTGACGGATCAGTGACACAAATTTTCGACGCTAATGTATGTACGGATGACGTTTGTGATGCGCTGACGGGAGTCGTAACACATCCGTTCTCACCTAGTGGCCAATCTTGTGGCAATCCTGCGGCTAGTGAGTGCGACGCACAGGACACCTGTGATGGTGCGGTAACCTGTGTGGATCGTCAACAACCTACAGGTACAACTTGTGGCGATACGAGTAATACCGCATGCACAAACCCGGATAGCTGTGATGGCAATGGCGCATGCCTTGCTAATGACGCGGCTACAGGAACAGCTTGTCCGGACGGTTTATTGTGTAATGGGGATGAAACTTGTCTTGGGGGCGTATGCCAGAATGGTACACCTGTGGATTGTAGCAGCGATGGTATAGCCTGTACCATCAACGATTTCTGCGATGAGAATTGGCTTCCATTATTATGTACAGGTATTCCAAACGATGCGTTGTGCGCACCGAATGAAATTTGCGATGCCGAATTGGGTTGTATTATAGCGGTCACGTGCGATCCGCCGATTGTTTCTACTGTTGGATCACGTTATTTTTCCATCGAGCCGTTGCCTATTGATGGGACGGTACCCACCCGCTTCTTTATCACGTCTCCCACTTGGCCTTGTCTGGCTAAGTTTGTGGGTGATCCCGTCCCGGTGGATTTAGATGCTAATGGGACGATTGACGGCATGGCTGCGACATTGGTCGATAATTTCGTTAACGCCGGCGAGTTGACGCCGACGCAGTGGACCGGTTTGGCTTGTGACAATCTTTCGCCGACATGTAGCGTGGATGCTGATTGCGGTGCAGGTGGTAGTTGTCTTCCCATTATGCGTTGCAGCGAATCCTTGGAACCGTGTGCCATTGATGCGGATTGCCCGGTGGTGGGTGAAACGTGCATACCTGGTAAGCTATACGTCACAGGCCCCGATATTACCCCCAGTGATCGTAATGCCGCACCCGTGCAGTATCGTGTGCAGGCGGATTGTGGTGGTGTACAAACACAGCCTCAAACCGTTCAGATGCAGTTATTTGGCGATACCGACGGCAGTGGCGTCATCAACGCCGGCGACATCACCTTGGTTGTATTAGGTTTTCAATTGTTTTATCACTTACCGCTTGGTGATCCCAATGGTACTTTGACCGTGACCGTGGATCATCGAGGCAGCGCTAATGTGTGTAGTATTGCTGTGCCGCCATTAGTTAACGTGGCTGACATCACGGCTACAGTCAGGTCGTTTCAGTTGTTAACCTATTTGGATGAAGTTGCAAATAGTGAATGTTCGCTGCCGTGCCCATAGCCGGTTTTTATTGAGCGTATGATCGTATCACGCGCCTCGAAACGAGATAGGCGCGGGTGCCCCATCCTTTGCCTACTGGCAAAGGGTGGGGGACGGATATTGTGTGCTATGACAGTGACACTTGCGTTGTTTTATCGAGACAAGATCCGGTAGCGGCGTGGTGTGCATACTCAATGGCACTGGGTTCCCGCCTTTGCGGGAACGACAGAGGGCTGGATGCTTGCATGTGGGGGGCTATGGTGAGCTGCGTGCCAACAGATTGGTCACGCTTCCTTCTCCCGGCAACAGGTCGAGGCTACCCACTGGTTGATTGGATAGGTCGATCAGACGGCGCATCGCTTGTACACGAGACGCTTTTCGTACAGACACTTGCAACGATTCAACATGAAACGGCATAATTTGCGCACCGCTAGTTTCTAAAATTTGACAAGAGTCCTTGCTGTCAATCAGTGATAGTGCAAATTGTCCTTGGGCATTCCCCGATACCAGCATGTGTATAGATCCCATGTAATACTTGGCCCCGTCCTGTTTTGATTGGGGGCCTTGCATGTTGATGAGTGCACTTAGCCAGCGGTATCCTTCCGATCGTGTATCCGTAACGGGGATGGTGACCTTGTCTTGGAAAATATATTTGGGGTGTTTCTGATCAATAAAGCACTGTGTCGGGTTGTCCGTGCCTGCTAACCTGGCGGCATTATACCCGAAAGGCTCGATAAAACCCTTCTTTCCACTGCTAAAACTAGCTGGATTGATTTGTGCCTGACAGGCGATGAGCTTTTGACCGTTCGGCGACCAATCGCGGATGTACACTTCAAGCATTAATCGATCACCAGGCAGAACTTCTATGGAAGTGGCAGTGCCCTGCGGAAGGGGCACGTCGTTTATGGCCGCCGCTTCCAAGGAAAATGTCGGTACCGGCGTTGCGTTAGTGCTACCACACATAACACTTGTTACAAGCGAAGCAACGAGGATGGTTCTACTCATAATCTGCATGTCCGTTCTCCGTATTCTATATAGCTCATCAATTCCATCTGCCAATCACCGGCTTTATTAGCACCCTTAGCCGGAGTCTTATGTTATCGCCCGATCGTACCGTATGATATACTAGGTGCTGTGTGTCGCCCAGTAGGCCAGGTATGGGTTGTGCTTGTCGGGTCCGTGACGGAATCGGTGGCAGTTGTTGCAGGCTGAAGGCCTGCTCTGGAGTAGCCGGTGGCAAGCCCGCCTCAGGTGGACGCCGCCACCGGATTGCTCCAACACCAAGACGCTCGACCCTGAATGGGTCGTCTATTCCGCGAGAGGTGCGCGACGTGGCGCTTGTGCGACCCCTGCAGGGTCGAATGGAACGCATGTTGGGTTTACCGTGGGCGGCGTCCGCCTGCGGTGGACTTGCCCACGGCTACTATCGATCAGCCCTTCAGGCTGCAACGAGGGATGGTCCTGAAGCCGCCGGAAGTGTCACGGCTTAATGTTCGGGTTCATCCAGGGTGGCATGGGCAACGTTTTTTTTTGCCCGTGTCGGCCTCCGGAACTACACGGGTAAGTCCCGATGTATCCCGACTTTACATCGGGATACATCGGGACTTACCCATGCCACCCGAATTCTTAGCTGTGACAAAACACTAGGACGGAGCCACCTGAAGTTGTCGGGCAGCTTCACACAGCTCATTGACGCGATTGGTTTGTTCCCATGTAAAGTTTGCACCATCTCGGCCAAAATGACCATGGCGTGCGGTTTCAGAGAATACCGGTCGGCGTAAGTTCAGATAGGTAATAATTTCAGCCGGCGTGAGTGGGAAAATGGCTCGTACAATGTTTGCCAAATCCTGCTCGTTAAGTTCGCTGGTACCAAAGGTGTTGATGAAAACGCTCACCGGCTCAGCCACACCGATGGCATAAGCCAGCTGCACCTCGCACTCCTTGGCCAATCCCGAGGCGACGATGTTCTTGGCTACATGGCGGGCCATATAGGCAGCAGAGCGATCTACTTTGGAAGGGTCTTTACCGGAAAAAGCGCCGCCGCCATGACGACCACGACCGCCGTATGTGTCAACGATGATTTTTCTACCCGTTAATCCGCAATCACCGTGTGGTCCACCAATGACGAATTTTCCAGTTGGATTGATATGGTAAATGACATTGTTATCACCTAACTGTGGGCACTCTCGTTGAATCACGGGTTTGACAACTTTGTTGATGATTTCGTTTTGAGCTTGTTGACTTAAGTGATTCGTTGCCGGGTCCACCACATCGGCGGAGTGCTGGGTGGAAATGACAATCGTGTGCAACCCAACAGGTACGCCGCCTTCATAAGCTACAGTTACCTGCGATTTCGCGTCAGGGTATAGCCATTTGATTTCACCCGTTTCGCGCATTTCCGCCAGGTATTCAACCAGGCGGTGGGACAAGTGAATGGGTAAGGGCATGAGTTGTTTGGTTTCATCACAGGCAAAACCGAACATCAAGCCCTGATCGCCAGCCCCCTGTTCGTCGTGCAGACCTGCACCTTGGGTAACACCCAGACTGATGTCCTCAGATTGAGGGTGGATACGTGATACGAATGCGCATGTGCTACCATTAAATCCAATATCATCAGATGTGTAGCCGATACGAAGCAATGCCTCACGGGCAGTCTGTTCTACGTTATCCAGCGCTTTTCTCGCGTCGTCATTGTGAACCGTCACCTCACCAGCGACCATGCAATAGTCGGTCGTGACTAGCGTCTCTACAGCCACGCGGGCGAGCGGGTCGTGTTCGAGCAGGCTGTCTAGAATCGCATCGGACACCTGGTCCGAAACTTTGTCCGGATGTCCCATGGATACGGACTCAGACGTAAAGAGATAGGATTGCTGCGGCGACGATTGTGACACGATTCACCTCCCGTTACAAAAACTTACCCAAAATGACGCGCTGAACATCCATACTAGACGTCGTTAGCACGTTTTGCAATACGTAATGGTCCCTAGGCCAGTAGTCAACGTCGAGCGGGTGATAAGATGGCGTGGTGTGGCAGGCCATGATCTTGCTGGACCACCAGGGACTAGCCCTAAGGGGTTTTATATTTCATCCATCACCGGCAGGCTGACAGGCTGCCTCCCGTTATCAATGAAAGTGTATAATACACCTGAAGGGATATTCGGTGTGGAAAGAGGAAAACGAGACCGACGGGATTCGAACCCGCAACCACCGGATCGACAGTCCGGTACTCTAACCAATTGAGCTACGGTCCCAGTTTGTTAGACAGCTTATGCTGACCATACGTAACTGTGATACACTTCCAGCACTTCTCAAACACACTCGCAGAGCGGAACTTTTAGCTTATCAGATGAACATCGTCAAGTGATATGCACGTCCGATTATATCGACTGCGCAACGTAACCCCGCGTTACGACTTGTGGTCATAATTGGGTAGCATATGCCTGTACAGGTGCTTAGCCATGCAGACACTAACAGTGGGGTACGCTCTTAGCCGGCGAAGCCGTTTTGATCCAACTGATCGAGCTTGTCTTCATCCTTGGCGGCATCATCAGCCCCGGTCATAGGCTCTTTTTGCGCGTCGATGACAGGCCAATCGCTTGCATATTTGGCGTTGAGTTCGATGTAATTACTCCATTGGTCCGGCAGGTCTTCTTCTGCGAAAATAGCCGTCGTTGGACATTCCGGCGGACATAGTCCGCAATCGATGCACGTTTCCGGATCGATCGCTAGAAAATTGACACCCTCATGAAAGCAGTCCACCGGGCAAACGGCGACGCAATCGGTGTATTTGCAATTGATACAAGGCTCAGCAACTATATGTGCCATCAGCTGAATCTCCCATTTCGTTTAGATCCATTCATTTTCTGTGCTCATCAAATTGAGCGGCGAACGACTTCAATCCCGACCAGCCGGGCGTTCGCGATAAAAAACCTCAGGTTCACGTGCTTTGAGATACAATGGGTCTTTGTCGCAAACCGCAAAAAACCATTCCCATACTGTCCAGCACAACATTTGCCAACCCAGGCAGTAGCTTTGGTAACTTCTTAACTCCATTTGTCAATAACTTTTTATGCGAATTTAGGAAAAGTATAGCGATCCAACCCCGGACTTCGGCTACATACCCTTAGGTGTCGGTGTGAAACCGGTAGATCTCCCTCGTGAGAAAACGAAACGCAACCAACTGGGAACGGGGTCCAACATGGCCAAAGACCGCCCCAATGCCGTTGACTTAGGTTTGTACCGCAGGCATCTTGCCTGCTCAGTCCGCGATCATAAAGCAGGCTAGAAGCCTGCGCTACGACCCACCGCGTTAAGTCAACAGCATTGAAGACCGCCCCACTCATGCGATGTTGGCTTAATTCGACCGATCACCTCATGATATTCCCTTGCGGGGATGGTGAGCGCAGGATAGCGTGCTTAGATAATGCCACCTGCACAGCGAGAGCTTAGATCAGCCGGAACCATAGCTGCGTTAACGCTTCTGTCCCGCGCGATGGGTCTATTGCGGGAACTGGCATTCAGTCGGCTATTAGGAACATCCGGCGAATATTCCGCATTTCGCGTCGCGTTTATGTTGCCCAACCTCGCCCGCAGGTTATTCGGCGAAGGGGCACTATCCGCCGCGACTATTCCCGTGCTTACGGAATCCATTGAGAAGGAGGGTGAAGTCGCAGCCAGACGATTTGTCGGTTCAGTGCTTAGTCTTCTGTTGATGGGGTTGACTCTGGCAGCGATGGCTATTGGGTTGGTGTTGTGGGTTGTTCAACAGGTAACGGATGATCCTTCTGTTCCTTTTGCCATACTTCTAATCCCCTATATGCCCATCATTTGCACCGTAGCGGTAGCCGGGGGTGTACTCAACGTTCGGGGTTACTTTGCTGCGCCGGCTGTCGTGCCGGTATTACTTAACGTCTTCGTCATTACAGCCACCCTATGGGGGGGGTACGGTTTAGGTCTAACCGGCACGTCGCTGTTGAAAGTGGTTTGTTATGGCGTACTACTGGGAGGATTCGCACAACTGGTGGTGATGGGATTGGCCCTGTGGTGGGTACGTTTTTTTCCGCGCGTGCAGAGACCGCTGCTATGCCCAAAGGTCCGTAACGTTTTTACGTTGATGTCGCCGATGGTCTTAGGATTATCCGCCGTGCAGATTAATTCGGCGATGGATTACATCATTGCCTATCTGTTTATTGTGCAGGATGGTGAGCAGGTAGGCCCTGCGGTGTTGGGTTATGCGCAATACCTTTACCAGTTACCGCTAGGGGTATTTGGTATCGCTATTGCCACGGCGGTGTTCCCATCGTTGTCGAAGTATGCCGCCCAACAAAAATGGGATCAAGTTGTCCATCTTGTAGGGCGCGGGTTGCGGGCGGGTTTTATCATCGCCATCCCAGCCTCGGTTGGTCTTTGGCTCGTGGCGATACCGTTGGTAGCTACGCTATATCAAGGACAGCAATTTGATGAACAAGCAACATTGCGTGTAGGCGGAACGCTGCAGTTTTATGTCCTTGGCTTGGTACCGTACTTCGCACAACACATTTTAGTCAGGGCGTTTTATGCGACTCACGATAGTAGAACCCCAGCACGCATCGCGGGCACGATGGTTCTTATCAATTTGACGCTGAACCTGATACTCGTATTCCCGCTGGAAGAGAGAGGTCTTGCTTTATCGACGGCGGTCTGTGCCGCTGGACAGGTTGTGTGGTTGAGCGTGCTATTATCCTCGCGCTACCGGAGCTTGTCGTTTTTTAGCCTGCTAACATCTTTTCTGCGTGTCGTTATCGCTAGTGCGCTGATGGGGGGAGCGGTACTTTTGGCTGATTATCTTCTACCCATTGAACCCCCGGGCGTGCGTCCCATACTCCGTTTGGTAGTCGAAGTTGTGGTGGGTATGGTCGTCTATGGTGTTGCCTCGCAATGGTTGGGTCTGGGCGCGTGGCGGCTGATCGTATCCCGGCAGTTCGATACATGATGTTTTCACTTTTCTACAAAATCCCAAGTTTTTCGAGACGATAGCGGAATGCGTCGCGACTTAAATGCAGAAGTTTGGCGGCTTTTGTCTGGTTGTTGTTGGTGCGAGCGAGGGCTTGGCGTATGAGTTGACTCTCCAAGTCGTGCAAGTCGATACCTTGGTCGGGTAGTGTAATGCCGGTTTGCTCTATTGTTTTAGGGGTTTCGATGCGTCCCAGCACGATGTCATTGGCTTGAATCGAATCTCCTTTGGAAAGCAGAACGGCTCGTTCAAGCACGTTACGAAGTTCGCGCACGTTACCCGGCCAAGCGTAGGCTTTGAGTTTGGTTATCGCTTCCTTGGCGACTTGCGTGATGGGTTTGCGAAATTCCTTTACGAAACGATCCACGAAGTAATGTGTCAGCAATGTGATGTCGTTGCCGCGCTCGCGAAGTGGCGGTAAGTTGATGGAAATGACGTTGAGACGGAAGAGAAGGTCGCTACGGAAGTGACCTTCTTGGATTGCTTTTTCTATATCGCGATTGGTCGCGGCGATAATACGTACATCGACCGTGATTTCCTGCGATCCGCCGACGCGCCTGAACATACGGTCTTCAAGAAATCGCAGTAATTTGGCCTGCAAATTGGGTGGCATATCGCCGACCTCATCGAGAAAAATCGTGCCGCCGTCAGCTAATTCGAACAATCCTTTCTTTTGGGTCTTGGCATCGGTGAACGCGCCTCGTTCATGGCCAAATAGTTCACTCTCAAGCAGTGTTTCAGATAGTGCCGTGCAAGTGATGTTCATGAATGGTTTCGGTGCGCGGTCGGAGCTATAATGGACCACGCGGGCTACGAGGTCTTTGCCGGTTCCGGATTCTCCGCGTAAAAATACCGTAGACGCCCCACTTTCCGCCACGCGATGGATGATGTCGAACAACTCGACCATACATGCGTCTTGTCCAATAATGCAATCGACGCCGTAATCGTGGGCGACGTGTCTACGCAATTCGCGCACTTCCCGTCGTAGTTTTGTTGTTTCCAACGCTTTATCGACGGTACGCAATAGCTGATTCATATCGAATGGTTTGGTGATGTAGTCGTACGCGCCGAGCTTCATGGCATCGACCGCGCTTTCAATACTCGAATACGCAGTCATCATGATGACAACGACGTCTTTGTCGTTTTCCCGTATGCTTGAAAGAATATCCAATCCGGTCATGTCCGGCAGTTTGTAATCGAGCATAATCAGGTCGAACATGCCCTGCTCAAGCGCTTCGATAGCCTCGCTGCCACATTCGACCTCGGTTACGTTGAATTTGCGTCCCTCAAATTTTTGTCGCAAAGACCAACGAATGAGTTTTTCGTCTTCGATAATAAGAATACGTACGCTCATGCATCATCCTTTATGTACTTGTTTGGTCACCGGCGGTCACCGGTAGGGTGACTGTCACGGTTGTGCCTTGACCTACTTGACTATCCAGGCTGATTGTGCCGCCGTGTTGTTCAACGATACGTCGACAAATCGGTAAACCAAGTCCCGTACCGCGCGCTTTCGTCGTATAGAACGCTTCGAGCGCTCGGTTTCGAACTTCTTCCGTCATGCCTTCACCAACATCGTGAATGCAAAGTAAAACGTCACCATTGTTCGAGGAGGTTTCCACATCAACAATACCACTCTCTTCGGAGGCGTGGGCGGCGTTTAAGATAAGGTTAATCAACAATTGTTCGATCTTTGCTTCGTCGGCCTGTAGTACAACACCCTGGGATGGAGGATTATACCGGATGCGCACACGTTTAACCGCAGGCTCGGCCCGCAAGATCGAAAGCACACGGTCGACAACTTCGTGTAAGCGAATGGAATGTAATCGGGGTGGTACGGGACGCGCGTATTGAAGCAAATCTTTCACTGTGGCGTCGAGTCGATGAATCTGACCGAGGATCTCCGTGATAATGGGCCGATGTTCGTCGTTTTCAGCCATGCCCTCTCGAATGATTTGAATGGCACCACTAATACCGGCCAGAGGATTTTTGATTTCATGGGCCAGGGCGGCTGCCAGTTGACCTATTTCCGCCAAGTGCTCAGCCCGTGTGAGTTTTTCTTCTATGGTGGCCCGTGCATCTTCTTGGACGCGCGCGGTGTAATGCTCCTTGTAACTTTCCAGGATCACGGAAAGATCAAGCATCAATAGTTTGTGCAGCGAGGTGAGTTGAGTTCGTGTGGTAGTTGAAGCCGGGCTGATCAGATTGCGAATAATACCTTGCCAGATGAGTTCGATGCCCAGAAACATGTGTCGTTGTTCAAGGCCTACACGAACATGAGCTTCGCCTATTCGACGTCTTTTTTGGTAATAGGAATCGTCATACGGACCACTGAACAGTTCTGAAAGCCAACTGGTGAGTAAAGTTCGTTGGTGTGCCAGTTGCGTTGCTCCACCGGAGAAAAAGGCGTTCAGTTCATCGTGCTGCGTGATCGCTTCGTAGAAGCGTGCCACAATATCCGGTACGGCGGAACTTAGTTCCTCAGCCAGTGCTCGGATATGCGTCACATCAGTTTCGCCAAACGCAATATACGCCTTCATGTTTTCAAATTCTGTTGACATGCCGTTATTATACCCATTCGTGAGATTTTTCACTGTTGCAGATCAAATGAGTTTCCTGAAGATATTTTGTTGGTGTCTCTAACCTTTTAATTTGCCTATAAAATCACCGTAACAGACGAAATAATAGGCTTAATGGACATTGTTGATATGCGGGCAAGATGGGGCTGGCATGGATTTTGCAACGGGTCTTTCGCGCATATGGGCCAGTCGGAGATGAGATTGTGAGCTATTCGGACGCAACAAATGGCCGGAGATCGGGCCGATTGACGTCCGAGCATGGCATTTTATTGATCGTTGAACCGGTCAGGTTGCTTCGTTGGTCGTTATCGCGATATTTGAGTCAGTGGTTTGATGTCAAAGCCGTAGCCACGGTTCAAGATGCTGAACAGGTTTTTGCCAACGGGGATGTTGATGCGGTAGTGTTGTCCGACGCGCTTCCCGGAGATGGTGCCCAACGTGTGGAGACGCAGGCTAGACAAATGAAGAAATGCAGTCGCATCGTACGTATGGTAACTCAACCGGTATCGGACCTCGTGCAGGATAGCTGTGTACAACACATCGAGAAACCGTTTGAGCTATTCGAAATGCGTAAGCTCCTTCTTCAAGAAGTGCCGTTATCCGGCAAGGAGTAAGGGGCGGATGTTCGTTGCGAATTATATGAAGCATGATGCCTACACCGTGCGCGAGGATGCGCTGCTGGTTGTAGCCATCCAATTGATGCACGAGCACAATATCCATCACCTGTCGGTTGTGGATAATGGGCGACGATTAGTCGGGATTATTAGCGATCGCGACGTCAGGTCAGCTGTGGGTTTTGACCGTACATTGGAAGATAAACTTACCGTATCTGAGATTATGACCTCAGATCCGGTTGTTATACAGGCCGACGACACCATCGAAGAAGCGATGGAGGTTTTATCTACAAAAAAATTTGGATCGCTACCCGTGATGCGTGCCGGTGCGTTGGCCGGAATCATTACAACGCATGATGTACTGCGTGCGTTCCATGAAGTGTTGGGACTTACAGAGAAGGGGCATCGAATTGAAGTTGCACTGCCGGAAGGCCGAGTCGATCTAGCCTGTGTATTCCAGGCATTGCATGACGGTGACCATGAGGTGATCAGCGCGGTTGTATCACGTACGCGGCGCGACGGTGGGGAGCCGTCACTCTACCTTCGCGTGCCGGTGGATCAAGTGAGGCGCATCGAACAATGCCTGCGCAAAGCCACAGCTATCCTACTTGCGCCGGAGCAACCAAAGTAACGGTACGCTTTATCTAATTGTCGCGTCGTGCCGATCGTAAACACCTTCGCGAAACTTCTACCGGAAATGCTATTGGATGTATTATGATGTAGACAGGCTCTTCCTTCGAGCGGTCAGCACGGTTCCGGCGCACAGGATCATCAGAGCAATGACAATCAAGCCCCATTGCGATACGGCTGGAGCAATATCGTTGCGAATGCCGTGCTGTTCTGCACAAAAATCAACATTTGTACATGGTGAGTAATCGAGCGCATCGATATTGTCCGTTGCGCCCTCAATGCCCAAAGCCGATGCCGGGGCGAAGAGGGAGAGTATCGGCGTTGGCGCGGACAACACGGAATACGTATCCGCTGGGGCTCCAACTAAACCGGGTTCTATGGTGGTTAGCGATGGTGAACCTGCGGTTAAGGAAAAGATCACTTGATCCGTACCGTCAAATATACCGTTTGAATTTTCGTCAAAAACAATCATGCCGTTGATGTCATCGCCTGCGACGAGGCCGAGGTTATCAGCTGCGGCGAAAAGTCGGGGTGCTGCTGCTATGTCAGCAGGATTCGGATGGAAATAAATGTTGGCCCCACTAGGCGGTGCTCCCGGAATCGTCTGTAGGGATGGCGAACCAGCGGCTAGTGAGAAATATACGCTGGTCAGGGGTGCGGTTGCTAGGTCAATGGACGAGCGAACCATGCCTGAGACGTTGTCTTGGGCAGCGCGACGTGCGGGTGAGCCGGAGCCGACGGGAGGGTCAGCGTTGAAATCGGTGCCACCTTGGTTGTAATTGTTGCGTGTCTGTGTGTTGTTGTTTCCTGCACGATTTAAGGGCATGATCCCTTGGCGCGAAAACAAACGAAGCGACATGAATTGATCACCGGAAGCTTGACCTTTTAAGGCTTGATCCTGCACATTGTAGGGAACCCTCAACGCGGTTAGTGCCGCATCAGGAGGTGTGGAGCCGACTGTGTTACGATCGACGGAGAATAACAGAATGAACGGTGTGTTCGTGGTGATTGTTTCATTGGCCATGGATAGCCCATTAATTTCATCACCTGCTTGTCCTAGACCCAATCGATCTCCTGGAAATAGCGTGCTGGGAGGTGCCGGATTGGGAAACTCCTTAAATAGAATGGCGTCAGCAGCTATGGTACCGTTTTGGACATTTGGTGATTGTAAATCAAAGGTATAAAACGGGTTGGTCAACGGTGTAATGGGTGCACCGGGGCCTCCAGCTTTTGCTGTTGGTAATAGCATGGACCCAGTGCCTACGATCAGTAAGAGCATCGCGCCGATATGCCGATTGTTAATGGTTGAATATGTAGCGTTCATCGTTTCCCTCCATCTGTCTTATGGCATTGCCGAACAAACTTAGACCTGGTGCAATGCTGCAACTCCGTCTTAAGGGGCGATCCATCCCGGCCAGGTTGGATCGGCCTTTAGCCTGCGAAGCACAAGACCTCCATTATAACGAAAATCTGCCGTATCGTCGAAAGATTTTCGAGTTTGTTCAAATTTTTTGATGGCCTCAACTCGATCGCCCGAGGCTAATGCTTTCAATCCTGCGTGATAATATGCTTCACCAAGGAACTTCCAGGGGGTTTCCGACGATTGTGCCAGGGTCAGTAACACTTCAAATGGCTGTGTTCCCGCACAATAGTCATATAAACTACGTTGCCATTGGTCGTAAATTGGTATGGAAGGGTCTGATAAAAAGCTCACTTGATTTTGATGGCTTATAAGAAGCGTCGTCGCCGCGTCTTCCATGCCAAGTAACCGATATCCCGCGGCTGCCAGGATAGAATCTGAAGCGGTATAAGGCTGACGATTCGCCAAGGCCTCTATGCGAGCTTGCGCGGCTGTTAGATCCCCGCGTTCGGCATCGATCAGGGCTGGATAAATATGGGTGAAAAATGGATCTTCTGCGTCGCAAGCAGCGTGTTGCTGAATATCTGTTAGTGCTTCATCCAAGTGACCAAGCCAATAATGTAAGCGCCAGCGATAGTAGTACCCCTCGCATCGTTGTCTGTCGTGTACGGCCAAAGATTCGGCACGATCTCTGGCGGCGATAGCGTCTTCGAGTTTGCCGAGTTTTTCCAAACACGTAGCGACCGCCGTAGGCGGACGGTTGTCCAGTGGCGCAGCTAATTCACCTTGTTGTGCCCATGAGAGTGCAGTCTGGAAGTATTCATCCGCTTTATCGGCGTTGCCTGTGTCGCGATAAATTTCCGCGGCTAATCGATAGGTAATAGAAAGTAGATAATGGGCCGTGCCCGCATAAAAACTATCCTTTACCAGTTGCAGTAATACGGGCTCTGCTTCCTGGAAGGCATCTAAAGAACGACGGGCGAAAAGAATCTGGTTATACGCCCGCGCCACGTTAAGGCTGGCCTGTGGGAAGTACTGGTTGTTTGCCCCAGCCATGTTTCGCGCGACCTGATAAGAATGCGCAGCGCTGTCAGGATCATCGTAGTGGATAGCCAGTGCCCGAAAAAACCACGCTTCAGGTGTGATGGGACCGCCAAGCGTGGCAGCGAAGGCAACCACGCTCCGGGACTGATCAAACTGGCGCTGCTGCCACAAAGCCCAAGCCTTCATGTACAGCGCTTCGATATGTTCCGGATTCGCATCCAGCAGTGTGTTTAGTTTCTCAATGGTACGATCAGGATGACCTTGCCCTGCATCGACCAGTGATTGGACGAATAGTAACTTCGCCATCGAGGCACCCATGTCCTGGGCTTGTTGAATATCATCCAGGACGACTTCAGGCTTGCGATAATTAGAATGGACGAGCCAATCGTAAGCCCCGTCGAGTATCAGATCAGCTTCGCGCTGTTGGGAGAGGGAATAACTCGCCACCCACCCCGTGCTTACAGCTAAAAGCGCGACACTGACCGCCATAGCCAATGAAGCTGCTTTATGTCGTCGGATCCACTTCGCCCCGCGTTCGACGAAGGTCACGTGCCTACTGAGTATCGGGCGACCTTCAGCGAATCGTCGCAAATCTTCCGCCAGCGCCGACGCGGTCGGATAGCGCCGTTGAGGATCTTTCTCCATAGTGCGCAGGCAAATGGTCTCCAGATCACGCGGAATGCTTTGGATGTTACGCCGAAGTGGGGTAGCCTCTTGGTGGCAAACCGCTTGGATGATCTGATCGCGCGTCTCTCCGATAAATGGTCGCTCTCCTGTGACCAGTTCAAACAGGGTGACCCCTAGTGAGTAAATGTCCGTGCGGTGATCAATTTCGCTCGTCGATCCGCCGGCCTGCTCCGGTGAAAGATATGACGGTGTCCCCATTATTTCGCCGGACAGCGTCATGTGAGGTTCACTGGTTAAGTGTGCCAGGCCGAAGTCAGTAATGTACATCTGAAGATCGTCACCAAGGATGATATTGTGAGGTTTGATGTCGCGGTGTATCACACCGTGTTTATGGGCATGGTCCAGCCCATCGGCTACGCCGGCTAACAGGGAAGCAATGTAACGATAATCTTCTTTCGTGCGATGCGATATTTCTGCGTCATGGTTTATGTCATCATCGGACGGATGCGCTGCATCAGCCGTGGGTAATTCTTCTTTCATCGTGCGTTGTGGGATGGCGAAGGGGGACATATTGAGTGATGAGCTATGCTGCGCCGCATGTGTAGAACTAAGCCGCTGCGGTTGGGCCTTAATGATCTGGTCCAGGCTTGCGCCTTCAACAAGTTTCATCGCATAAAAATAATGTCCTTCGAAATCTCCCTGAGCATAAACGGGGACAACATTGGCATGATTGAGTCGGGCAGCTGCCCGTGCTTCATTGCGAAAACGGCGGACGGCTTGTCGTCCGTGACGCGCGTAATCGGGCAATACCTTGAGCGCTACTTCTCGGTTAAGTGTAAGTTGACGGGCGCGATACACTACGCCCATGCCGCCATGCCCGATTTCGCGGATGATTTCAAAATCGCCGAGTTTACTGCCCACTGACAGAGCGTGTAACGTGTGTCTGGAAGTCCAAGCATGATCGTCAGATGAAGCACTTATGGATACGCGCCGGGTTTTATCACGCAAAGTTACGTCATAGCCGAAGGCCTCGCGGAGATCGTCCAGCAATCGATTATCTCCCACATGCCCGGTTGTAGCCTCTTGGGAATCCGAGCGCAGCATCGAACTGCCACACGTATAGCAATGAACTTGTGCAGATGGGGAGGTTATATCGATACGAGACTCACACGAAGGGCAGTACAATTCAGCCACGGCGGTCTTATCCAATTCGAAAGAGACAGTTACCCATTAACACATAGACGACCGTCGAGGATATTTGACACAAAATATGAGATTGTTGTAGTGCCATGTTGCGCTCGTATTCGGACGCTTTATCGGCGATTGCTATAGTGAAAAACGGCTTCCTAGACATCTGCATCGGGATCTATCGAATCCAACTTCGCTTTGACACGTTTTAGAACCCGTGACTTTGCTTGATAGACGCTGGATGTACTGATTCCGACCTGTTTAGCCGTGTCTTCCACGGACAATCCACCCAGGGCATGGACCTCAAAAGCTTTCAGCGTTTTTTCTTCAAATTCATCAGCGACGGATTTTAGTGCCCAACGAAGTCGGTGCATCTGCCACTCACGTTCCCATTTTGCGTCAGCGCTGGACTCCTTTTCCGCCCGAATAAAGTCGAAGGCATGTGGATCTAACGGGGCGGGCTGTTTAGCCTCTTTGACGGCTCGTCGACCTAATGCGTGAACGACGGCGGAGCGTAAATAACTGCGGAATCGACCCTTACGCGCGTCGTACTCGAACCCCTCCATCGCCTTGAAGAGGTACATGGTGACTTCCTGAACGACATCCTCAGCCGTTTCATGCTTGGCCCCTCGCCCACGCGCATAGCGGTACAGCAGTTCTCCGTATCGTTCATCGAATTCCGCCCACCCCATCGAATCGGAGCGGTCGCGTAGACGAAGTAGCAATGTGATGTGTGTGGATTCAGCCGTACCCATTAGGTAGACCATTGTCCTCAACGCGAGCTAAAATTACAAGGAAAAGTCTCAGAAAATCGGCGATAAATTTCACTGGTACTTTATAGTGTTGCCGTTTTTCCTATATTTTAGACTTGGATCCCACGTACTTACATCCCCAATCGGCGAATCGATCAGGACACATTTAATGTGCATAAGCGGCTGATACCCATTTGAGTTAGCGGCCTACTTGGTTTGTACGGCGTCGCATAAAAATCGAGAATGCAAATTACCGCGTCAAATTTGTGAGGATGTGTTCTATTCATGTTTGGAGGACGTCTTGTGTATTCAAGGTTTACAGGCGCGGGCCTGGCATTTGGAGAAAAGAAATGAATAGAACAAAAGGTATAGCGCACCATATGGTAGCCGCTTCAACGGTCGCTTTCTTGGTCATGGCAGGTAGTAGTCTAGCTAACAAGGGTGCGGGGCAGACGCTGCCGACGGTCTTACTTAAATCTCAACAGATGCAGGTGCTGCCGGGTACGACGGTGCAGATAGATGCCTTCATCACGAATGTCCAAGATATTGGTTCGTATCAGTTGTATCTTAATGCTCAGACATCCGACAACAAACGTCTGGTCTTGTCGTCCATGAAGATCAACAAGGCGCATAAGACTTTCTTGTTCGGTAGTGAACAGGTTATCGAAGCGATCGACAAAAAGGGTGAGCGATTAGCTGTCATTACCTACGGTATGGGTGTCAGTGTGCCTGGCGACGAGCAGCGATATTTGGCTACGTTTACATTTAAGGTGCCCAAAGATGCGCAGGGTAGTTTGCATGTCACGGTTGATACCGGCCAAGAGACGATGTTACTTCGCGCTAGTGGTGAGCAAATGACCTACGGTGTCGGCGATGGCGTGACTATCCAAGTCGTTGATGACTCCAAAATACGTAACATTAAGCGGGGTCGATCGACGCGCTAATGAGATAGTGCTTACGGCGAGTGCCCCATTCTTTGCCTACTGGCAAAGGATGGGGGAAGGATGTTACGTGCCATAATAGTGACACTTGCGAAGTTTTTGGTACAAGATCCCTCCCCCACCCTTCGGGGAGTACCCCGAAGGATGGGGCACCCACTGCGAAAGAACGACCTGCACTACAGGAGCGCAATCGCGCAGAACATTTACGTCGTGTGTAACCAGCCGAAGACACCGGGCGCTGGCGCTATCGGCTCGGATTAGGTTACAGCGTTGGTTTGGATCATGTGTCGGCGCATTAGCTTAGGTCCAAGGCCATGATGGTTTCTTGGTCTCGGATGTATAGATTGGTGCCGACCAGTGTGGGTGCAGCCCATGCGCGCATTTTCAGCACTTTTACCTTCGAGTGAATCTCGAGATTATCCGGGGTGGCAGTGGCGATGGCCAGCGTACCGTCTTCGTCTAATATGATGAGCTTACCGTCGGCGTAGAGGCAGTTTGCCTTCTTGAAACCGCGTTTACGCCAAGCGACTTTTCCCGTTTTGACGTTGATGCCGGTGAGCAGGGCCGTCGAGCTGCCGCTGGAGCCGTACACATAGTCTCCGACGCGTACATAACTGCCATGTTGCACGCGCATTTTGCGTGTATACCATAGTTCCTCAGCCTTGTACTCACCGTCCTCTTTCGTGATCTGAAAGGCTCGGCTACCGTCGCTGTATTCGGCGGAGGTAAACAGGATGCCGTCGTCACCCCATACAGGTGTGCTCATCATAGCGCCGGCGGACTCAGGTAATTCCACTTGCCATTTCAGTTCTCCTGTACGTGGATTTAATCCACATCGTTTATTTCCCATAGCGATAATGAGCTGCGTTTCACCTTCAAGATCAATCAGAATGGGAGAGGGGTAATCCGAGTCAAAGTCCTGACTCTCCCAGGCCACGCTACCGTCGTTTTGGTTAAAAGCGACAACGGCATGACCTTCACCGCCGACAGGTAGGATGACGAGGTTTTTGTAGGCAATCGGGCTAGCGCCGTAGCCGTGTCCCGGAACTTTTAGTGAATAGTCTTTGACCAGATCGTGTGTCCATAGAACGTTACCGCTATTTTTATCCAGACAGTTGAGTCTGGCTGAGGCGCCGATAGTGAATAACCGATGGCCGACGATAAGCGGTGTTGAACGCGGGCAGGAACCAAAAGCAACGCTTTGACCTTCGACCGGCGGCGCTTGATCCGGCGTTTCCCATAGGGTCTTACCGGTCTTTGCATCGAGTGCTACAATGACGTCGTTTTCTTTATCACGATACATGGTGTACAATCGTCCCCGATCGGCTAGGATAGTGGCATAGCCGTCGCCCAGTTTTCGACTCCACATTTTTTTCGGGCCGGAAGCCGGCCACGAAGTGGACAAGCCGGTGCCGTCGGCGATGAAATTTCGGTTAGGTCCACCCCATTGCCCCCACTCCGGTGTACGGCTTGCGGCGCACGCCGATAGCATGATGCAGGCAGTCAAGGCGACTATCCCTGCAGACAATTGTTTTGTGATATGGTGTTTCATGCGGCATCCTCTCTGGTTTTGATCTGTTACTCTTGTCATATAATTTTCTACCTGCTATCGAGGTCACTCAATGACCGTATTGTTAGCTAGAGCGGCTAACGTTCAAGCACAGCGTCGCCGATTACTGAAGGTGTACAATTAGTTCGAGGCACTGCGCAAAGAAAAACATACGGCTCGCTACATTTAGTCGCTAAGTTTATTGAGTGCCTATCAATCAGGCCCGTAGCCATTTTGTCGTTGGTGCGACGACGCTGTCAATGCGCTGTGCTTAATGTTGACAATCAGCAGGGATATCAGAGACGATGAAAAATTACGGATTACAGCGGTATCTGAGGGGTTCGTATGTTTTTTCGTCCATATGCAACCGGATAGTAACGACAAACTCGTACAAAATAATTGCTTTACTTTTCTCGTTTTGCTAGTGTATTTGCCATGCTATCCTACGATGGTGATGGGTGGTGTATTGTCCAAACATAGTAAGAAGAATCGTGCGTTAGGGTGTAGTTTCATCCGGGCACCATGGTCGAATACTTAACGGAGTTGATGAAATCCTATGACAACTGATCGAAGCCAATTTCTAACCATTGTTTCAGGCCTGCCGCGGTCCGGCACATCGATGATGATGCAAATGCTGGACAAAGGTGGTATTGAAGCGTTGATTGATCACGTACGCGTCGCCGACGAGGACAATCCGAAGGGCTATTACGAATTTGAGCCTGTCAAAAAAACTAAGCAAGACGCATCCTGGTTAGCAGATGCACCTGGAAAAGTTGTTAAAATGGTACATCTATTGCTGATGGATCTGCCCGACCAATACGCTTATCGCGTGGTGATGATGCGGCGGCATATGGATGAAATCGTCAAGTCGCAAAACATCATGCTCGACCGCAACCAAAAAGGCGGCGGCGACATGGATCCTCAAATCATCAAGAATGTGTTTACTCAACAACTCGATAAGGTGTATCAGTGGGTCCAGACGCACGCGAATTTTCAAATGCTCGAAGTATGGTACAACGACATGCTCAAAGACCCCAAACCGATGATTGAAAAGATCGACGCATTCCTTGGCGGCGGACTCGATAGAGAGGTTATGGGGGCGGTGGTTGATCCGACACTTTATCGAAACCGAGCGACGCAGCATTAGTTGGTTTCATGTCATGTATAGTGAGCCGGGGGCTTAATCCGCGTGGGTGTTAGTCAATCTTGCGTAGGCGATTCGTCATTCCCACGCAGGTGGAAAACCAACTGTGGCACAGTGTACGTACAGTAAGAAACTGGATTTCCACCTGTGCGGAAATGACAAGAAGTACGGGAACGACGGTGTTTGTGGTGATGATGGGGAGATTCAGTCCGTTTCTTCGATGATCGGCGTTGGTTTCCCTTGACTATCAACCGCTACGAAGACGATCTCGCCTTCGGTTACTTTTATCGTGTCGTCCGGTGTTTTACGGCGTCGTGCGCTGACGCGCACGGAGATGGTCATAGAAGTACGACCAATGCGTGAAGCGTTGGCGTAAAGACTGAGTACATCGCCAACATACACCGGCTCGTGGAATTCGATTTTGTTGAAGGAAACCGTGACATATAAGTGGTGCGCCTGGCGCATGGCTTCGACATACGCAGCCTGGTCGATGAGTGACAGAATAACGCCACCAAAGATCGTGCCATCGGCGTTCGTATCACGAGGCATCATTACAATACGGATCGCCGGTTCGTTAGATGGTGGTCGTGGAATGCTGGGCATACGTTACTTCTCCATTATTGCTTCTCTGTCATTATACCGCGTCAAACCGAATCGCGACGGTTAGAGAACGATCCTTTCGTCAAGACACTCGTGCCTTATCACACCTTGATTGTAGGGTGCCCGTGATGTACCAGAATCCGTCACGGGCAAACAAATCCTTGCCTATGCCACCCATACGTCCATTAATCCATGCATGATCGGAATACTACGACGCACGCCATAAGGGTTCTGCTATGATTATCATCGCACTTGTTATGGATATCAGCAATAAGGCACTTGTGAGATAGTAAGCATGAGGAAATCGAAATTTGTAAAGACCGAGCAGGTGTCTCGCGTATTGAATTTGCTATGAAAAGGTGAGTTTGCTACGGCCCGCACGGCGAGTGGCGAAGCGGATAGGAATTTCGACGGGTTTGCTGCATCCGCCTTTGACGTACAACTCCAGGGCAATTTTATAGCCTAAGGGGTTGAGATGGGCGGCGTCTTCCCAGATTTTACGGGTAATGGCGAAAAAACCTGACATGGGGTCAGCTAGCGGTGCGAGTGGGTTGGCCAGCATGGTAGCTACGCGCGAGGTGAGACGTCGATACCAGGGCCAACTGTCTTCGATGCCGCCACCTTGAGCATATCTGGAGCCGAGGGCAAAATCGCAATTGTTGTCATCCAAAGCCTGTAGCAAGGCTGGAATCATCTCCGGAGGATGTTGCAGGTCAGCGTCGAGTACGACGAATTTTTCTCCAGCAGCATGGCGAAACCCGGTGAGTACGGCTGTGGCCAGGCCTCGCTTTGATTTGCGAACCACGAGCTTGACTGGATAACTTTCGACGATTTTTTCGATTACCGCTTCAGTACCGTCGTTGGAGTCATCGTCGACAATGATTAACTCGGCTTCGATCGCGGCACTTTGGGTAGCTTGAAAGCAGCGTTTGATAAGTGTATCTAGATTCGCGGCCTCACGGAATGTGGGGACGATGATAGAAGCAGTCGGCGTAGTGACGGACATGTCGAGCATGATACGGGTAGTGCGCTTACTCGACAACGATCTTGAAAAGGTTTGACACGATTCATTGGCGCGGGAAGATGTGTTCGGCTATTGCCAGTTTCAATATGTTGTAAACCATGATAAGGCTGCGGTGACGGATGTTAAACGTATTCTCTGCCATCGGCGTTCGCACGACTACGACGATCGGTGCCTTCGGGCAATCAGCGATTTTTTGTTGGCAAATGTTTCGTTGGTTGATTCCCGGGTTGGTGCAACGGAGTACATGGTCGCGGACCATGCCGTTGTTTTTTGAGATTGGCAACCGCACACTCCCTGTCATTTTAGTTACCGGCACGTTTGTGGGATTGGTCTTAGCTATCCAAAGTTATGACCAGCTTAGTGCCGCCGGGTTCGAGAACCATATGGGTATCCTGGTGACCGTATCGCTCGTGCAGGAGCTTGGACCTGTACTAGCCGGTGTGATGTTGGCCGGGCGAGTAGGCGGTGCATTAACGGCTGAGCTGGGTACAATGCGTGTGACTGAACAGATTAGCGCATTGTCCGTGATGGGTACGGATCCGATCCGACAGCTCGTCGTTCCAAGATTTTTAGCTTGTTTATTGTTTGCACCGCTACTCACGTTTTTTTGCGACGTAGCAGGTTCTCTGGCAGGGTGGTTCGTGGCTGTCATGATGAAAGGCATCCCCTCAGGGCCTTATTGGTATCATATTAAAGATGCCATAGAAGGTTGGGATGTGATGGTGGGGTTTACGAAGAGCTTAGTATTTGGCGGTGCAATCGCGCTGATCGCGTGTTACAAAGGGTTTCATTGTCGTACCGGCGCGGAGGGTGTTGGCAAGGCATGTACGGAATCTTTTGTCATTAGCTTTATCGTCATTTTAATTACTGATTTTTTCATCGGCACGTTTCTGTCCGGTTTGTATCGTGGTTTATATGGTTTTAAGTCGCTTATTTAGGCCCATTTTGTTTTTTGGCTTCTATGATTCAATCAGCAAGCAATCACGAACCACTGATTAGACTGGTGGATGTTCATAAACGGTTTGGCCCGATGGTTGTTCTGGACGGTATCGATCTCGAACTAAAAACTGGTGAAACGACGGTAGTGATTGGAGAGTCTGGCGCGGGCAAGAGTGTGATTCTCAAGCATATTGTGCGCTTGCTCAAGCCTGATCGCGGTGAAGTGTACTACCGGTCGAAACGTATTGATAATCTTCCTGAACGTGCTTTGGTATCGATTCGTTACCGCTTTGGTTTCTTGTTTCAACTTAGCGCATTGTTTGATTCGATGACGGTGGCAGACAACATTGCGTTTCCCATCGTGGAACATAGTAAAAAGGGGAAATCTGAAATTGATGTCATCGTGGCTGAGAAACTGGCTATGGTGGGCATGGACGGGTTTCAGGATCGTTGGCCTGCGGACCTATCGGGCGGGCAGAAAAAGCGCGTGGCGCTGGCCCGGGCGATAGCTGTTGACCCTGAACTTATTCTATATGATGAACCCACGACAGGTCTGGACCCGCCACGTTCTGATGAGATTAATGAACTAATTTTGAAACTAAAACGCGAGCTTGGTGTGACGAGTGTTGTTGTGACACACGATATGGCCAGCGCTAGAAAAGTCGCGGATCGGATTGTCATGATATATCAGGGGAAATTTATCTTTGACGGAACACCTGAAGCCGTGATGAAGACGGATGATGTTCGCGTGCGGTGTTTCGTTGAAGGTCGATGTTCCGATGAAGTGTTAAAGACATTACAAGGGAAAAGCGAGGCATGAGCGAAGCTAAGCGTAATTTTTGGGTTGGGCTGTTTGTGATGTCCGGGTTTTCCATGCTGGCTATTCTAATGGCATGGTTTGGTGAGACACCCAGTTGGTTAGGCGGCAACGAATGGGAGCTTAGCATAACCCACGTGACCCATCTAAGCGGTATCGGAGAGGGAAGTCCCGTCCAACTTAACGGCGTGGAAATCGGTCGTGTGAAGCGTTTGGAGTTTGAAGATCTTAAACATCCGGAAATGGGTGTTCGCGTGGTCGCCGGCATCCAGAAAATGTATTCAATCCCCGTTGGTTCAACGGCTCGCGTATTTGGTGCGACACTGGGTATAGGTACCGGTCATATCGAAATTATTGTGGTACCGGGGACGTCTTCGGGGTCTATTCCGCGTAAAAACGCGACTATCCCCGGTGAAATGAGAAGTATCATCGGCGAGATGATTTCCAAAGACATGGTGGATAATGTCAATCGTGCCATTGTCAATATCGGCGACTTGACTGAGCAGTGGGCGCCGGTGGGTACCAATTTGTCGCACATACTCGAAGCCAGGACAGTGGCACAGACTGGTGAACCTGATGCGGCTGAGCATGGTATTACGCCTAATCTAAGCACTGCGTTATAGCGCATTGATCAATTAGTGGCTAACCTTAACGCCGTGCTGGGCGATGATGCAGTGCAGGGAGATGTCAAAGTCGCCGTGCGCGATTTGCGTGACGCTTCCGGGGCATTGAAGGATACGATGGCGATATGGAAACAGCAAAGTGAGCGTATTACAAACCGTGTTGATGAAGGGCTTCATGAGTTAGAAGAAGACCTCAATCAAACGTTCGTTAAGCTTAACGACGTACTTGAAAAGCTCAGTAGCGGGGCGACGAGCCTGGCTATCGTGCTGGAACAGGTAGCACAAGGCAAGGGGACCGCGGGGTTGCTTGCGCGTGACGATCGACTGTACGAAGCGGCGGTGCTTAGCTTGCAAAGACTGGCTGATGTCTTGCTCGATGTGAAAGTCGTGACGCAAAAGATCAAGGAAGATGGATATATTCCTATCAGGTTGCCGCCCGGTGGGTTGATTCGCACTAAAATATCACTGGGGGATGATTCAGGCGGTTCACAATAATCGCACGTCAATTAGGTGTCACCAAATTGACATCTGTAGGTTTTGTTTGTGCGAGAATTGAATCTCCCAACCACGCCAAACCCAAACATCCCCACACGATCATCGGCGCCCAGGCCGGCATGAGCCACGTTCCGTTTGCAACAAGTTCTGCCTGTGCCTGAAAATAGACCACCATGGCACATGCTGCGGCGACCCATCGCCATTGACGCACGAACGGGACGAAAAGAATAACCCAACTCAGATACCAATAGTGAACGATGGGCATCAATAGTAGGAGTGCGGTTAAGCTAGCCGAAGCGGCGTGCGCGTAGGATGTGGTGCGATAACTGATCCAGCTAATCCAACTTACAAGCAGCATGGCCACGATGATTTTTGTTGATCCAGCGCTGACATGCAATATCCCCAGCGTCTCATTCAGACTGAAAAACGATGTGCCGCCACCAAAGCGTGTGAGGCTCTCCATCAGTGATGCGCCTGCGGAAGCATACGGCAAATAGCTCAAGGCGAAAACGGTTAATGCAAGGATAGCCGACCGGCGAGAGCGAAAGAAAAGCCAGGGTAATAGAACGATGACGATGAGTTTCGATGAGATGGCTAAACCTAGTGCGAGGGCGGCGAGGTTCATGCGATGAACCTGGGCGGTGTGTATGCTTAGTATGGTGAACAGCAACATCAGGCTGTCGATATGAGCTTCTACTGCGAATGATGTGAGAACCAGCGGACAAAGTGCATATAGCAACGCTCCATGCGGCGCCCGGCCCATGGCGCGCAGTACCGACGCCAATAATATGACGACCAAGGCGTCACAAAGCATAACCATGCATTTGACGCTTATGAGTGATGGATGAATCGCGGCGGCGAGGAGAAAAACAGCCTGCGCGACAGGTGGATAGATGGCGGGGTAATCGGGATGGTTGATGTTTTTCCAGTCTTCGTTGCGAAGATGGGCGAGGGCGGGATCGTCCGGGGCGTGGGCGTAGGGGTTAAACCCTGCTTGTTGAACCCGGCCTTCCCAAAGGTAACGATTCACGTCATCACTGGGTGTCGTGGCGATCAATATCACACGCAATGCAAGGCAACCGCATAGCCACCAAGGCCAATGTGTGGCATGTGAACTGGGTTTTTCGCGCCCGACAACCACAGCCAACAGGAAGTATCCGGCGAAACCCAGGGCGTAGGCGCATTGAAATAGACGCACCTTCGGTTCGATGCCTCCGATGCAGGCAACGATGACGGCGAAGCCGACCAATCCTAACCAACCAAGCACGGTTAGTGCCGTCATGCCTTTGGTTAGTGACGTACATTCGGCACTTGTAGTATTGCGCGGATCGGATGGGCGACCGGTTGAGGGATCAAGCGAGACGGATTGGTGTGTATCTCGCGTCACGGTTGTTTCGCATAATGGTGGATTATCTACTTGCGCCCGGCTTGGATGCCGTTGCCTTGACCGTAACCAGTGGTGCTGGAGATGGACGATTTACCGTGGCGGGTTTAGATAACCATCCGATGACCAGGAAACCGACGGCGTAGATCAATAGGAATACACTGAACAGTCGGTGCGTACCGGAGGCAAATACGGTAAACGATACCAGTGAATAAATACCCAAGATAATTTCCACAATCCACAGTTGGTTTTGCACGGCTTTATAACTTGACTGGTGTGTGTGTACTGCCGTACTACCGGATTTGGGTGTGCGGACAAATTCACCGCCCCAACCCCAAAGACCACGAAGCACAGCCAGCGTATTGCTGACGCACAAACCGCACCCTAACATCAACATCGAAGGTATGGTACGCAGTCCCGACCATCGACCACCCAGGCAATATCGTGCGTAGGTATACGTGATCGACGGCGCGACTGCGGACATGATGATGATGCACCATGCCAAGGTGAACCAGTCGCTATCAAATACACGACCGTTATCAAAGATAAATAACATCGGTCGAGCTACCAACGCGAGCAGTAGCATCCATAGCGCTACCGAATAGTGCGTAAGGTGTAGGGTAGCTTCGATTTTCGTACCCAAAGACAAGGGTGCTCGCCAGATGCGCGGTAGGAGTTTACGTGCGACCTGTATGGAACCCGTCGCCCACCGGCGCTGTTGGCTTTTGAGTGCGTTCACATCACCGGGAAGTTCCGCAGGGCATGGCATATCGAAACAATAATCAATGCGCCAGCCGGCTAACTGCGCCCGGTAGGAAAGGTCCAAGTCCTCGGTTAACGTATCTCCGCTCCAGCCGCCGACTTGGGGATCGTCAATGGCTTCTTTACGCCAGACCCCGGCTGTCCCGTTGAAATTCATCATCAAACCATTCCAGGCCCGTGCGCCTTGCTCAATGGCAAAGTGCCCGTCAATGCCCAAAGATTGTGCTTCCGTAAGCCAGGATTCTTCGCGGTTCAGATGTGACCAGCGACCTTGCAGGCAGGCTAAGTCCGGGGCATATTCCAACAGCGCAGCTGCTTTACGCAGAAAGTCTTTCGGTGGTGTAAAATCGGCGTCGAAGACGGCGATATATTTTCCCTTGGCAGCGGCTACGCCGACCGCTAGTGCCCCGGCCTTATATCCTTCGCGTGAAGAGCGCCGGATCACCTGCACGTCGATGCCTTGTTTGATTAACCGCTTGGCTGTTATATCAATAATGTCGCGTGTGTCGTCCGTACTGTCGTCGAGCACCTGAATTTCGTGCTTTCCGCGCGGGTAATCCATGGCGGCAACGGCTTCCATGACCCGACGTGATACGTTGGATTCGTTATAAATCGGAATTTGACTGGTTATGACCGGCCATTGATCGTCAGGTTGTTGTTTGTTATAGGTGTCGATGAGTTTTAGTTGTTGCGCGCGCTTTTGTGTGGAGCGTCGACGAAACAGGAAGACCAGGACGTAAAGATGTAGTCCGTAGGCGGCTAGTGCCAGTGTTGAAACGCCAAAAACAGCTATCGTGATCCAGATGAATGAGTTAAACACGAACTACTCTCTTGTATCTGTGTGACATAGTGAATAGGCGACATGATTCATGTCGCCTGACGGATGGGATGCGTCTATGGATACGGGTGGCACGTTCAGTTTGGTTCCGATACGGTATAACGTGTAGGCGCTTGTCTGCTCACATCCCATCGTAGAAGTCATGGCATTTATGCTGCTCAATAAGCCCATGAGTACTGATTAAAACCCTAACAGGCCCAAGCAACCGCGCCAACATCACGCTACCCTCAGTGTAGAGAGTATTACATATTGCGCGGTGGTTATTGCAATCCCACGCCAAGAATCGCACTATTGGCCAATCTGGCCGCCATTGGATAAGTTCACCGGCAACGCAGTGTAACTAGTCGATACAGGGACGCCAAGCGTTGAAACGAACATTGTGAGATTGTGGGACTAGGCTACATAACGGTGTGCCAGGCGATAACTGGTGATAACGATGGCCTCATGGTTTGACAGCGTCGAAACACGGTCCGTAGAATGGGCCTTGTACGATCGAACTAACGCTTTGAAAGGGCGCGGATGCCTGAAAAACGACTTAGTGAACTTTGTAAAATCTGCTCCGACCATGGTTTTGAGACCCAGTTAAAAGGGCAGGATAAGACGGTTCATGCCGTCAATACGCTGGAAGATGCCTGTGAGGGGGAGGTCTCGTTTTTATCCAATCCCAAGTACATCGCTAGTTTAGCGGCCACCAAAGCCTCCGCTGTGGTGCTGAAGGACGGGGTGGAGGTGCCAAACGGGGTTTCTGCGCTGCGGTGTAAGGATCCATACGCAGCTATAACCGTTGCCATTATTGCGCTACATGGCTACCGCAGGCACCCGCAGTGGGGCGTTAGTGAACGGGCCAATATAGAGGCATCAGCTAAGATTGGTCGAGATACGCATATCGCACCTGGTGCAACCATAGCTGCAGACGTTGAAATCGGCGATGGTTGTACGATTTACTCTGGATGTTACATCGCAGATCGCGTTCGTATCGGTCACGAGTGCGTTCTATATCCCAACGTAGTAGTGTACGACGATTGCGTGTTAGGTCATCGTGTGACGATTCATAGTGGTACTGTGATTGGAGAAGACGGGTTGGGGTATGCGCCCCACGATGGCCGATGGATCAAAATTCCACAAGCAGGTTATGCGGTGATCGGCGACGACGTGGAAATTGGGGCGAATTGTTCAATCGATCGTGCCACGCTGGGTAAGACTGAGATCGGTAGTGGTACCAAGTTTGGCAACGTGGTCGTGATCGGTCATGGTACGAAGGTCGGACCGGATTGTATGTTTGTTGGGTTAGTGGGCGTCGCCGGTTCGGCGAAGATCGGTAAACATGTCACCATAGCCGGACAAACCGGTGTGGCGGGACATATTACGATAGGTGACAATGTGAGTGTGGCCGGGCAATCGGCTGTTCATAGTGACGTCGAGGCGGGTATGAAAATTTTGGGATCTCCCGCAGGCGAAATTGGCCCGGCCCGGCGGTCATTGATAGCTATGCACAAATTGCCCGATTGGATCAAGCGCGTAAAGCAGTTGGAGAAGGAACTTGCCCAGCTGCGCGAATTGGTAAAAGAAACTGATGCGTAGCTCTCAAATTCATCTTGGTATCATCGCTGGTGCGGGCCAGTTTCCTTTTATGGTTCTCGATGGTGCTAAACGGGCTGGGTGCCATGTAACCGTCGTTGGTCTGAGCGGTTTGGCTGATCCTGCATTAGCGGGTCTAGCTGATCGATTCTATTGGGCAGGCCTGGCTAAGATGGGCAGGTGGATTCGCTTGCTACGCCGGACCGCATCCAATCAGGTCATTCTAGCCGGTGCGGTGACGAAAACGTGCATGTATGGGCGGTTTCGGTTATTGAAAATGCTGCCGGATTGGACCTCGGCGAGAATTTGGTTTTTTCAAATTCCTGATAAGAGAAATGACACGGTTCTGACAGCCGTAGCTGACGAATTCGCCAAGCACGGAATTATCATGCAAGATTGCACGCAATATACCAAGCAGCATTTCGCTCAAGAGGGGGTGTTGTCTAAGGCTCAACCAAGTGATGCGCAACAAAAAGACTTGAGGTTTGGTTGGGACATCGCTAAGCAGATGGGGCATCTCGATATTGGTCAATCAATCGCTGTGAAGGAAACGGAAGTCATCGCCGTCGAAGCCATCGAGGGGACAGACCGCATGATCCAGCGTGCCGGCCAGCTTTGCGCCAGAGGTGGATGGGCTATGATTAAAGTGGCTAAGCCCAATCAAGACATGCGTTTCGACGTACCCACCATAGGCCCGGAGACCATTTCAAATCTACAGCGTAACGGGGCCACCATGCTCGTCATTGAAGCGGGTAAAACAGTCATCATTGACAGTGAAGCGACACTAGCCGCTGCAGATAAAGCCGGGATGGTTCTAGTCGGTTGTGCGAATGCGTAAAACTGATATTGTCCTGCCGGTTTCAATTTTGACTCTCGTAACACATGCGATATACCATTGCCACTTGGATGGCCACTGTCAGGTTGAATTCGAGTCCCGTTTCTGATATTCTTTTACTGTTAAGGTAAGATCAGCCATCTGCTCATCGAACTTGCACCATCAATAGAGGGGCTTGTATGAAATCAACTCAGATGAAACCAATCGCTTTATGTTGGAAGGCGGGCGCATGTTGGGGCTTAGTCCTCGTCTTCATGCTTGGCTGGGGACGGACGGTACAGGCTCAGCAGGTTCCGCTTTACTACGACTACATCGAGAACGGTAAATTAGCCGGGGGGCGTATCCTGGTTGATATGACCGATCCGGATCAGCGCGCGTCGTTCGGACTTGACGAACTCGACGGCGCGGCGGTACGTGCGCAATGGCCCGTGACGACTTTGATCGATAACGGACCGCCGGCCAATCGCATCAATATTGTGATTCTTGGTGACGGGTATACGGCCTCGGAGATGAATACCTACGCGTCCGATACTGACAATGTACTGGCATCCTTCTTCGCCGATGAGCCGATGGATGCCTACGCCTCTTTCTTCAACGTGTATCGCGTCGATGTGACGTCGAACGAATCCGGTGTGGATGAACCGGATTTCGGTATCTTTCGCGATACAGCCTTAGATATGACCTTCAATTGCAGCGGTATCCCTCGTCTGCTGTGTGTGAACGTGAGCAAGGCCTATGCGGCTGCGGCATCCGCTCCCGCCGTCGATCAGATACTCGTTCTCGCCAACACCACACGGTACGGCGGTGCCGGGTATGGTGCGCAGAACCTGGGTACACTTTCCGGTGGTAACGCCTCAGCCGTGGGGATCGCCATCCACGAGTTCGGACACGCCTTCGCTGATCTCGCGGATGAATACGACTATGCCGATGGTGCGACTTATTCCGGCTCGGAACCTTCCACGCCGAACGTCAGCATCTTTGACGAAGCCACGCTGCTTGCATCACAATTGAAATGGTGGCGATGGATGGACCTACCGAACGTTTCGACCTTCGAGGGTGCGTCTTACAACCAATTCGGCATTTACCGCCCGACGTTCAACTCGGCTATGCGCTCGCTGAATCGGCCTTTCGAAGAGGTCAACACCGAGCAATTTGTACGGAAGATGTACGAGATCGTATCTGTGATCGACGACGTGACGCCACCCAGCGGTACACCCATGTCACCCAGTACGACATTCTTTGTGACCCCGACCAACCCGGTCGATCATTTGCTAGATATTCAATGGTCGATGGATGGTGCGGATCTGGTCGGGCAAACCAATACCACGTTCACCCCTGACCTAGCGACACTTGCCGTAGGCCTACACACCGTTGGCGTAACGGTCTTCGATTCCACCGCACGCATCCGCGACGAGTCCCTGCGTTTGCTGATGACAGAATCTCGCCAGTGGCCGATTGAAGTACTCTGCATGCCGGGGGAGTGCATCGCGCCTACCGTTTTGGCCGGCGAAGCTGGGTTTGATAAGGATCGTTATGTTTCCTTTGGCCCGAATACGGACGCCACCAGTGCTGTAGCCACGCGTGTTACGCGGGTTGGTAGTACAACGGACAAATATGTAGATTGCACCAGCTTGGTAGATTTGGGTGTGGACGGTTTCTATGCCACGTTGATCGACGGCCCATTACCGGCGCCACCGGACACGACCTACTATTGTGATTTGAGTGGTGTGACAACCGGATTGCACGTGCGGGGATGTAGTGTGGTTCCGGGCAATACGTATGATGTAGCGGCGACAAGCGATGGCACGTTGTTCTCGGCCACGTTGTCCATCCCAACTACACCACCACCATTTCCTGATCGTCAGTACGGTGACACGGTTGGATCACTAGATGCTGGCATCTGGACGGCACCGGATGGTTTAGTGACCACCAACGATATTGTGGCTGCCGTGAAGAAGTTTAGTTTAGACCCTGAAGCAGCCATACTGGCACGATTGGATACCGATGGTGACGTCCCCAATGCCGTCATGTCGTCGGGTGACATTCTACGAGCGGTAACCGGATTCGCAGGTCAAGCTTTTGGCAGTGGCGTAACCGGTTGCAACACGGGAACTTGCATCCCGCCGCAGGGTGGTGGCTGCGAATAATTGTTGATTCTCAAACATGGGAAGGCAACGTGTGTCATGCCTAAGCAAAGCGCAGGTATGGCCATGTGGTTGTTGGAATCAACATAAGTCATACATGCTACACACCTCGCCTTCCCTTCAATTCGAAGTTACTAGTTCGAAGGCGTACTTTCTAACGTGATTTTTGCATATTGTTTTGATTCCTGGCAAATGGCTACGTACTATAGGCATTATCGGATGCATTTCGATAGGCAGGTGGAGTGTGACATGCAAAGGCGATTTAGTCTTTCAGTTTCTGCAGTCGAGCGATGGGGGGGCGATGTCTGACGCCAATCCATATCACGTAGTCGAAGGTAGGCATAGACACATGGGGACGATCATCCACACGTTGGTTACCAAAGAGGATTGGATTCACGATGGATCAGGTGCAAAACACAATACTTCGGATGACTTGGGGGTTGGTTGTATGTTCGGCGATTGTTACGACGTCGGCCTGGGCGGATAAAAAAATTGACGTTGACAAAAGCCATTTGCGTCTACGTGACCTGAAGCAAATGGAGCTGTTCGAACAATCGATGGCGGACGACCGGAGGGGGAATCCCGACGTTCCCAAGTTGCCTACGTTGGGGGAGGTACCAAAAAACTTCAGGGTGCAGTACCACGTGATAGTCGTCGGTAGTGATCAGCCTATGGTTACTACGAAAGGTGTAACACTTGAAGACGCCTTGCATTCGCAGGGCAATGCGATCCCAGGCGAAAAGATTGTGTACAGCAACACACTATATGACTTGAGCAATCTTTCCGAACTTCATTTCAAGCGCCCCGGATCGGGTTATCTCATAGCCGATGACATCGGCACGGAATTAGTTGAAGATTGCGACCTAACGCGCGTGCGGATCGCAGTCAACGGCGGCGTGCCGGGCGGTGGCGATAATTTTAAAGCTTTCATCAATCTTTACGACGGATGCCCGGAAAGCGGCGGCATCCCTATCCCGGGCACATCACACGCCACACCTTTCCTGGACAGTGACAAGGCTATCATTCATGTATTGGATTTGATTTTTCCACGGTTTGCGAATGACCCACTCCCCTCTGCCCCTCCGGACTTTTACCTTGGGATAAAGTTCAATAGAGATGAGGCTGGTTGGTTATTTGGCAATCCACCGGAGCGTGGTTATTCAAAAGACACTTTTTCGCTCTCTAATTTTAATTGCACGTTATCCGCTGGTGGATTTCCTACCGACCCACATGCCAGTTTTTACGCGGTAGTTTTCGCTGCCGACACGTGCGAAACTGAGTTCGTTGCCTATCAGGCCGTGAGTGATGTGGCTACAGCTGTTGAGATTGGTCAAGGCAATCTGTGGGCGGAGGATTTAACCCTGGCCCTGGGCGATCAAGCATGTGAAATCAGCAGTTTGGAAATCGGATTCCGCGCCACCGGTGTGCAGCCTTATTCGGTGGACGTGGATATGCGAGGTCTTGGAGATACACAAGGACTCCCCGGAACCCTCAAGCAGTTCGTCGGAGAAGGCGGTAACCAACTGGAGGTCGCACGATTTCGTTATGAGCCAGGGATATTTCTACCCGCTGAGCCGTGGGTCACATTCAGCACGAGTCGGGATGGTGTTGGCATTGTCAGGCCGGGAGAAGCACAAGCCGGTTCAAGCGCATCAACCTTCCGTATCATCGTAGACGACGGAATGGGCGGCATTTTCTGGTCGGAACCACGTTGCCTTAGTGGCATGGGCGGACCTGCGATACCATGCCCCCAGCCTGATCCTCAGGCTGCCATATTTTATGTGCGCGTGAAGTGCCGAGGTGATACCCCACTTGGTACTTGCTGTCCGTCGCAGAAGGTTCCGACTGTTTGTGAGGGCGGACCGACGCCGGGTAAATCTTGTGAAACCGATGGCGATTGCGCGGGTGGGCAGTGTGTGTTCGTTGATACACCTTGCACTTCTAGTGACGATTGTCCACTTGGTTCCCAATGTCTGAGCACTTGCCAAGGCGGCATCCACGACGGTTTAACATGTTTTACAGACAACGATTGTGTGAGTGCCAGCGCCCCGTTTAGCACAGGCACATGCGTCGGGGCCAAAATATGCGATCGGGCGGTCTGTTTCGATGACGTAGCCGTGCTTGGTTGTTTGAACGGTCGTTGGCAGGCGCTAAACGCCTCGGCTACAAACCGATGCGCCGACAATCCATTTGATCCGCCATGCGGTAGCCACGCATGTTGCCTGCCGGATGACAGTGTGCGTGACTTACGATACGAGCAGTGCCTGCGCATCAAAGACCCATACTCCCCAATTGCGGAGTGTGGACGGTGCCTAATCACTGGGTCGCGGTGTTTCGCGGACAATCATTGTACAACCGTAGGCGACTCTTGTGTTCCTAATGATGCAGAATGTTCTACTGGTCAATTTTGCCAAGATAATGGCATTTGTGCACCAAGGACAGCTATTTGGCATCCCGGTAGTTTTGAAGTACAAGATGATTTCTCGTGCCCTTTCTATGCATGCAATTTCGGGATATCCGATTGCTTTGAAGGGCAGCCGGAAATATCCTGTTCGTTCAGTTTTCCTTCTTGCCCTCCAGGATTCACATGCAAATATAATACTTGTATACTCGCGGGGTGTGAAAATCCCATATGTTGTAATCTAGTATGCCGAAAAGATAATTTCTGTTGCGATGCATTTTGGGATTTTAATTGCGCGCGGCAGGCTGAAGAATTATGTCCTTTTGTACTTCCGAGAAATGACGATTGCTTCTGTAAAACGTGCAGTGGCGTGCCCTTCCGTTGCCATGCGGATGCTGATTGCGGCTTAAACGCTGATGGAAGTGCGCGAACTTGCGATTTGGATACCGACGTGTGTGGGGCTAAAGAACTGTTGTTCGTAGAACCCAACACCGGCGGCTTGGTCTGCACGACCTATTCCACAAAATGCATCGCTTTCGGCGAGTCCTCAAATGAATCAGCAACGGCAACACCTCATGATCCCATCTTTTGCTGTAACAAATTTGGTCCTATCGCTGCCGTAGGTACCATTTGGTATCGCTTTACCATGCCGAACGTCAGTGGCGCAACCTCAGCACGGTTCCAGACGTGTAATACGACCGACATCCATGCGACGGATTCGATTATTCAGATTTACGTGGTTGGTGATAATACCGATCTTGAAACATCGTGTGGTTCATTGATGACGATTGGTTGTAACGACGATGCGGGAGGTAGTTGCGGCCCAAACGGGCGATTGTCCGACACATGTGTGGAGGGTTTGATACCCGGCCATGAATACTTTATTAGCCTAGCCTCTCCTGTCGCCAATGCAGGAGGTAAGTTCCGCCTCGAAGTGGAGATTCCCTGCTCGCTGGGTAATGCGCCGCCTGCGAATAACGAATGCGCATTAGCAGAGGCATTCAATTCGTCGGCGATAGCCTACGATCTGAACAATGCCTCCATCAGTTGTCCTACGGTTGACCAGTGTCCCAGTTTCCTGTTCGACGTGTGGTTTGATTACACCCCAGAATGTACGGGAACGCTAACCATTGATACCTGTGGCGGTGGCGAAACCAATCTACCTACAGCTGTGGCTGTGTATGAGGTTGGGGCCAATGATGATTGTCCGCCCGACCCCGTAGCGGATTTCTTAGGTTGTAGCGAAGTGCCTTGTGCATCTGTTTCGGTGCCTGTGATCGGTGATACAAATAACAAACTTTATCGAATTCGCGTAGGCTCGACGTCATTGAACGTGCCCGTCGGTACGCTGAGCATCACCTGTACGCAGCAGGATTGCAATTACAATGGCATCCCAGATAGTATAGACATAGCCAATTGCCCGCCGAACAATCCACGCTGTGCGGATTGTAACAACAATCAAATACCGGACTTTTGCGATATACGTGACTGTCCGACAGGCGATGTAACTTGTGGCGACTGCAACATCAACGACGTACCCGATAGTTGCGAACTTGCTAGCTGTCCTGTTGGTGATGTGACTTGTGACGACTGCAACACGAACGGCGTGCTTGACTCATGCGATATGATTAACTGTCCAGCCGGTGATGTATCTTGCGACGACTGCAACACCAATGGTGTACCTGACGTTTGCGATATTGCCAATGGCGAACCGGATGATGACGGTAATGGTGTGCCGGACACATGCGAATGCTCGCCACCACCGCTACCGCAGTCATGGACGTCCATCGGCCAGCATGGGCCTGGTTGTTTATTTGATCCTGCTTGTGGTGGGCATAATGGAGCTGAATATGGTCTGGATATCCCGGCTGATGGCGGTTTCTCGGAACCTCGCTCTACGGGGATCAACAAGATCATCGTTGCGTATGACATACCCGTCGATGTTAGCCGTGCCACGGTTTCTACTTCCGGTTGTGATGTGAACGGAAATCCACAGAATCTGTCGGGCATCACTATGTCGGTCGTAACCGGAGCGAATCCAAACGAAGCGGTGCTTATGTTTAACCCATCGCTTCCTGGAAACAACCCACAAAAAGGTGAAACGCCGGTCAAGTATGACATTACCATCTCCGGTGTTGCTTGTGGCGCTGGTGGGGCTTCCATCGCTGATGAAACCCGAACGGTGTGGGCGATCTTCGGCGATGCCAACAGTTCGCCGATTATTGTCAACAACGGCGACCTTGGTTATGTCCGTAGTGCGCGCGATGTGATTCTAGCTCGACCAGCCCAACCGCAGATTTTACCGGATAGTCCTACAGGCGTGTACGAGATTCGGTCTGACATCAACAACGACAACACGGTCAGCAACGGTGACATTGGTCTGGTTCGCGTAGCCCGTGATAGCATCACACAGCCAAGCGGATTGTGTCCGTAGACGAATTGAACGATTTTATACTTTACCAATAGCCGCAATCAAAGAAGAAGCAATCGTCTTCATAGAAGAAGTAATCATCATAGTAATAGTCGTCATAGAAATACGCGTCGTGATAATCGTATCGGTCGATGGAGAGATATCCGGTAAACGGGTTGCATGCGCCTGAAAGAGCTAATGGCATGGCACTGATGGTCAAAACGGCTGCGAATAGTTTTGCTCGTTGTTTGTTCATTGGAAAAACCTCCTTCTATGACGAATAGTCGTTAGGCCTTTAGTGCTAAAGTCGGCGTGAACGCGTAACACCGAAGAAACCTATTGATCTCTTTCTATTATAGTTGACACGCTGAAACTAATCAGGTTAGGGTGTAATGGCGTGAAGTTGGCTGGAAAAGTTGTAACATGTTTACAGCAAAGGGGTTACGTAAAATCGACGAGAGCTGAATGCCCGCTTAAGTGGGTATGTAGGGGGTAGTGCTGTGTCACAGCTTAATGTTCGGGTTCATCCAGGGTGGCATGGGCAACGTTTTTTTTTGCCCGTGTTGGCCTCCGGAACTACACGGGTAAGTCCCGATGTATCCCGACGTAAAGTCGGGATACATCGGGACTTACCCATGCCACCCGAATTCCTAGCTGTGACAAAACAGTAGGCTTGCACGCTTAATGTTCATTATTACCAGGCCATTACTTTCCTTCGGCCCAATTATTAGCCCAGGCTATATCAACGACTAATGGGACGCTAAGTGGTAGGGCGTTTTCCATTCTTTCGCGGATTTGTTGAGATGCTTTTTCTACGAATGCTTGGGGGATTTCAAAGACCAGTTCATCGTGTACCTGGATGAGCATGTTAGCATCCAATCTTCCGGTTTTGATGTCGTGGTGAATATCGATCATAGCCCGTTTCATCACATCGGCAGCGGAGCCTTGCACGACGGTGTTGACGGCGATGCGCTCACCGAAGGCGATTTGGTTACGGTTGCGTGATTGTAATTCGGGAATAGGTCTGCGCCTACCGAGGATGGTCTCGGCATAGCCTGTCTTCTTGGTCCGTGCGATGCAATCATCGATAAACATACGAATACCCGGGTAACGCATAAAATACATGTCGATGAACGCTTTCGCTTCACCTTGTGGGATGCCTAGTGACTTTGCCAGTCCGAAAGCTGATTGACCGTATATAATGCCGAAGTTTACCGCCTTGGCTGCGCTGCGCTGCTCGGGTGTTACATCCTCCAGTGCCACCCCATTGACCTGAGCGGCTACGGCACGGTGAATATCCTGCCCCTCCAAGAACGCTTTGACCAGCGCCTGGTCCTGGCAAAAATGAGCTAGAAGTCGCAATTCGACTTGGGAGTAATCTGCGGCTAACAGTACGTGCTGTGCATCGCAGGCGATAAAGGCGTAGCGAATTTTTCGACCGGTCTCCGTGCGAATGGGGATGTTTTGTAGATTCGGATCGCTGGAGGAAAGCCGCCCGGTGATGGCGCCGGTTTGATTAAAGCTGGCGTGAATGCGTCCGGTGCGTGGGAATACCATCTTGGGCAATGCGTCGACGTAAGTGTTTTTGAGTTTAGCCAGTTCGCGATATTCCAAGATGAGCTTGGGTAATGGGTTGTCGGTTTCATCGGCTAAGGTTTGCAATGTATCGGCGTCGGTGCTTCGTCCGGTGCGTGTTTTTTTGACGACCCGCAAGCCCATTTCGTCGAACAAAACCACGCCCAACTGTTTGGGTGAATCGACATTGAATTCGTGTCCGACCAACGCATAGATATTCTCAGTCAACGAAGCTAATGATGCGCCCATAGATTCGCTCAACGATGCCAGTAATTTGACATCGAGCGTAATCCCGTTATGTTCCATCTCCGCTAGGACACTTACCAGTGGCATTTCCGTTTCATAAAACAGCGCGCTCAGGTCGCTTTTGTCCATTTGTGGTGCTAGCAGTTGTCCCAGTCGCCACGTAAAGTCCGCATCTTCTCCGGCGTATTCCGTGCTAACCGCAATGTCCACCTCCGCCATCGTGATCTGATTTTTTCCCTTACCGATCAGGTCTTTGATGGGAATCATGTCGTGCTGCAGCAGGCTGCTTGCCAGATAGTCCAGTCCATGCGAGGGTGAGGCGGGGTTGAGTAGCAAGCTAGCCAGCATCGTATCAAATGCTAATCCGGCAACTTCAATCCCGATTTGTCTAAGCACCACACAATCATATTTGAGATTTTGGCCGATTTTTTAAACCGCAGGATTTTCGAAGATGTCTTTAAGATGCTCGACAACCACGTCAACTGACAATACGTCGGCATTTGCGCCCAAGACGGGGATGTAAAAAGCCGACCCTTCTTCGTATGAAATGGAAATGCCAACCAGTGCGCTGGATACGGGATTAAGGCCGGTGGTTTCCGTATCGAACGCGAAAGATGGTTGTTTGGCGAGGTGGCT
>JAJRWX010000032.1 GCA_024276605.1 Planctomycetota bacterium | reverse complement strand
GGTAAGTCCCGATGTATCCCGACGTAAAGTCGGGATACATCGGGACTTACCCGTGTAGTTCCGGAGGCCGACACGGGCAAAAAAAACGTTGCCCATGCCACCCTGGATGAACCCGAAAAATAAGCTGTGACACAGCACTAGCGCACCAACAGTCAAACCATACGGGAATACCGGAGGTCGGAACGCATTTACGGCTCAATCGATTGCTGCCGTTTGGTTTCTTCTTCTAGTACGTTGCGTTCTCGTGGTGACAGCGAGGCCAAACCGGACTGCGAAACTTTGGCAAGTATGCGTTCCACCTCTTTTTCATGTGCCGCTATGCGTTCACGCTGACGGGCTATTTGTTGACTGGCTTTACGGATTCGGCGGCGTTCAAAAAATCCCGGTTTGCGTTCAGGTACATCCCACGATTCTTCACCACTACCATAGGGCGAAAAACCCCCACCACCGAAATCATCTTGATACTTCGCCATACGCTTCGATTGCCAGCAAGTGAGATAACCAAATACCGCAATCATCAGTAAAAGCGTTTCTCCGGATACAATACCCCACAATCCGATGACAATCGCGCCCCCCATGCCAATACCTGTCGCCAATTCCATCGACGCACGATAACCCTTGCGAGGCCACAACCAAGCTTGTAATACCCGCCCCCCATCAAACGGAAACACCGGCAGCAAATTGATCAACAAAATGAAATAGCTCAGCCCATAGACCTGCAAGAGCCACCACTGTCCTTCGCTTAGTAAAATGGCCTGCGATACAGGCGTGAACGGATGGAGAGGATTCCAAGGCACTGCACCAAGTTGCCCTGTCCAAGCGACCAAACCCAATGAACATAAGCCACAAATGATGACATTAACCATCGGACCCGCGACAGTTGTCACCATGTGCGCACTTGGATTATGAGGCGGCGCTACTGAAGCTAAACCACCCAAAGGCCAGATGAGTATCTCGTGCGCTTCACCCCCAACCCGGCGACATCCAAAGCAATGACCAAACTCATGCAGCAGCACGATGCCAAATAAAATGGCATAGGTACCTAACGCTTGAATTAAAACCTTGCTGATGGGTATCGAAACGCCGGCATCAGCATCGGGCAATGCCTGCACTATGAGAAATACTGCACACAGGACAAACAAAATGTGTACGCGAATATCAATGGAGAACAATTGGCCGACTTTGAACGACCAGTTGATCGGATTGTCCATGGGTTTGTCGGTACCAAACATCACAATCGATCCACGCGACCACTACCGGCTTCACGTTCGCGCTGTCGTTGCGACGCTTCGTGTAAATGGCGTTTCTCAGCCTCAGACAAACTGTGTATACCACCTTCGTACACTTTGCGTAGTATGTCGTCGATCAGGTCGGCATCATCATGGCGCTGCTTCACTTTTCGCTGAAATGAACTCGCGCTTTTTTTTTCGCGCGGGCGGGATGGCATACTTGGGATGCGCCACTGCGTCCGCGCCCACCACGCCTCACCCTTCATAGCCCACCAAACACCAAGCACCAAACCGGCTAAGTGACAAGCTTCTCCGCCGAAGTTACTGCCACGCTCGAAGATGGTAAAAATAGCGATACCGCCGAAGATATAGGCTGCGGTGCGAATTTTTAGCGGAAACAAAAAGTAGATGTACACCGTGGCATGTGGAAACATCACGGCGACCACGCCGAGCAATCCATATATGCTACCCGATGCCCCCACCGCAGGTGCCATCGGATGAATAATGCCCCTGGCACCAAGGATTGTGAAGAAGATATTCCCCGCTAGACCACATAGCGTGTAGATCGTAAAAAACTTACGCGGCGACCACAGACGCTCTAATGGCCTGCCGAGAAAATGAAGACCAAGCATGTTGACAAAAATATGCCCCATGCTCGCGTGTAGGTACATGGCTGTAAACAAACGCCAGATTTGCCCCCGCATCACTAGACCGGCTTGCAGTTGTCCATAGGCATAAACCGGCTCATACCACGAAACGAACAATCGCGGTACGGTATAAACGATCACATTGGCAATAATGATCTTCGTGACAATACTATGCCCACCGCCGGATAACGGCGCTGGACTGCCCCAAGACGGTCGACGTGGAGGCGACGCAGCATAATCTCGATCTTGCCAACCCATATCGCAACGTTCCTGCTACAATTGTTGATTCAAAAAATATATACCCAACGCCGCCATCGTTTTGCCGTCATGCAAATCGCCCGCTACCAGTCGATCTCGCAAGACTGCCGCATCTACCACCTCGACCACAATCCGTTCATCTCCCTGGAGCGATGGCTTGGAGGGTGTTAGATCAGTAGCTACAAAAGCCAACATCTCTTCCGTCATAATACCGGGCGAGGTGAAGAATGTCGCCAACGGCTGTAACCGGCCCGCCCGATAGCCCGTTTCCTCTTTAAGTTCACGACGGGCCGTTTGCTCTGGAGACTCGTTCGGTTCGCGCGTCCCAGCCGGTAATTCCCAAAGCTGATGCCCAACGGACCAGCGATAATTACGAATCATCACAATGTTGCCGTTGGCCAGTACGGGTAAAATCACAACTGCGCCGGGATGCACCACGACATCACGTGCGACCATCGCGTGCCCCGGCTCATTAAATTCACGATGCTCTACGGAAAAGATCGGCGTGCGGCACAACTGTCTGGCGTTACTAGACCCTGACCTTTGACTAAACTCCGAACCCGCGTGCATGGTGTGATTATAGGTCCGTCGATACATACAGACAATCATAGCCTAAATCAGTAGTAGCATATCCGTCATTCCCATCCGAGTGGGAATCGGGTATGTGACAGTTTATGCGTCCTTTAGTAGGGCGGCATGGGCAAACGTCGCGGCAAAGGCGTTGCGGATTCAGGAGGATGTCTGGAGCGACGCTTGCCCGTGCTTTTCCTCGATTGCGCTAATTTTGACATGCACCCAACCACACCCACACCACCGGAGAATTTATACCTACGGTTGTCCGTCCTGCTCGCCCCACTTATGATGGCGGCGATATCCGCCTATTACGGGTCAGTTAACGTAGACATTAAGCCAGCATGAAGAAACGCGTCATCATACTCGGATCAACCGGCTCGATTGGCCAAAACACGCTGGACGTCCTGGCTGCGCTGACCAAAGAGTGGGACGTTGTAGGTCTAGCCGCCGGCTCGCGAAGCGTGGAACTGGCCCAACAGGCTAATGCTTGGCGTCCTGAGGCGATTGCCCTTACGAATACCGAGGCTGGCCGAAGCCTCCATGATGCCCTTGACTACGCCCCCAACGTCCATACGGGCAACCACGCCTTGTACAAACTTGTCAACGAAACGGATTGTGACTGTGTCATTAGTGCGGTAGTCGGGACTGACGGGTTGCCCGCTACGCTACGCGCGGTTGAACTGGGTCGCCGACTGGCGTTAGCGAATAAAGAGGCACTTGTAATAGCCGGCTCGCTGATGATGCCTTTGGCTAAAGAAACCGGGGCGACCATCATTCCGGTCGATAGCGAACACTCAGCCATTTTCCAGGCCCTCCATACCGGCAAAGCCGAAGAAGTGACTCGTGTAGTGCTCACAGCTTCAGGTGGACCTTTTCGGACTTGGTCCATAGAAGATATGGCCAAAGCTAGCTTGAAAGATGCTCTAGCTCACCCCACATGGGATATGGGGCCGAAAATATCCATCGATTCAGCTACCATGATGAACAAAGCACTTGAAATTATCGAAGCTCACTGGCTGTTCGATCTGGACCCCAACAAAATTGAAGTAGTTATTCATCCAGAATCGATCATTCATTCGATGGTAGAATTTTGTGACGGCTCGGTGATGGCTCAGTTAGGGGCACCGGACATGCGTACACCGATACAATATGCACTGACGTATCCAGCCCGAAAAAAAGGGCCGGCTCGACGATTGGACTTGACAGCGTCTATAACGCTACGATTAGAAGTTCCGGACGAAACGCGTTTTCCCGCCCTGGCGTTAGGGCATGAGGTCGCCCATCGTGGAGGTACAGCTGGGGCGGTACTCAATGCAGCCAACGAAGCTGCGGTACAACTGTTTCGTGACGCACGAATACGATTTACGGATATCACAACACTCACACAGCAAGCGCTTCAAGACCACTGTTTCGTGGCTGATCCTACCATGCAGGACATCCTCGAAGCTGATCGTTGGGCGCGGACTGAGGTAACTCGATGCACGACTTGCTAACAACGACAATTCAACCCTATGGTCTGCTGATGCAGATTTCGCTCTTATCCATATGGGAAGGCGTATGGCCTTACCTGCTCATGGTGGCTGGATTTTCCGCCATTGTGTTCGTCCACGAATTGGGACACTTTCTCGTCGCCAAGTGGGCAGGCGTGAAAGTCGAACGATTCGCCATTGGCTTTGGTCAGGAACTTATCGGATTCACCCGAGGTGAGACGCGATACTCATTCAACTTACTCCCGCTTGGTGGGTATGTAAAAATGCTCGGGCAGGAAGACTTCGACGACAAATCCGAAGAGTTGAAATTTAATGATGACCCGCGTTCGTTTGTGAATAAACCCGTCGGGCATCGCATGGCCATTGTCTCTGCCGGCGTCATCATGAATATCATATTCGCCGCTCTATTATTTATGGCTGTGTTTATGATCGGAATGAACACCATGGCGACGCGCGTCGGCTTTGTAGAACCTGATAGCCCCGCCCATCGCGCAGGCATCGTCCCCGGCGATCAGGTATTGGAAATCAATGGTGAGCGCATTCTGGAATGGCAAGGTGTCAGCATGGCTGTCACCCTCGCACCACTGCATGAGCCAGTCGATTTTCTCCTACGCCGCGAAAATGGAGAAGAAAAACATCTGATGGTGACGCCGGACTATCGGCGTCCGGATAGCACCTCACAACCTAGACGACAGATCATCGGTATACTCCCAGGTGTTACGCGCGAAATAGTCGCCATTGGCCCAGATGTCGACAAAAGCAACCCCATTAGCCCGCGCATCGGTGATATGATTGTGGAGGTTGACGGTATCGAGGCTACGGATGAAAACGCAAACGAAATCCGCGAAATGATCGTGTATGCCACCAAGATCATTGTGGAGCGAAAAAACCCCGGCCATCCTGATGAACCAGCTGAAAGAATTCGAATCGACGTTCCTCCACAGTTGGCATTATATCCAACGGACGTACAGGATCCTAATTCCGTAAATGTTCTAGGACTAACACCACTGATGCGCATCGGAGCCGTAGACCCGGACGGTCGTGCAGCGCTGGCCGGCATCGAATTGGGAGACACCATATTAAGTTGGGACGATGTATTATTTCCCGGCAGAACCGACATTGCCCGCGCTATTCGAGACTCCGCTGAGCGAGACATACATTTCAAAGTACACAAGCCAAGCAAGCGCATCCTGGAAGGATTTATCAGGCCAAAGAAAAACAAGCGTGGAGGCGGCACCATCCAGGCCACCTACGAAGCTATTTCTGCCGAGGCGCGTACCGCTGATGGACCGAAAACGCGACTCGTTAGTATACGACCATACGGAGCCGCAGATCAGGCGGGATTGGAGCCTGGAGACGGCATTTTGAATGTCGATGGTGTCGCACGCCCTTCCATCGGTGTATTTAGCAAGAAGGTGAGAGAGCATGCCGGTGAAAGCCTTGCCTTATTTGTCGAGAAAAAAGATGGCCAAAAAATCTGGACGACGGTCTACCCACAGTCACCTGGGTCCATCGACGCCACATACAACTTAGTAGCCAATGATTCGATCGTCGTTGGCGCCATTCAAGAGTTGATTGACGGCAAACCAAGCCCCGCCGCTGAAGCCGGTATTCCCAAAGGCGCACGCATCGTCTCGGTCAGTGGTCGACCGGTAAAAGACTGGCGCCAACTGATCTTCCGATTTCGCATGGGGGCGGGCAAGACCGTCGAATTAGCCTATGAAACTGCCGACGGGCAGTCTCACACGGTCGATTTCCGTATTCCACACTGCCTGCGCACGTTGTTGGACGTCGGACCTGAAGCAAGATTGTTATCCATCGACGGAAAGCGTAGTGTCGAAACCATGACACGACGGGGCATGGAGGAAGTACACATAGGATATCACGACGGTGTGCGTACGCTCTTGAAAGAGCTTGTGGGACAGACCAATGTACCCGTCGTCTTCCGGCCCAACCCACTTTCCGAACCAATCACTAAGTTCATCGATGTCACAGAGGACATGGTAGATCCTTGGCTGGGGCGTGTGGCTTTTGCTCCGAATATCAATGTCGCCTCGGAAATGGTACTCCTTAAAGGAACTAACGCGCTGGATGCCATCGAAATTGGAGCGCACAAAACATACTACTTCATTTTACAGGTGTACCAGACCATCCGTGCCCTGGCTTTTTCGCGTACGGTTGATTTGGACAATATGTCCGGTCCGTTGGGTATTGTTTCTATCGGTGGACAGATCGCTCGTGCCGGTCTCGTCGCGTATCTTTATTTTCTAGCCATCATTTCCGCCAATTTAGCAGTCATCAATTTCCTTCCGCTGCCCATCGTGGATGGCGGTCTGATGGTCTTTCTCATCATTGAAAAGATCAAGGGCAGCCCGGTAAGCCTGCGCGTACAGATAGCCACACAGATGATCGGCATCTTCCTACTTATGGGAACGTTTCTGTTCGTGACCTACAACGATGCCATGCGCATTTGGGGATAATCCCGCGCAAACTACTATTCACTCGAATCGTAAGCGTAGTGTACCTGCGCCTATGCCCTTTTTATAGGAACAGGTTATCCGTCATGTTTGCCTTTTGGTTCGCTGGATTAGAAGGTTCATTAGTGTATGACGCAGCTAACAATCATAGTTTCGTAGTCGGGAACGAATCGTAGCTAAATTGTCTGCTCTAATGCTGCTCGTAAGTTTCGCGACAGGGAGAGTGCATCCACATGAATACCGCTGAAATAGTACCATTGACAAAAGAGGCCGTACATGAATTCCTATTGAGTCAGATAGGCATTGAAAGTCACCGACTATCCGAACGTCGTGAGACACAGCGCTGGCCATTCCCTGCCACCGTAGAACTTTGGATCAAAGACGAGAATGGCATTGAACAATACGCGCTGGCGACCTGCCTGAATTTGAGTTTGTATGGCCTGGGAATACTCCACGATGAAATGCTCACTGAAAATGAAGAAATCAGCATCGCCATCCATGAGCCGGAAGTCAGCTTTCACGGTCGCGCCATCGTGCGGCACAGTACACAGATAGACCAAGGTTATTACGTAGGACTTTACTTTTTGTTTCCATCCTAACCTATGCTGATTAGTTTGGATTCGCCGCCCTATCGCCCGATAACCATTTCGAGGCACCTCCATACCATGACGCTTATGCTCGTACTGGGATATTCCCAAATCCCTACAAAAAGTGCCTCTTTGCACCACAAAGCCGCCCCCCCAACAAAAGCTACAGTAAATAAGTCATCATCAACTCGTAGCGTGGACATCTTGCCAGTATCGTAATCACGGCCTATATGCGGGCGCTACGACACACCATAATATCTAATTCCGATAACTAAAAAAGTGCAAAAATGACGATGGACTCCAGCACATATTCCGTCAATAATCAGCATCGCTGGGTAATCCGTTGAACTTAGTGTTCAGACAATCGGTGCCCGGCATGAATGAAAAAGGGGAAGCGCGAATCCTGAGGGGGTGACTTGTGTATTCTAGGGGTGGAGAAGCACATTTCAGCTTAGTACAGAGAGCGATCGCTACTATCGGATCTGCTCAACTGTAGTTTAAGTTATGCCAGTTACATTCCCCGTAAAGATCGTTTTGGCGTGTTGGAATTTCGAGTCATTGGCAATGACTTATCATCCATGGCCATGCACTAGGTAACGTCACCTGTAAGCCAACCCATTGGCTACGAGTAGTTGTTTGTTGCGAAGGAGAAGGGGAATGAAATCCGCTTTGATTAATGTGTTGAAGGTGTTTGCGTGCTACGGTGTGGCCATGGCTATGTTGAGCACCCATCTTGATAGCGCCCACGCTCAAAACCCTTTGGGTAATACAGTGATTGACATTCTCCCCGTCAGCGTAGACACAGGCGCTGGTGTAATCAACGGCGACACAGTGGAACTCACCAGCGGTGGTGTGGTGGTTGAGTTTGAGTTTCGCGTGTCCAATTGGGGCGCGACTGGAGACGGGCTTATTCAGAGTATCCAGACGACCGTAGATGGCAATAGCTATTGTAGCGGTCTTGGCGACTCACTATACCCGGTCGGCTATCCAGGTTCGCCCGTTCTCAGTTGTCCTCAAGGCAGCGGGTGCCCTGCCGATGGCATCACATGCGATCAAGGAGGATTTATAGTCACTAAGAGATGTACGGAAAACTTTGTGGCAACAGGCAGGGGTGCCCGATGTAATATACAGTCAGATTGTCCAAATGAATTCTGTGTGGATAATCCCGACTACGTGTTTACCGGGTTTAGTCCGCTCGCGCCAATAGCATATCCAGGACTAAGTTATGAACTCGCCGGCGTCTCCCAAGCGGGGGGGAAAGTTGACGCGACGTGCGTGGGAGGGGGTATAGGTCGAGATGGCCTGCCTTGCGGGCCTCAAGGAGATTGTGGGACAGGCACATGTACCGGACCTCCTGTAAGTGCTTATTTCGCCACACTACTTGTAGTCGTGCCTCCGGGGGCTAAAGGAACGTACACGATCGATATCACCAACGACACCGAACGCACCTTTTCTGGTGACGGAGGAGCCGCCAGCTTTGCTATTATTGATGCCAATAGTCACCCCGCTTTTATCGTCATTCCCTGTACACCCAACAATTTAACTTGTGAAGACTGCAACGCCTGCACGAACGACACGCTCAATCCTGATATGACTTGTTCCAACGTTCCCAATTTCACCGGTGGCGTAGAATGCTGCAATCCATCGAATGGTACGATCACCATGATTGATGATGGCAATGAATGCACGAGAGATCAATGCAACCCCACCACGGGTGTTGTAACACACAGCATCAATTCCGGTGCGCCGTGCGGCATTCCCCCGGTTGATGAATGCGATGCACAAGATACGTGCAACTTTTCGGGAGTATGCGTAGAGAAATTCGCATTCTTAGGCGTACCTTGCGGTGACCCAAGCACAACCGCATGTTCCAACCCGGATTCTTGCGACGGATTTGGCCTGTGTAGGTCCAACGATCTATCCAAAGGGACAGCATGTGACGACGGCTTGTTCTGCACCGTAGGAGAGACATGTGCAGCGGGCATCTGCATTGGCGCTGCACGAGATTGTAGCGACGCTATTCCATGCACAACGGATTCGTGTGATGAAGCGCTACAAACTTGCATCAACGATGAAGTTAGTTGTGTATGTACAACCATGGTTAACAGTACACCTTCAAGTTGTGCCAGCGATGCTAGAATTCCTCACCAACGAACGCAAAGCACATCCCTGCTGGGTTGGGATAGTATTGACCTAGACTTTAACATCGGTTGCACATGCGACTCTCTTAGTATCGCGGACCTATCCATCAGCGACGTACCCGGTTTACCGGATAGAAATGACGTTTCGGGGCAAGCGGTCATCACCGGCGTCACCGGCGGTACTGGAAATTTATGCACGATTGAATTCGCAGCGCCTATACCAACCGATCAATGGACATGTGTAACCTTAAAGTTCAATGGCGAGCAGCGCTGTATCGGTGCACTCCCATCTGATATCGACGGAGATCAATTTGCTACAACACTTGATATCACAACCTTAACTACGCTTCTGAATAATTCGATGGGATCGTTTGCTGAAACTGACATTAACCGTGACGGCGGAGCAACGACGCTCGATTTGATTGAGTCCATCAACCTTCTAATAGGTGCTGATCAATTTGCTGTTTGGCTGGATGCGAATATCTCGCAAACGTGTCCATGACATTCCAACAGTCCGATGAGTCGGGTGATCCGATACGTGCTCAACCAGTGGGACGCTTTGTGTACGTACACCACGGATGGTCGGTTGCCCATCGATAACAACGCCGCCGATAAGACTTTGCGCCGTGTGGCTGTAGGCCGCAAGAATTGACTCTTGGCCGGCTCGGATAACGATAGCCGCACTGCTAAATAGGTTTTAGCCTCATCACCACCTGTGAGCGTCATTATTACGACACTCAAGCCCCCCACTTATCCGAGTTGCATTATTCGTGAGATGAAGCTTGGAATCATCGTCGCGTATTAGCAGGCTTGCATTTACAACACTATTGACTACACTTTTGCGGCTGTGCTTGGTCGTTTGGACTGTGATTACTGTGTTTCACAACAACCCTGACGGTTTAGAAATACGTTCTTACGTATGGCCAAGTAACTCTTGTGCTGATTCGAGAGCAGAAAGTCGCTGGTGATCATCCAGTCGCCCCGAGTTGACACAATGATGAAACTGTAACGACTGACAGTTGCCCACCAATACGTCGATACGGCTGTAATCAATACAGTAAACGTATCATTGATAAGATTGTCTTAGTCACAATCTTCCGAAATCGGTTGGCATGGCGGCGTAAGTGATTAACGTGCTTCGAGGTTGGGATAAGTCCCACTAAGCGCTTTTTTAGAGGTGGCTTAAATCACATGGATCACATGCGAAAGCACCGGTCGCTTGCGGCTCTCAATTGGGCGCGAACGTATGGATGGTCGCTAACCATTGGAGTAAGCTTATGGGAAAATCCCACGACATCGTAATATTCCCCGGCTCGTTTGATCCGGTCACTCATGGCCATCTTGACATCATTCGCCGGGCTTCGCTGCTATATAAAAAACTCATCGTCGCGGTGGGAGATAACCCACTTAAAAAGGCTGTATTCTCTGCGGATGAGCGTCTCGAAATGGTCCAAGATCACACGCGCGATATGTCTAATATCGAAGTGCAAACTTACGACGGATTGACGGTGGAGTTCGCACGAAAAATTGGTGCTGGTGTTATCCTGCGTGGCATTCGAGACACGGTAGATTTACACGCCGAATTGGAAATAGCTACCACCAACCGTATCATTGGCGACATTGAGACGGTGTTTCTGTTGACCTGCGGCCAACATATTCTCACTTCGAGCGCACTCATCCGACAAATCGTCGAAATTGGCGAGTACGACCCTCAACACCTGTGCAAACTCGTTCCCCTGGACATCGCAGAAAAACTACGCCAAAGACTCGGCGGTAAGGCAAAGTGATTTGTGCGGGCATTGCGGAGACACATGTCATTATTGTGACACTATAGGGCTGGTCTGGGTGGCCCATCTCCTTTGGAGGTGGGGGAAGCGATGATCGCGGGTTAATCACATCGTGAATGAACGTCAGACATCAATGGTAGGAGATTGTCTGGAAGCGGGCATCACCCGGTTCGTGGTATCTGCGTACATGCAAGGCATGGCGATGAGCGCCTATCATCGGCTCCCCCATGTTCAAAAGGAAGGATATGGGACACTCATCCAGCAGCGTCATCAAGTCCACCCACGCCAACATGTCAGCGTGTCACCAGGCTTGCGCCGTGGTGCTCTGACTCGTTGCGTAACCTAACATAGCAACTCAAAGACAAGTCCATGCGTGATAGTTACAGGCAGGTCAACCTTTCGCCTTGAAGGGCGAAAGAACGACCCGCCCTACGAGCTGCGTAAATGCAAGGGCATGGCGATGAGCGCCTATCATCGGCTCCCCCATGTTCAAAAGGAAGGATATGGGACACCCAGCCAGCAGCGTCATCAAGTCCACCCACGCCAACATGTCAGCGTGTCACCAGGCTTGCGCCGTGGTGCTCTGACTCGTTGCGTAACCTAACATCGCAACTCAAAGACAAGTCCATGCGTGATAGTTACAGGCAGGTCAACCTTTCGCCTTGAAGGGCGAAAGAACGACCTGCCCTACGGGCTGCGTAAATGCAAGGGCATGGCGATGAGCGTCTATCATCGGCTCCCCCATGTTCAAAAGGAAGGATATGGGACACTCATCCAGCAGCGTCATCAAGTCCACCCACGCCAACATGTCAGCGTGTCACCAGGCTTGCGCCGTGGTGCTCTGACTCGTTGCGTAACCTAACATCGCAACTCAAAGACAAGTCCATGCGTGATAGTTACTGACCTACCCGGCTGGATACCCGCCTTGCGGGAATGACGTACACAGGCGTCAAGACTACCAGCCGCAGACGGCGTCTTTGTTTTGCTCTTTTAGCCAATCAAGTAGTGGTTGGAAGTAATCGATGATGGCTGTAGCATCCATTTGTCTTTGGCCGGTCAAGGCTTCGAGGGCGTCGGGCCAGGGCTTTGATAAGCCCATCTCCATCATGTCATTGAGCCGCTTGCCAGCTTCTTTATTATTGTAAATAGAGCAAGTATGCAACGGACCCTCATGACCGGCAACTTCGCAAAGCGCGCGATGTAACTGGAACTGCAAAATCGTGGCGAGGAAATAACGCGTATAAGGAACATTAGCTGCGACGTGGTATTTGGCGCCGGGATCGAAATCTTTTTCCGATCGAGCAATCGGCGGCGCAACGCCTTGATACTTGGTCCGTAGTTTCCACCAGTGGGCGTTGTATTGGTCCGGGGTGACCCGACCGGAGAAGACGTCGAAACGCCACTGATCAACCAACAGACCAAACGGTAGAAAAGCGATTTTATCCAACGCCCGCTGCATGAGCGGATTCAAGCTGTCGGCTGGTAGCTTGTCGAGATAGCCGATTTTGACAAAGTAAGCCGGTGTGACGGATAGTGCGATTGTATCACCGAGTGCTTCGTGAAAACCGTCGTTAGCACTATCCGCAAAAAGCGCGGATTGGTGCTTGTAGGCTCTTTGGTAATAATTGTGACCTAGTTCGTGGTGTACGGTGGTAAAGTCTTCGGCGTTGATTTCGATGCACATTTTAATGCGCAGGTCGTCGAGCCAATCGATATCCCAAGCGCTGGCATGGCAGACTACTTCTCGGTCGCGGGGCTTGGTGAACATGGACCGCTCCCAGAAAGTATCCGGTAGCGGGTCGAGTCCGAGAGAGACGAAAAACGCTTCGGCTTGGCGTACGACACCCCTTTCGTCAATCTTTTTTTCTCGAAGGATACCTGTCACGTCGAAGGCACTTTTTTCTTCCGGGGCGAGTAGGTCGAAGATGTTGGCGAAGTCCTGACTCCACATGTTGCCGAGAAGATGTGCGGGGATCGGCTTACCTGTCGGCACTTTGTCAGAGCCGTACTTCTTGGCTAATTGGGTGCGCGTATAACAATGGAGTTGTTCGTAAAGCGGACGAACTTGCTCCCATAGTCTATTGAGTTCCTTTTCAAACTCATCAGGGGGCATGTCGTAACGGGTTTTCCAGAGATCGCCGAGATCGCGAAAACCGAATTCGCCTGCCCCCTCGTTGGCTAACTCGACAAAGCGAACGAATTTTTCACGCATGGGCTTGGAAGTTGTACGCCAGCCGACCCAAGCCTGTTTCAATTCGTCGTAGTCACGAGAGGAAGCCAGAATTTTGGATAGATCGCCCAGTGTGAGGCAATCGCCGGACTGACCCTGCGGACAAAACTTGCCCTTGCCGTACATACTACTCATCTCAGTAGCCAGTTTTGCCAGCTCTGCACGCTTGGCACTATCCGACGGCGCGGGTAGGGATAATCGAAGTTTTAGAAGATTGAATTTTCGTTGCAGGGAAGCGCCGAGCGTAAGTCCGTCAAAGCGTCTGGCTTAATCGGCTTTCGCAGACACGAAGCCCATGAGCGCTTCGTTGGCCCGGGCGGCTATTAGATCCGTGTCGTGGGTGATGTATGTCGTTTTAACCCATTCGCTACGTTCTGAGGCAATAAGTAAATCGAGCAACTCTTTTTCGAGTGACTCCATAAAGGCACGAGCCTCGCCAGCGGTTGGCTTACCTTTAATGGTGTCGGCGTATGCGCCATGTAATCCGGACAATGCCGGTATCAGGACGCCCCCCACGATAATCACCCATGTCAGTTTGATACGCGCGATCTTATTCATATGCTAGCCCTTACGAAAATAATGATAAAATTATGGAGGCGAGTAAAACCCGCGCTACTTCAGATGAGCGTATATCATCATCTCCCCCATGTCCAAAAGTAAGGATATGTGCCACTAGCCACACACCGTACGTTTTCTTTTCTGCGTTTCTGATTGCCGTTTTAAGGCTGGCAATACCGATTCATGTGGATTCGACTACGTTATTTATAAGTATTTTCAAATTTATTTTGTATTACGTATCAAATGTTGATAGCATAGCCTTCCAGATGTGGGTGTGGGCCGGAACTCCTCCCATATGCGTCAATTGGTACGCTTCAACCCTTTGCTGATAGGAGGTTTCTCATGCGATCTATACGTCGCTTTGTCGCCGGTGTTATATTTTCCTTATCCATTAACCCGATATGTTGGGCGGCTGGACCTGCGGATTTTTTGGTTAATCAGCTCAACATAGAAAACTTCAAACAGACTATTGCAGACTTTTCAGCTTTTAGCTCCCGATATGTCACTGAGCCGGGAAATGCACAAGCCATTGATTTAATCAAGCAACGTCTGGAATCCTATGGATATACGAATGTCACGTTAGACCCTTACACCGCTTTCGGGGGAGGGATGCCAAATAACAATGTCTACGCAACAAAAATTGGAACCGTGCAACCTTTAGAGATGTACATTATCAGCGCACATTTGGACAGCATTAGTGTAGTTGATGTTACTGATGCAGGTGGTGCTGACAACGATGCATCGGGCATCGCCTTTGTACTTGAATTAGCGCGTGTTTTTGCCGGTGTAGATACGGACATTAGCATTCGTTTTGCACTATTTAATGATGGTGAGAACGGACTAGATGGAAGTGTGGGATATGCTGCGTCACATCTGGCGTTGCAAGGTACGCCGAATGAACCTAACTGGATTGCTAATATCCATGCCGACATGATTCTATACGATCGTTCCGCCGTTCCAGATGCCGATGTAGCCTATAATGCTTCGCATGATCCCAGTGGTGGCGCTGCTACATTGGCAAATTTTGTCAGCGGGGCTATGGCTAGATATGGGGCTATTCCCACTGAAGTTTCGAATGACATGTGTTGCACTGATTCTGATTTGTTCGCTGATTCTATTCCGGCTGTTGTTGTCCGCGAAAATCGCTACCAACTTGAAATTCTAAACGGTAGTAATCCTCATTATCATCAGCCAACTGATGTCTACTCGTCATATACCAATGCAGATTTCGAGTTTGGCTTCAATATCGTAAAAATGTCAGGCGGTGCGTTGGCGGAGTTGGTTAACGCTCGCCCTGTAGCCCCGGCATTACCTACTTCGGCTGAAGATTTGATGACAAAGGATCGCTATATTTCGTTCGATACGTCCGGCCAAGGTTCTAATAACATTGCATATCGTGTGACTCGATTAGGTGGTGGTAGTGCGTGGTACGCCGACTGTGGTAATGTAGTCGATGGCGGAAGTGAAGGACTTATTGCAGGATTAACACAAACACCGGTTTTCTGCGATTGGAGTGCCTCCCCCATGCTTCATATACATGGCTGCGAAATTGTTCCTGGAAACGCGTATACTATCGAAGCGATGTATGACAGTACTACCGTGACATCAGCGATCACAGTGAACACAACTCAGCCGGACATTGGCACGTCGCGGCAATTCGGGGATAGCGTCGGATCCTTTGGTGGTGGTATGTGGTCTGCGCCGGATGGTATCGTGACGACCAACGATATCATAGCAGCCGTGCAAAAATTTTCCGATGCCGGCGGTCCCCCTCACCGTGTCCGTATCGATACTGACGGCAAGGATGTCAATGCCATAGTCGCATCTAATGATATTCTGCGGACCGTACGTGGATTCGCCGCTGATGCATTTGGCTACGGTACCACTAATTGCCTTACGGGGACTTGTATACCAAATTGCCCCTAGAGTCGTATCATTGACTATTTACTCATAACATTATGAGACAATAGACCTCTTGCCATTCATGGGGGTATACATCCGTGGCTGGGTTTTCTCTTGAGCACGAATGACGAATGTGCGGTGCGGCATCTTCAAACGGTACAGTGTAGAGACGGATAAAACCCAACGTAATGGTCGTGTATCATCGGCTACCCCATGCCCCAAAGGAAAGGACACGGGCAACCTACCCATCACTGTTCGAGGTGGAGGAAACGATGAACGCTTGTTAGTTAAATGGCCGTGATACGAAGAACCTGCATGTTGGGGTAGTTGCCTTGTTGGTCAGCCAGGGTTTTTGCTTCGTCGTAGGAATTGGCGTAGACGCGGAACTGGCGTACAGGCCCGGGCTTTTTGTCCCCGGGGTTTTGGTATTTGTAATACACGATGTAGCTATTTAGCATGTCAACTGTCCTGCATCCCAAGATACATTGGAGCTAAACACGGGGAAGCTATCGCTTACCCATGTCACTCGTCGTCATGTCTGCGCAGATGCATGAGCATGGCACTAAGCGTATATCATCGTCTCCCCCATGTCCAAAAGGAAGGACAGGGGCCACTCGACGTTACCCATCGGTTGCTCACATTAGTCCACAATCCGAGCGGGATCCTGACAGATCGGGATTTCTTTACGCCAGCGACTCGCTCCGTCTCGACATTTCCGTGAATGCAACGCTATGGCAACAAACATAAACGCCGTAAGATCATTATCGACCGATACCCAGCACCTGTTATTGCGGCCACACCGGCCAGTCCAGTATTGTAGTCCGTGATAGCCGGATCGTCGATGGTATGCGAAAAGCGGCATCGTTTCGGACGTAAACCCATTGATTTCTTATGGTTAGCCAGGGTAGATCGACCTTGGATTCCATGCGATGACCGGTCGATAGAATAGGGTAGCGGTAACGCAGATCGTCGCGGCCATGGGATGCCCTGGCGTCCACCTACCGCGGCTTTTTTGCACGGCTTCTCGCTATACCCGTGCGGATCGTGGGTTATAGCATTCTCGTAAGTTGCTGGTCCTATGTGACGGTGCTAACATTCCTATAGGGATGATCGCAGCACAGTTTAGTTTTTGCTTTAGCTTTACGAAAATGCGATGAACGCGAGACGAACGAATGGACTCGAAATCAAAATGATCAGCTGACAGCGGCTAAGGTATGTCGCCCAGCAGACAGCGGAGACGCGCGAATTATGTTTGAACGTTTTACAGATCGTGCAAGGAAAGTCATGGCGCTAGCTAACCAGGAGGCGCAGCGCTTCAACCATGAGTACATTGGCACGGAGCATATCCTGCTCGGCTTGGTCAAGGAAGGATCAGGTGTTGGCGCCAATGTGTTAAAGAACCTCGAAGTCGATCTACGCAAGGTTCGGTTGGAAGTGGAGAAGCTAGTCAAGAGCGGTCCTGAAACCGTCACGATGGGCAAGCTTCCACAGACACCGCGCGCTAAAAAAGTCATCGAATACGCCATTGAGGAAGCGCGTAACCTTAACCATAACTATGTCGGCACGGAGCATTTGTTGCTTGGCCTATTACGCGAGCAAGACGGCGTAGCGGCACAGGTGTTGATGAACTTGAGCTTGAAGCTCGAAGATGTGCGTGAGGAAGTGCTCAACCTTCTTGGTGCCAGCGAAGATACGGATGAATCGGCAGCTATGGTCGGCGGCGAGCCGGGTAAAAAGGGTAAGAGCAAGACGCCTGCGTTGGATTCGTTCGGTCGAGACCTGACGGCTATGGGTAAACAAGGCAAGCTTGACCCGGTCATCGGTCGGTCAAAAGAAATTGAGCGCATTATTCAGATTCTTTGCCGTCGCCAAAAGAACAATCCTGTATTGCTCGGTGAAGCCGGTGTTGGCAAGACAGCGATTGTCGAAGGCTTAGCTACACGTATCAATACCGGCGACATACCGGAATTGTTGGCGGATCATCGAATCGTGGTACTCGATCTGGCTATGATGGTGGCGGGTACGAAGTATCGCGGACAGTTCGAAGAACGCATTAAAGCCGTGATGAATGAAGTCCGTCGCGCGGGCAATGTCATCTTGTTTATCGATGAGTTGCATACGTTGGTGGGCGCGGGAGGTGCGGAAGGTGCCATCGACGCATCCAACGTACTCAAACCGGCGCTGAGCCGTGGTGAGATTCAATGTATCGGTGCGACGACGTTGGATGAGTTCCGCAAGTACATCGAGAAAGATTCAGCGTTAGAGCGACGGTTCCAACAGATTATTGTCGATCCGCCCAATCGCAAGGAGGCTGTTTCGATATTGAAGGGTCTGCGCGATCGTTATGAAGCGCACCATAGGGTTCGTATTACCGACTTAGCCATCGAACAAGCGGTGGATTTGTCCGATCGTTACATCACCCGTGTCCAACCTGATAAGTCCATCGACGTGATGGACGAAGCCGGCGCACGTGTGCGGTTGAAATCGATGACCAAACCGCCGGACCTGACGGACCTTGAACATCAACTCGATAGGCTCTCCTCGGAAAAAGATGAGGCCGTCAAAAATGCTGACTACGAGCGTGCTGCCCAGGTTCGCGATCAGATTGATTCGATCAAGCTTAAAAAACGCAACCTGCAAAAAGAGTGGCGTGACCGGACGAAAGAGACGGACGGCGTAGTTGACGAGGAGATTATCGCCGAAGTCATCAGCTCCATGACCGGCATACCGCTTACACGCATGGGTCAAGATGAAGCCAAACGCTTGCTTAACCTGGAAGATGAACTTCACAAAAAGGTTATCTCGCAGGATGAAGCGGTCAGAGCGGTGGCTCGAGCGGTGCGACGTAGTCGTAGCGGCTTGAAAGATCCGAATCGTCCTATGGGTAGCTTTATCTTCGTTGGTCCTTCCGGTGTGGGTAAGACCTACCTGGCTAAATGTCTTGCGGAGTTCATGTTTGGTGATCCGGACGCACTGTTCGTGTTGGACATGTCGGAATACATGGAAAAACACAATGTTTCGCGATTGATCGGTGCCCCTCCGGGATATGTGGGTTACGAAGAAGGTGGCCAGCTTACCGAGCGCATTCGTCGACGACCGTACTCCGTCATTTTGTTGGATGAAATCGAAAAAGCCCATCCCGACTGCTTCAATATGTTGTTGCAGATTATGGAAGAGGGACGACTGACCGATTCGTTCGGACGCCATGTTGATTTCAAGAATGTCATCTTGATTATGACCAGTAACGTAGGTGCCCATCGCATTACACAACAAGACGAATTCGGATTCCAAAAGCGTGATGAAGATGTAACGTACCAGAAGATGAAGGACGTTCTACAGATCGAATTGGAAGATTACTTCCGACCGGAATTCCTAAACCGTCTTGATGAAACCATTGTGTTCCACAAGTTGGCGCACGATGACATGGTCAGTATTGTTGATCTCGAACTCAACAAATTGGCTACGCGACTGCAAGAACAAGGCTACGCGCTTGAAGTCACGACCGAGGCCAAGGACTTCTTGATCGATCATGGCACGGATGAAAAATTCGGCGCTAGACCGCTACGTCGTGCGATTGAGCATCATCTCGAAGATGCCCTTTCGGAATCGATGTTACGCGGCGAATTCACCGGCAAGAACAAAGTCATTGTCACCGTAAGACCTATCAAATCCGACGACGATGAGCCTCGCTTAAAGCTCGAAGGTGTCACCGTCGAAGAGGATAAACCTGAACCTGTCGGCGCCGGCCAGGGCGACGAGACCTAAAAGGCGGACACGCAAAGGCGCGTTCGGTACAACAGAAACGCATACATTCATCACACACACCAGGGCCTGCGTATGCAGGTCCTTTTTTTCGCGCTGATACTTATTTCTTGTGGTCGAGCACCTCGTGGGCATGCCAAGCCTCGGCCATTTACCGGCTCCACCGTCACATCGCGTGCAAGAGAAAATTGGCGGATGGGAGGCATGGACAAACGCCGCGAAATCGGGCTGTCGAATGTCCAATGGATGCTACGCGCGGCGTTTGCCCGTACAGGCGCAAGCGAGGAAAAGCACCGGCAAGCGTCGCTCCATACATCTCTTTTCATCTGCGATTCCTTCAACGCGACGCTTGTCCATGCCACCCCACTCAATCCCGCCTAATCTGTCTTGCATTCTGTCACATCCGTCTGTTGTTGATGTATAGCAGGCAGCTGAATACAATGCGGTAGGTTGTTTGAGTTGCCGACGATTTGTCAGTTGGCATGGGGTTGGTGAGTGACGCTTCTATTCTCTTAACTTACATTTTGCGTATGCGCATAACGAGAACAACAAGTCGATGGTCCAGCGCGGGCGCTTGGCGGTATGCCTGTTGTTTGATAGGCATGATGGCGTGGATGCCCCCCTGTGTTGCATGGGCTGTGGTCGAGGCCAATATCACGCACGTCGGTTTCCCCGTATTTCCCGGCGGCCACGCAGTTCGAAATGGACATTGGACACCCGTCACAATCGACCTATCGCTCATCGAACAGTCATCCTTCGACGGCTCAGCCCGCATGGCCCAATTGGATGGTGATGGCGATGAATGCTACGACACGGTAGAGATTCACCTTCGTCAGGATAACGGTGGCACACAGCGCATTCAGTTATATGTACCCGCCCGTTCTATCCGCGGGGAAATGAAACTATACGTTGAATTTTTTGATGCTCACGGCGAGGCTGCGCAAGTATTATCTCAAGGTCTACTTGGTTATCGCGCCGTACCGACCGAGCCTCCTATCATCATCTCAGACGATAATGTTTTGATCATATCCATCGGCAAAAGCACGGCTGGTCGCGTACAAGACCTTATGAACAGTAACACACGCGAATCGCTGCGAAGACAGATTCATGTGGGGCATATCAGCCCGATAGACCTACCAGAACTTTGGCATGGCCTGGAAAGTATCGATTACATCGTTTGGGATAACGCCAAACCGGAAGAGTTAACACAACGACAACTCGAAGCCATCATTGAATGGGTGCATCAAGGCGGCGTGCTGCTATTGGCCGCGTCGCGAACGGCTGGTTCCGTTACGCTATCCCCAACATTGTATGACATGCTTCCGGTTGACATTGGCGAAACCATAGCCATTGATAATCTTTGGGATGTTCGTGAAAAACTGTTGGGTAGACCCGCGTCCGAAGATCGCATGGACCTTGGCGATTTGTGGCTTCAAAACGGCTTTCCTGTCACAGTGCCCTTAACTAAGTGTACACTGCGAGAGTCAGCAACACGCATTGCCTATGAGCCATCGCTAAGTGCCGAGGTCGTGTCTCGTCGCACGGCGGGAAAGGGACACGTCATATTTTTCGGCATCGCATTACGCGACCTGTTTAGCGGTGAGGGCCAAGCCAAGGACTTGTTCATTAAGTTGTTTCACCTCAATCCCATCGAAGACGCCGAGAGAGGTCGACCTTATCCACTTTCCGTATATGATAGAGTATCCGGCGCGGTGTCGTTTCCAACGTTTAGTAGTACGTACCTTCTACTTGCCGGCACGTTCACACTCTCGTATGTATTCATTGCGACCTTTGGCTCGTGGACGTTTTTATCGCGTAGGGGATGGCGGCGGTATAGCTGGACTATGTTTTCCGTAACGGCACTCGCGAGTAGCGTCCTCTCAGTAGTTGTCGTTAACTGGATGCGCGGTTTTGGCGATACGATTCACCAGTTGTCCATCATTGACGTCGAAGCCGGTTCACAGCGAGCGCACGCCACGGTCTTGTTTGGTCTAAAAACCAACACGGACAAACGCATGGATGTATGGTTACCGAGTGACCCGGTAGGGGCGATCAGCCCCGGTCCGAGCACCTGCTGGATCAAACCCATACCCGGTAGAAACGACGTTTCCTCCGGCATCACAAGCTTTGCCGATCCCGGTGATTATCGCTTGATACCCGGCAGTGCGGAAATTAGAAACGTGCGTATCCGTGGCACGCTAAAACAATTCGAGGGTCGTTGGGATGGAACGATCGATGGAACGATTGACGGAAACATTGTGATTAATAATCGCCTGATCTCGGAAGAAAGTTATGTGGTCAATAGTCTCAGCGTGCCATTAGAGCGGTGTCGGCTAATTCATTCAACTATCGACTTCGCCGATACGGATAGCATCAACGCCTCGAACCAATTGCGCGACCAGTCTACCTTCGTGTACAACATCGGCGAACTGCCTAACGACGGGTCGCGTGTCATGTTATACGATCGTTGTTTCTTGAATGCCTCTGGGGAAACAGCGATTCAGATTCGTGAAAAAAGTAAGTTAGTTTATGCTCAAGATCGATGGGCAGACAACTTCAAGGGATTACTTAGCAGCATTGGCTTAGGCTCCACGCCTGATGCACAATACGCGGGTGGACAGGAACAACTAGCACTACTTCTCGCATCGACGGTGGGTGAATTCAGCGCCAAAGATACCGGCGGTTTAGGCATTATGGGCTTATCATCATTTTACGCCATTTCACGCGACCGACTGCGGCAACTCGATCTGACCGACTCGTTGATCGCCGGTGCGCCCGCTACTGCCGCTTCATCCGACGATAAAACCGGATATCGGGTTATGGCTGCTCCCAAACGTTCGGGCAATGTCATACTCATCGGCTTTTCAGATAGTGCAGGACCGATCCGCTTGTTCTCCAAGCAAGGAGAAGATAACTTTCGTCCTATCGAGCCTGATGATCAATATGCGACCACGATGTACCGTTTTCGTATACCGGTGTCTCATTTAGCATCAAAGGCGACAACGACATCGTCTGATCCGAATTAACCGGGTAACATGTGTGACATGGTCACAGTAGAAAAGGTAGCCCATTGATCGTTCAAACTATCAACCTGACTAAGCGCTACGGTAAGTTAGTCGCGCTCAACAATCTCGAACTCAATCTCGAAGAAGGTGAATGTTTTGGCTACATCGGACCTAACGGAGCCGGTAAAACCACGACGATTAAAATTCTGGCCACGCTCTTACAACCGACATGGGGAGAAGCCCGCATCTGTGGACATGTGGTCGGATACGAATCTCGAAAAATTCGCCCACTCATTGGCTATGTACCGGACTTTTTCGGCGCCTATGAAGACATGGTTGTTCAGGAATATCTCGAGTTTTTCGCCAGTGCCTACAACATTACAGGCAAACAACGAACGCGTGTCGTCGGCGATGTGCTTGAATTAACAGACTTGGAGTACAAAAAAGAAGCACTGGTAGACTCACTGTCGCGCGGAATGCAACAGCGATTAAGCCTGGCCCGCGTGCTATTGCATGACCCGAAAGTTTTACTTTTAGACGAGCCGGCTAGCGGTCTTGATCCACGGGCGCGCATCGAAATTCGTGAGCTACTGAAAGAACTTCGCCACATGGGTAAAACCATTGTCATCAGTTAACACATTTTACACGAACTAGCGGAACTATGTTCTACCATCGGAATCATCGAGCGCGGCGAATTATTATTTCACGGCTCTATTGCTGAGGTGTTGCAGCGGGTAAAGTCCGGTACCAAAGTACACATCCGAGTCACGGAACAGCAGGACTTAGCCATCACGCTATTGCAACGCGTAAGTGGTATTCGCTCCGTCACCCAGGATAATGGTGCGATCATCGTGGATTTGGAAAAACAAACACACGACTTCACACCGCTTACCAAGCTGCTTATCAAAAATAATTTCAAGATTCGTGAAATCAAGGAAGAACCGGTCAACCTTGAGACTGCGTTTATGCAACTCACGAAGGGTATGGTGCAATAAAAGTCGTGACTTGGTACGGCGAGAAATTTACCTGGGTTAACACATTCAATGGGACAAGTGCTTCACAAATTGTGGCTATGGATTTGGCTGTTGATCCCGGCTAACCCCATTCTCGTGCGCGTTGTACAGGGATCGTCCAAGCGCACGCGCCATCTATGGCTGCGCGCCGGCTATCTGGCTGCTTTGATTCTTGTTGTCTTGTTTTCGTTGATTCTAAGCGGTAATAATCAACGTGGTTCGCTGGCAGAGTTAGCCAAAGCTGCTTCTCAAACGTTTGCCCATACATCCATCACCCAACTCGCACTGATGTGTTTCCTGGCTCCCGTATTCACCGCCGCGGCGATCACACAAGAACGCGATGCACAGACGTTTAACATTTTACTTTCCACGCCACTGAGTAATGGTCAAATCGTGTTTGGATCACTCCTGAGTCGGTTGTATTTCGTCATCATGCTACTGATTGCGGGTTTGCCGATTTTTCTCATGACCATGGCTTACGGTGGCGTGACGACGTCCCAAGTGTTTGAGAGCTTTGCACTGTCCGGTTCGACGGCGATTCTTACAGGTGCGCTGGCGATTTTTATTGCCATGCGACGTGTCGGTACGCGTGGTACGATTTTTTCTTTTTTTCTTTTGATCGGTTTATACCTGCTTTGCGTCTACCTATTTGGCCAATGGTCAGGTACTTGGATTGAAGCTTCACAACCAAACATGGCAGGCAAACAAATGAGCTGGCTAACGCCGCTGCATCCGTTTCTCGCGTTAGATGTAGCCCTTAATCGTATACACGCACCTGATTACGCCAGACTCACAGAATACTCGAGCATGGTCCGCTTTGCTCTGGCCTATCCCTCAGCAGCCTACGTTTGCTGGACGCTCATCACAGCGCTACTGCTTACGCTGACAAGTATTTTGTTTGTGAGGCGCAGCGTTGTTTCCAGTGACGCGACCTTCTGGACAAAGTTTACCGACCGTTTCCGCAAAGTCTCTTTACAAGAGCGTTCTCGTCCCGCGCGCACGGTATGGGTTAATCCGGTCGCGTGGCGAGAAGCCAAGACCAGAAGCGGGGGAAGTGGCGCATTATTGCGCTGGACGTTAATCGCAGGGGGTGTCTTTGGATGCGCAGCGTTATTGCTCTATCACATGATGGGACACATTAACGCTGATACTGCGCGTAAGTCGCTCTCTCTGCTCATCATCATCCAATTCGGCATCGCACTTATCATCGCCACAAACACCGCCGCGACTTCCATGACCAAAGAACGAGAATCCAAAACGATGGATATTTTGTTAACAACACTAGTCACGAGTAAATATATTCTCTGGGGTAAACTGCGTGGGCTTGTCACTTTTGCCTTACCCCTACTCATCGGGCCTGTCGTGTTCCTGTTGGTTTTCTGCTTATATGGTCTTACGCAGTCGAATACCACCCCGGCTATCTGGTTCGAAACTTCAATCGAGATGACTGCGCTACTCATCATTTATACAGGCTGTGCTTGCGTGATCGGCCTGCGCATTTCTTTAGTCACCAGAAAAACCGTCACGGCTGTCATGTACAGCGTAGGTTTGGTTATCGTGCTATCGATCGTGGCTACTTTGATTGGACAAGCCATCGTACAAGGCGCAGGTGGCGGCGAAGTAGGCGCATTCCTCGCACCGTTTACGCCGTTCACCGCGATTTTCTATCTCGTCGATCTCAACAATCTGTTTGATTCGCCCAAGGAGTTTGCGGAAGGTGTGCAAGCTGCAAGAATAGCAGGTCTTCTCGGCACGGGGATAGCTACGGTCGTCTACAGCTTTGTCGTTTGGAGCGTTTATACCGGATTGGTGCGCAACTTTGACATGATCGTACGTAAGCAGACAGGCCTGTAACGTCGTCTTGTATGATATATTGACTCGCAGACTTAGCATAAATGTGTTACCTTCGGCGCATCGATGTCGCCTTAAAAAGACGGCGTAGCTATGAAAACCGTAGACATAGGAGGTCTGATGTGAGGATTTCGCACCGTACAATACGTGGCCCGATTTCTTGTTTGGTTGCTTTCTTAGTTTGTATAGCAACCATAGGTTGTCAGGCACCAAGCCTGCTCATCACACCGGTATCCGGTAGTCGTAAACTCGTGGAAACCGAATTGAGTCGCGATAGTTTCCTCGCCAGTGACAAAATTGCCGTCATCCACGCAAGCGGCGTGCTCACGAATGCGGCCAAAACTCAGCTATTTGGCACGGGTGAACACCCGGTCAGCTTTATCAGCGAACAGTTAGATAAGGCGAGACGGGACCGCAGCGTCAAAGCGGTTATCCTGCGCATTAACTCCCCCGGAGGCACCGTCGTTGCCAGTGAACTGATTCATGATGAGATTGTGCATTTCAAAAAATCCGGCAAGCCGATCGTGGCGGTGATGATGGATGTCGCGGCGAGCGGTGGTTATTACATTGCATGTGCGTGCGATGAAATAATCGCTCAACCATCCACGGTGACGGGTAGCATCGGTGTGATTATGCAGTTGTTTGATATGAGCGGCACGCTGGGCATGCTCGGAATCAAGAACGAGGCGATCACCTCCGGTCCAAACAAAGAAGCGGGTTCGCCGTTTCGTGCTTTGTCTGACGAACATCGAGAACTTTTTCAACACATTGTCGACGACATGTATGAGCGCTTTGTAAGCGTAGTGCTTACGGGACGACCACACATGGAAGAAGATGTCGTGCGTAAACTGGCAGATGGCCGTGTCTTCACGGGCACCCAGGCCGCTGAATGGGGACTGGTGGATCGCATAGCTACGATGCGCGATACCATCGAAGCACTAAAATCTCAGGTAAACACGACATCGGTACGTGTCATCACCTACCATCGTCCGGCTGAGTACAAGCCAAACTACTATGCCCATATGCCCCAACCCGGTATCGACATTAATTTTCTCAACATCGACGCCGCCGGGCTTTTTGAGCACGCCTCACCCGAGTTTCTTTACCTATGGGCACCTGGCTTAACCGGTCACTAGAGCAAGCTCTATTCAATTCAAACACTGTGAAAATAATCTCAGCCAATGTTCCCCTAACCATGTAATGGTATCTTTCGATCCACGATATCGTGTGCTTTGCAATAACTCAGTAGCATATGCACATACGAGGGCGATACATCCGACAGTGAATCTAGTAGCAACTCACGCTGTACCGCGCGAATGGCCTGCTCATCCGGCCCCTCTATCTCTACAAAATACCCTAGATAAGGCGGTTGATCCAATTCTATGCGACAAGAAGCCATCCGCCATCGCTCTCGGCGTTTTTGATATTCGAATACGCATATAAACCCTAACGATTCAAACATACATCGAGCACTAGTCGGGTCTGATACTTCAACCTCAATTTCTTCACGTGTCTTAACCGTACCCATCTGCCTAGGCCCCTTGAAAGTTAGCGTAGCCGGTAACGGCTGCCCCTGCTCGCAGACCATCGACCGAATGCGTAGCCCTTTGCCTAACTTTCTAAGCGTGCCATCAGGTCGATCTAACATACAGTTCGTTTCGAGATAAACACCATCAAACAAACCGCCCAACTCGCGCAACCTCTCACGTACCACGTCGTGCGACTCGACCTGAAGTTTAAGTTCGATTTCCAGGGCCATGTGTTGTTCTCTGACTTTAACTCGGCATTAGTGCTGTGTCACAGCTTATTTTTCGGGTTCATCGAGGGTGGCATGGGTAAGGCTTTTTTTGCCCGTGGCGGTCTCCGGAACTACACGGGCAAGTCCCGATGTACCCCGACGTAAGGTCGGGATACATCGGAACTTGCCCATGCCACCCGAATTCTTAGCTGTGACATAGCACTAGGTAGCCACAATGTTAACCAACCGACCTTTCACGACGATCACTTTGCGAATCGTTTTTCCTTCTATCGCACGCGCCACACGATCATCCGCCATCGCTGCATCCTTCAGCGCTTCATCCTCTAGGTTAGCCGGGACCATCATGCGGGATTTAACTTTGCCGCATATTTGTACCACGATTTCGACGGTTTCGTCTTGCGTCAGCACTTCGTCATAGCTTGGCCAAGGCTCATAGGCCAAGGTCGAATCGTGCCCGAGCCGATGCCAAAGCTCCTCGGCCAGATGAGGCGCAAAGGGTGCAAGTACGAGTACGAATGGTTCAATCACCGCACGCGACCGTTTTTCGAGTGGCGTTAAGATATTCACAAAGTCAAAAATAGCCGCAATCGCTGTGTTGAGCTTTAGCGATTCCACATCCGCTTGCACGCGTTTGATGGTCTTGTGTAAGGCACGAAGCGCGTCGGGAGAAGGGGCATCTTCACATAACGCCGGTGAAAGCTCGTCGGTATTTTCATCCACCACCAACCGCCAAATACGTTGACAGAGTTTGTGCAATCCAGGTACGTCGCGCGTACTCCAAGGCTTAGCCGCATCCAAAGGCCCCATGTACATTTCGTATAAACGAAAGGTGTCAGCGCCGTATTGGGAGATGATCTCGTCGGGATTGACCACATTTTTCAATCCCTTACTCATTTTCGCAACGATGCGTTCGACCTTTTCGCCGGTCTCCTTCATGACAAACTGATCGCCCGCAAGCGCATCAACTTGATCCGGACCAACAACCAGACCACGCGCATCGCGATAGGCAAAACTCTGGATCATCCCCTGATTAAATAGTCTCTTAAACGGTTCACGCGTGGAAACATACCCCAAATCGTAAAGCACTTTGTGCCAAAACCTGGCGTAAAGCAGGTGCAACACCGCATGCTCTGCACCCCCCACGTATAAATCAACGGGCATCCAATATCGTTCAGCATCAGTGTCGCAAATGCGCGTTTCATTATCTGGATCGATAAATCGCAGGTAATACCAGCAGGATCCCGCCCATTGGGGCATGGTATTAAGGTCTCGACGGTACGTCTTGCCGTTTCTCTCAACCTTCGCCCAATCCTTAGCTCGACCTAACGGCGGGGTGGGTACCTGTTCGTCGCTTCCAGCTACAGGCGTCGGTTTGAAATCCTCCATCTCCGGAAGCTCAAGCGGTAACTCATCCACATCGATAGCAACCACTTCTCCGTCCTCACCGTGCAACACGGGAATCGGCTCTCCCCAATACTTCTGACGACTAAACACCCAATCACGCAACTTATAGTTAACCGCACCACGCCCCAAACCCCGAGCCTCCAGCCATTCAATGATCGCCGATTTTGCCTCAGCCGTAGGCATATCATCCAGCACGCAAGGATTATCTACGCCGTCTACGTCCATATCACCTGGAGAATTGACCGCAACCCCTTCCCCGGTAAAAGCCTCTCCCCACGCTTGCGGATGACAAATATAATGATGCAACAGTTTCGTCATACCAACATCATCACGAAGTACCGATAACGTCTTTTCACCCAGTCCAGTGCTGCGTTGCCGACACTTCGCAATTTCTTCACCTAGCTGCGGGTATTCTTTGGCTAAATCGTCGAACCCATCCAGCGCACGCTGATCGATCCGCGCCGTCATCGCCGTTAACCGTTGCTGAATCCATTCCGATGTAGGTGTAACTACAGGGACAATAGGAAGGTCAAATGTACATGCAAACTCAAAATCACGTGAATCACCACCGGGGACAGCCATGATCGCCCCCGTGCCGTATCCCATAAGTACATAATCCGCAATCCAGATGGGAATAGGTCGGCCAGTAACGGGATTGATCGCATACCCTCCGGTAAATACACCCGTTTTTTCTTTCATATCAGCCGTGCGATCAAGGTCCGAACGGTGGCTGGCTTCTTTGATATAATTATCAACCTGTTGTTTCTGCGCCCGCGTCGTGATTTGCTCGACCATGGCGTGCTCCGGCGCAAGCACCATATATGTCGCACCATAAAGCGTATCAGGCCGCGTCGTGTACACACGTATGGCATGGGGAAAGTTATCGTAATTCAGCGAAGCCGGTATCGTTGTGGCCGAGTCCTTGCAAGACCACTGACCATCCTTCAAATTCCACATATTCGCCAGCGGAAACACAACTTCCGCCCCGGTGCTTCGCCCCACCCAATTCCGTTGCATCAGCTTTATGGGTTCTGGCCAATCAAGCTCGGCCAGATCATCGATCAATCGTTCGCTATACTTCGTAATGCGTAACATCCACTGACGTAACGGTCGTCGATACACCGGGTGACTACCACGATCGCTGAGTCCTTCGCTGTCCACTTCTTCATTTGCCAGAACAGTGCCAAGCGCAGGACACCAATTGACTGGGATTTCATCGATAAATGCCAAACGATGACGATCGATGGCTTCTCGCTGCTGCGGCTCCGACAGATCACCCCACACGCAGAACTGCTCATCATCAGCATGGCGCACGAGATTCAACGATTCGTCTACGCCCCATTGACCGGACTTCAGAGCCGCTTCCAACTCAGCGATAGGACGAGCACGCCCTTTGATGGTATAACCATCCGGTGCGGTCCACGTAGCTTGGTCGTCGTACCAGCTTTGCGCCATCTGAATGAAGCACCACTGCGTAAACTTGTAGAATCGAGCATCCGACGTGGCGATTTCCCGATGCCAGTCATAACTAAAGCCAAACATTTTCATTTGACGGCGGTAGGTGTCGATGTTCTTCTTGGTCGTCACCGCGGGATGAACATTTGTCTGGATGGCGTACTGCTCGGCGGGCAAACCGAAAGAATCAAATCCCATAGGATGAAGCACGTTGTACCCGCACATGCGTTTGTAACGGGCAATAATATCCGTCGCGCAGTAGCCAAGTGGATGTCCAACATGAAGCCCACTACCGCTGGGATAGGGAAACATATCGAGAATGTAGTACTTAGGTTTATCCGCACAAGCGTCCGCTTCGCTTGGGTTTTCCATTCTAAATGTGCGGTGCTGATCCCAATACTGCTGCCATCGAGACTCGATCGACGTAAAGTCGTATCGGCCCAGTTTGATCCTTTGGGTTACCTCAGTCATAATGTCCTTAGTTGCCATTTTCTCTATATCACACCAGTAAAGACGAGAGTTTAGCTCTCGCCAGGGTCTTTCGCAAACAACTTAGCGCATCTAACCGTCAAGCCATGTAAGTTGTCGGTTGTCGGACGTTTACAGCCCTCCTACAATAGGGAGTCAATAGGGAGTCAATAGGGGAGTTGTAACGAGTGAACAACGAATCAAACCCAACGCAACCACCATCCGCCCCCGAGGCTGACGTACCACCCGGCTTTCATCCGCTCGAAATTGCCGCTCGAAAAGGTATTGGGCCTTTGAGTCCTCAAGGCCAATCAATCTGGCACGGCCATACCATCCCCTGCGTTTCGTGTGGACAATTAGTCCCGCGTAATGCTCAGCAGTGCGATGAATGTGAACAGGATCTCAGCGAACAGATGATCGCCAAAATGAAAGCCCACGCCGGCCCCTGGTACGTTCTGGAGCACGTACGCCAATTCCCCGGTGTCACGCTTGACCGTATTGTTCGTCAGATCCGTCGCGGTGTCATTACCGACACGTCGATCGTTCGCGGACCGTGGACCGACCATCAGTGGCGATTTACCATCGAAACGCCAGGCCTTTGTTTATTCTTTTCTCATTGTTGGCATTGCCACGGCGATGTCGCTCCGACCGATACGACATGTAAATCGTGCCAGATTGCGCTGCACTATCAAAGTTTACCCACAGATCAATCAAACCCGTCTGAAACGACGCCTGTTTTGACGCCTACATCATCCCCCCCACACACCGCCAACCACAATCTTCATGACCTTTCTGCGGCCCTAGCGTCGGGAGAATTTTCCAAGCAGCCTACCGTATGGCATGAGCCATCACGCGTAGGCGGCATATCCACCGCGTGGATAGCAGCTGGTTTGGTAGTGATCGCTTTGATTACGCTATCGATGATCGCCCGGTCTCGATTATCACAAGCTGACACCACACCCACGCCAACAGCGCTTGTGCGTCCTGCAAGTACACCTGGTGCAGAGAGCGCAACCCCACCGAAGTAACTTAGATCTTTATTTCTTGGTCCACTCATCCAACCAGGATAACACGGTTTCATGCCAAAGCACGCTATTGGCTGGTTGTAGAACCCAATGGTTTTCGTCGGGGAAATAAAGCAGCTTGCTGGGAATACCACGGCGTTGTAATGCTGTAAATGTCGACATACCCTGCGTCTCGACCACTCGAAAATCCAGCGCACCATGGATCACAAGCATGGGCGTCTTCCAGTTTTTTACATGGTTGATGGGGTTATGCTTTTGATAACCTTGAGGATTATCCCAAGGCGTACCGTTGTGATCCCATTCAGGAAACCATAATTCTTCCGTATCATAATAGGCGAGGTGTTCGTCCAAGTTGCCGTCGTGATTAATCAGGCAACGGAAACGATCAGGCCAATTACCGGCGATCCAGTTAATCATGTAACCACCGAAGGAAGCACCTAGTGCCGAAACTCTGTCACTATCCATCCAGGGATTCAGCCGCAAAGCCTCCGCCAGACCTTTCTGCAAATCCTCAAACGGTTTACCGCCCCAATCCCCACGAATCGAGTCGCAAAACGATTGCCCATAACCCGTCGAACCATGAAAGTCGATCATGACAGCCGCGTACCCGGCCCCCGTATAGGCCTGTGGATTCCAGCGATAGTGAAAATGATTTCCAAACGATCCCTGCGGCCCGCCATGGATCAAAAAGGCCACCGGGTACTTTTTGTTAGGGTCGAAGTCTACCGGTTTGACTACATAACCATATACCTTTTCATCGTTCCACCCCTTAAAAGTAAACTGTGACGCCTCCCCCATGCGTGTCTTTGCGATCTTTTCTGAATTGATATTCGTGATCGTTTTTCGATCACTACCATCCGGCTTGATCGAATAGAGTTCAACCGGAGATTGCAAATGGTCCATACCAAAGACAACGCGGTTCCCAGCCACGCCCATCGCTCCGATCGTTCCATCTCGAACCACCGTACGCACTTTGCCCTCAGCTACCTCGATAGCAAATAAAGACCGCTGCCCCAGATTGGCGGCCGTCACGTAGATCGACTGCCCATCGTTAGCCCAAGTCAACGATCCCGGAGAGCGATCCCAATCCTCTGTCAGTGTACGCTTCCGACCCCCGGGCCATGACATCAATACAATACGGTATCGATCCGCCTCATACCCTGCCTTACGCATCGCCAAATAAGCCAGTGTTTTTCCGTCCGGCGAAAAAACAGGCCCCGTGTCCCATGCCGGGTTATCTTTCGTTAAGGATCGTGGCTTGGATGAGCCATCAATCGGTGCAACAAATAAATCATAGTTTGTTGACCACGCCTCCGCTTTCCCGGCATCACGCGCAGAAAATACAATGGATTGACCATCGGGTGAAAAGGTGAAATCTTCTGCGCCGCCAAACGGTTTGGTGGGACAATCCGCGTCCATGCCTTGCATCACATCGACAGGCTCACCGCCATCAATAGCTACAACAAACACATGCGCCCGCCGACCGTCCTTCCATGTATCCCAATGGCGAATGAACAGTTTATCATACACACGACCAGTCGTCGTGAGGGATGACACTTCGTCAAGACGCTGCTTGGTTGATGCCATACCATCGGCATCCGGAAATACATCTACACCAACAGCTACGTGCTTCCCCGTGGGGGAAAGATTCATAGCTGAAATGTCGAGGGGGAGCTTGGTCACTTGCTGCGCTTCACCACCATCCACCCTGATACGCCACACTTGCGATGAATCACTGCGACTTGAAAGAAAGTAAATGGTTCGCCCATCCGGCGACCAACGCGGATTACTGTCGCCGGCTGGGTGCGAGGTTAATCGCCGCAGACCGCGGCCATCCACGCCGATCAAGTAAAGGTCCGTGCGCCCCCGATTGGCCTCCCTATCGGTCTTACGCAATACAAACACAATGGTCGTACCGTCCGGTGAAACTTGGGGGTCGCCAATACGATCCATCGTCAGCATATCGTGCACTGAAAATGGATGCGATTCCCCAGCCGACGTAAGTGTAGGCCACGACACCATCAGCGCCGTCATCGTCCATAGGATGATTGAACCGTATCGCTTCGTCATCATGATAACCCCGCTTAAAAAAAGAACGCGCCAGATCAAAGCTAACCACACAAAAAGCAGGCTAACCGCAACAGACAGCTTCAGCAACGCTTGGCCTGGGAGAAAGCTAGGGGCATACAACTACAGAAAATCTTAGCCCAAGTTACGCAGTAGTTGACGATTCCAAAAAATATTCGAGAAAAAACCATTGATAACGAGCATAACTGCAGGATTTGTCTGCTCAAACGCCTTGTAGTCACGACCAAGTTGCTTGCCCGAGCGCATTTTTGTGCCATGC
>JAJRWX010000031.1 GCA_024276605.1 Planctomycetota bacterium | reverse complement strand
GTCACAGCTTATTTTTCGGGTTCATCCAGGGTGGCATGGGCAACGTTTTTTTTGCCCGTGTCGGCCTCCGGAACTACACGGGTAAGTCCCGATGTATCCCGACTTTACGTCGGGATACATCGGGACTTACCCATGCCACCCCACTCAAACGCGCCTAATCTGTCTCACACCCTAACTGTTAACACAACTGGGAATGTGCTTGCCAATTGATTAAGGATAGACAATAATGCAGTGGTGAAGGGGCCATGGCGCAGTTGGGAGCGCGTCTGCATGGCATGCAGAAGGTCGCGAGTTCGAGTCTCGCTGGCTCCAGTACCTAATTTCATGATCTGCCAAGCATTTACGGCGGATTGTCTATACGGACTTTCGCCGACCCGATTTTACTTCTCTTTCCGGTTATCAAACGGCGACAACAGGGTGATTTTTCTCATCACATGCTGTTTTTCGCGGCTGATAGTATACGGCTCTACAGTGATGTTGTGAGGTGAACCCAGGCCCGAGGTCAGCAAGAGACTCCGATGAAGTACTTGTGTAACAACTCAGGTTTCATCCCTCGTTGTATCTCGGCAGTACGATAGGCACCCCTGCTTGCCTGTTTGACAGCAGCGTCTGAGATGTCGGTCGCCGCATCAGCAACCGAAGTAGCCTCTCGGTCTACATATCCGGGAGCCACGTGCTTCACTGGACTTCTCCTACCTCCTTGTGTTCTTCCGGTACCTTCACACTTGTCGTTCCCATTCCATCTGAGCCTGTCGCTGTGTCATGCGCGCGAGACGGATCCAACATGTATGCCACTCGCTCGTCATCGATTTTGCAGAATTTCACGCCAAGCAGATACCGTCCTTCGTCGGCGGGCTGCGCGTGTATCACATTGCCTGTAAAGTTGGTCGATTTACCTTCTCGGCAGGTGACGCACAGGTGGACCGGTGTGTTACGCCTTAGGCTTACTTTTGCGAGAATACCTATTCCACTACGCGAAAGATCACGCATCGTACCCACGATTCGTTCAACTGACCGTCCGTCAAGGCTCACATAGCGGATGACGCAATGGGCGTTCACGTGTCTTCGTTCAAACTCACGTTTATCCATTCATCTGCCCGTTTCATCAGTCTGCGGTGCTGATTCTGCGCAGATCTCTAGCTATCGCAGATCATCGCGGCTTTAATTGTCTAACCATGTTCATACCGGCACAGGTATTGTCGGCAGATCTGCAACACCGATCGACATGCCGTCTCGCGCTTAACAATGGCTGCGACGTCCGAGAATTTGTCGCCTTCCCCCACTCTTCGCAACTATATAGACTCTGGACAAATGGGTTACATGAATTCCCCTGCTTACGTTTCCATCGTCCGTAGCGATCGAACCAACGCACTCAGATACTTCCTCCGTACCACCTACTAGTTCACGTCCGATGACCATGCTCAGTTGTAGATATCCCTACAGGTTGACCATCAGCACATATACCAACCTGACAACCGTGCTTCGGGCATTACCATAGCCACGTGCTTTTGACGCTTCTGCCTTTCACGATTGACGGGCACGTGATCATTCCGGATTCAGCGGAGTGTTCGCGTAAACGCACTGCGTTCTTCCCATGCCCTTCTTTTTTGCCAGCGTGTGCCGCCCCCGACTCACTGTTGGTTGCATACATTCCTTCCGGATGATGGTTTCCGGAACCACAGGCAAATCTACTTTTACCTCGTGGATCACCCATTTCGTTTCGTCCGAAAAACATGCGTGTCATAGAGCTGAAAGCAGCAAGATCGCATGCGGAGATGAACTCCACGCGGGGAGGCCCAAATGGCGGAGGCTACCTATTGAAATATGACAAACGTTTTGTTATTGTACAGCCCGTTTCTTTATTCTCTGTGGTCGGATGGAGTCCAGTTATGAGTCATAAGTTTGCATCGGAAATCTGCGCGCTGATTGTATTAGCCACGTGGAGCATATCCCAAGCAGAGAATAATTTCACGATCGTCGCGCTTCCGGACACCCAATGGTATAGCTGTGGTTCAGCGTGTAGCGCGGGTGGCGAACCTGCGACTTTTCATGCCCAAACACAATGGATTGTTGACAACTTGGTTTCGAAGAACATCGCATTCGTCACCCATCTGGGTGATTGCGTTCAACAAGGGGATAACAACGGGGATGACCGAGAGTGGTTGGTCGCGGATGCAGCTATGGCTCGACTGGAAGATCCGTTGACAACCTCACTGTTACATGGCATTCCATTTGGCATGGCACCGGGGAATCACGACCAGGCTAATGGCCATGTTGGCGATGGAACACCCGGATCACTCGGTGACGGTGGCTCAACCACTACATTCTTCAACCAGTTTTTTGGGGTCACCCGTTATCAAGATCGCACTTATTATGGCAGCTCTTTTGAACCCGAAAATAACGACAACAATTATCAATTATTCTCCGCAGGCGGCATGGACTTCATTATCCTACACCTGGAATATGATGATCGCGTTTCCAGTGCGCTACGCGATGCGGTGCTGGTCTGGGCCGACGGGGTATTGAAAGAATACAGTGAGCGTCGTGCCATTATCACCAGCCACTATGTCTTAAGCTATGATGCTACGTTTTCAAGGATGGGCCAGGCAATTCTTGATACGCTGGGAAACAACCCAAATTTATTCTTAATGCTAGGGGCGCACAACAACGAAGCGGCCCGGCGTATGGACATCGCGTCAAGCGGCAATCCTGTACACTCGATCCTGTCAACCTACCAGAAACGCCCCAACGGCGGCAACGGTTGGCTTAGAAACATGGAATTTCGACCATCCACCAATGAGATCGTCGTCCGTACCTATTCTCCTACGCTGAATCAATTCCTGCTCGGCGATAAACATGACTTTACGATATGCTATGACATGGGCGGCGCTGGAATTTGCACACCAACAGTCTGCGGAGACAACACCCTTCAAGGCAATGAACAGTGTGATGACGGTGGTGAGTCAGCCAACTGTAATAATGACTGTACCTTGGCGCAATGCGGCGACGGCAAACGAAATCCATCCGCCGGTGAAGAATGTGATGACGGAAATATGATCAATGGTGATGGGTGCGATGCCAATTGCATCAGTGAGACATCAGCATTCAGTCAACTTCTCACCGATCCTGGATTTGAAAACGGCGGGACCGGGTGGCTGTGGATCAACAGCGGTGGACGAACCTTTGTGAGTACGGTAGTCCACTCTGGAAACTTCTCTCAGGAGATGATCACGCATACCCGCTGGATCAGGCAGATCATTCAAGATGTTGTCATTATCGGTGGCGACGAATACGACGCCTCCGCATGGGTAAAGACCGATCAGCTTAATGGCAACGGCAGCGCCGTCCTGCTCGATTGGATGGGTAGCAGCAACAACCTCTTGCGCACCGACATAGTCGGTCAAATCCTTGGCACACAGCCTTGGACATTACTCGCTGGACGCTTCACGGCACCGTCGAATGCGGCTACGGTGCGATTCCGACTTCGCACAAATGTAGAGCCTGACGGCGTCGGTACTGCATGGTTTGATGATTGCCGCCTACGGATAGGTTGCGGCGACGGCGTGTGTGACCTGCAGGAAAATCCTTGTAGCTGTCCGGTGGATTGTGGCATTACCTGTGGTGATGACTGTTGCGATATCTCGGAGACAACCGCATCGTGCCCCCAGGATTGCCCCGGTTGCGGCGATGGCTTCATTCAAGCGGGCGAACAGTGCGACGATAGTAACACTGACAACACGGATGACTGCCTTAATACTTGCGTAGCCGCGACTTGCGGAGATGGTTTTCTTCGGGTTGGCGTGGAGGCTTGTGATGACGGCAACTCGAATGCTACCGACGCATGCCTCGATACATGCACTATGGCTTTCTGCGGTGACGGCGTCATTTGGGCCGGTGTCGAAGCGTGTGATGATGCTAACACGGATAATACCGATAGTTGCTTGAATGCTTGCGTCAGCGCTTCGTGCGGTGACGGATTCCTCTGGGTTGGGGTCGAGGAATGCGACGACGGTAACACCGTCGATGGCGACGGCTGTGATTCGAACTGCTTGATCGAACAGTGCGGCAATGGAATATGTGACTCTAGCGAAAACGAGTGTACCTGCCCACAGGATTGCGCGACTTTGTGTGGTGACGGTTGTTGCGCATCAGGAGAGGATTGCACGTCTTGCGCGCAAGACTGTCGTGACACCTGCGGCGACGGCTGTTGCAATGGCGCGGAAACAACCGCGTCATGTGCACAGGATTGCCCCGGCTGCGGCGACGGAATTCTTCAGGCTGGCGAGGAGTGCGATGACGCCAACAGCGACAATGCTGACGATTGTTTGAATGCATGCATCAACGCCACGTGCGGCGACGGATTCCTCCGGCAAGGTGTTGAGGCATGTGACGACGGGAACACCATAGACGGCGATGGTTGTGATGCCATGTGTTTGCTTGAAGGATGCGGCGCAGATCAACTCCTCACCGACGCCGGATTTGAAAATGGCGGTGTTGGGTGGCTTTGGATCAACAGCGGTGGACGCCGCTTTGTCATGACGGAGTCATATTCCGGGTTGTATTCTCAGGAAATGGTTACTCACACAAGGTGGGAGAGACAGATTGTACAGGATGTGCCCATTACCGGCGGTCATGTGTACAATGCCTCTGCATGGGTAAAGGTAGCTAACCTTGACGGGGCGGGCATTGTTGTTGAGCTGGATTGGCTCGATGGCAGCGGCAATTTCATTCAAACGGACATCATTGGACAAAGCCTTGGCACTCAACCATGGACCATGCTATCCAGGCAATTGGCTGCGCCAATGAATGCAGCGACTGTGCGTTTCTGGCTTCGCACGCGCGCAGAACCGGACGGCGTAGGCACCGCGTGGTTCGATGACAACTGCCTGAAAGATATGTGCGGCGACGGCTTTTGCGATGCATTGGAGAACAGCTGTAGTTGCCCCTCGGATTGCATCGCCTCATGCGGTGACGGTTGTTGCAACGGCGCGGAAACTACCGCGTCGTGTGCCCAGGATTGTCCCGGTTGCGGCGATGGCATCGTGCAGGCAGGTGAAAATTGTGATGACGGCAACACGGACAACATGGATGCCTGTCTTGATACTTGCCTAGCTGCGGCCTGCGGTGACGGATTCCTCTGGGTTGGCGTGGAAGAATGCGAAGACGGCAATACCATCGACGGTGACGGCTGTAGTTCAAGTTGCTTCATTGAGCAGTGCGGCAATGGTATTTGCGACGCTGGTGAAAACGAGTGTACCTGTTCGTTGGACTGCGTAACCATGTGCGGGGACGGTTGTTGCGGAGCGAATGAAGATTGCACCTCGTGTGCATTGGACTGTCGTGATGTATGCGGAGACGGTTGCTGCAATGGCGCGGAAACTACCGCATCATGTGCGCAGGATTGCCCCGGCTGCGGCGACGGTATCATTCAGGCTGGTGAGGATTGCGATGACGCCAACAATGACAATACTGACGATTGTATGAATACTTGCGTCAACGCGACGTGCGGGGACGGGTTCATCCGGCAAGGCATTGAGGCATGTGATGACGGGAACACGATGAACGGCGACGGTTGTGATGCCATGTGTTTGCTCGAAGGATGCGGGGCAGGTCAACTGCTCATCGACCCTGGGTTTGAAAATGGCGGTATCGGTTGGAAATGGACCGGAAACGGCGGACGATCGTTGGTGACCCCGGAGGCAAACTCCGGTACAACTTCGCAGCAAATGATGGCCCATTATCGATTCCCAAGACAAGTCGCACAGGACGTAAGTGTGGTTGGTAGCGACGTCTATGACGCCTCCACCTGGGTGAAAGTCGCCAACGTGGATACGGCGTTTAGCGGTCTTGAGCTAAGATGGTTAGATAGCAGCGGCAGTCTTATTCAGACTGATATTATCGGTCAAGCCCCAATTAGTGGATCTTGGACGTTTCTAACTGGTCGAATCACCGCTCCTGCGAATGCGACTACCGTACGATTCCGGCTGTGGATGGACGTCGAGCCTGACGGCATTGGCACCGCATGGTTTGACGATAATTGTCTACAAAATGTATGTGGCGACGGCAGTTGCAATAGTATGGAGACCACGGCTACCTGTCCCGTTGATTGTCCGGGTTGTGGGGATGGCATCATGCAGATGGGCGAGTCATGCGACGATGGTAACACTGTTAGTGGCGATGGATGTGATTCTTTCTGTATGCTGGAGTAGACTCCAGATAGCACGATATTTCACCACATTGTAGAACCTGACAGGGTCGTCGATAGATTTTTGGGCAAAAAAAATCTGCCGAAGCCCCTGATCGTCTGTCGATGTTTAATTAGCCCGCTCGACGGATGTAGGGTTATGCACATCAAGCGGTGTAGGCGTTTCGGATCTAATTGGTTTTGGATGAGGAATGAACATAGATGGACGAAGTCTTCAAGTATCTTCGCTCGCAAGGTGGACAAGGTGAGACGTTGAGTTCATGGGAGGTCATGTTTGCACTCGGCCTTTCGCTGATGTGTCTAACCGTCGTTTGCCTCGTATACCGCTTTACGCATAGGACATCCAGTTATTCACAGTCCTTTGTGCAAACACTCGTTCTCACAGGTTTGGTCACATCGCTGATTATGATTGTCATCGGCTCGAACATCGCGCGGGCGTTTTCGCTGGTGGGTGCTCTCTCGATTATTCGCTTTCGCAACGCGGTCAAGGAAACCCGTGACGTCGGGTATATCTTTTTCGCTATGGCGATCGCCATGGCTTGTGGTACGCGTTTTTATATGGTGGCGATTCTGGCTACCGTAGCGATTAGTGCTGTGATGATCGTCATGCACCTGCTCGACTTCGGCGCCAATCCGAACCAACCGGAAAGACTCTTGACTGCTCAATTTCCTCCCGATGTCGACCCGGAATCCACCCTGCGCGATACCCTCAAGGAAATGTTTGAATCTTATAGTGTGGTATCGGTGGCCAGCGTTCGGCAGGGCATGTATACGGAGATCGTACTATCAGTGAAACCGCGCGCTGACCTTCCAGGCGCGCGCGTACTCGCCGCTATCGCCAAACTGAACAACAACCTGAAAGTTACCTACCATTACGGATCGCAATCGGACGACGCGTAGGCTAGCCGGCGACCTTTTCAATCATGCGCATTCAGATTGGCTTGAAACACTTTTTCCTCACTTCACGTCATAGGCGACATGTACGGTATCGCTGGCGTTGTCTTGTTCCGGTCATTGGCCTTCCGTTTCTTTTTATCGGAGTGCTGTTAGTTCGTGATCGTGACGTACTACGATATATTCGTAGGTCACCTCAGCATCCCGAATACGTAGCCGCTGCCTGGGAGACGTTCACGCATAATCATGCTACGACGATTAAAAACCTTATCGGTTCTGAAGCAGTCCGCACCGAAAGCAACATTCCCACCCTTCGTCTGGTCGTCCCGAAAAATACATTAGAGGATATGCAGCGAGCACTTAAAACGGGCAACCCAAAACTCAGCCACCAACCAGGTGGCGATAAACCATATTTCAAGGCTACACTCATTGACGATGACCAGCGCATATTGAATTGCAAGATTTCACTACGCGGTTGGGGTTTCTGGCATCACCAGCCGGTGAAGCCTTCACTTCGTATCAAATTGCGTAAAGCGGACGTGAACAACGGGCGGCGTTATTACGAATTACAACGCCCCGAAGACCCGCTGGCCCTGGCAAACTGGATTCCTATGCGCTTAGCAGAGCATCTCGGTTTGTTGTCTGATCGCCAAGAACATGTACGTCTGTTCATTAACAAAAAGTACTTCGGTGTCTATCTTCGTACCTTGAGGCAGGGAGAACCACTGGCCATAGACAATGGTCGCATGCCCGGCACTTTTTTCAAAGGTGAGTTTACCGGCGATTTGTGGTCAACGGTTGAACACTGGCGTATATTCGGGGAAAGCTCCGCCACGGCCACGGAACATCTCCGCCAATTTCTTGCCGTCCTTCGTGAACCGCCGTCGGCGCAAACGGTTGAATCACTATACGACCTTTTGGATGCCGAAGTATATGCACGATGGGCAGCCGTGATCATCGTATCGGGCAGTGCCCATACGGACTATTGGCACAACCAGTCATTTTTTCTATCTTCAAACCAGGGTAAACTGGAAGCGATTGCCTGGGACTGCAATGCCTATGGTATGGAATTCGGTCCCCACTTGCCGCCCGACATTGTTCAACATCCCATTATGGATATGATCATTCGAGATCCACGATGGGTTCATCGTCGTAATATAATCATATTCGATCTGCTCAATTCAATAGCCGGTACTGAAAGCATTATTCGGCTCATCGACGAAACCGTCACTAGAATGCTTCCTGACTTGAAAGCTGACTTGAATCTATACGCACTTGAGGACCGGTGGGTAGGCATGCAACTGGTGCCTTGGTCCGTACTCGACATCGAATCTAACACATTGAAAGTCAAAGCATGGGCATTACAACGACACGAGTTCCTCTCGGCCTATCTTTCCGATGCGCGTGTGTTCATTCACCCGATCGCTGATGAGCCTGGATGGTCTCATGTCGAAGTCGGCGGGCACGCAGCCGTTCGTGTGTCACGGATAGATGGTTCGCCGGTCTTATCCAACTCATTTGCCGGCGCACAAGAGGTTCTCTATCCCGGTCTTTCAGAAACCATGGATGCATTCAAAACGCCGGCGACCTCAAGAATGAGCCCGAAGGAGAGCTACCCCCTACCTGAACCGTTAACCTATCGCATCCGAGGGACGCCGGAACAACTTGTGTTTTTTAATGCTCTTACCGGCGAAACCGTTGTGCCCGAAACGGCTCCACTGCTGCGCGATAGTTCACCGAGAACCATTCACCCATCGCAATTTGAACCGGAAAAGACGGAACCCGTTGTCCTGGGGCCTGGACGCGTCGTTCTCAATGAAGACCTTCACATCGGGCCTAAACAGTCGCTGGTCATTCAGCCGGGCACGCAACTGCTGTTAGCCGAAGGCGTTGGTATATATGCACGAGGGCCTGTCATCGCTCAAGGCCGCTCGGACGCCTGGATCGAATTGCGTAACGCCACCGATAAACCGTGGGGGGCATTCGGCATCGCAGGGCCATCCACCGGAGGAACGCGGCTACGCTTTGTACGCATGAGTCATGGCTCCGTCGGACGGGACGGGGGTATTCAATTCAAGGGTATGTTTAGTGTCTATAACTGCCCCGATGTGGTTATTCGAGATTGTCAATTCGGTCGAAATTTTATCGGTGACGATGCGGTAAATCTCGCAGAATCAAATATACAAGTTACGAATTGCACCTGGGACGATGCGCTGGCTGACGGATTGGATTTGGATATGTGTATTGGCGTGGTGAGCGGATGTCGCTGGCGCAATAGCGGCAATGATGGATTGGACATCATGAGCGGTCGGATCACTGTCACCAACTCCTCCATCAAAACATCCGGCGACAAAGGCATTAGCGTCGGAGAACGGGCCACCCTCGTTGTACGCGATAGTCAAATCTCGCAGTGCAAAATAGGCTTGGAAGTAAAAGACGCCTCGCGTGCGTTGGTGATGGATTCCCTATTTGACGGTAATGACATCGCACTGCACGCCTACCAAAAGAAATGGCTCTATGGTAAAGGTGGTTCAACCGCGATGGTATCGTGCCATATTCGCCATAGCACAGAGGCGGACCTTTCCATCGAAAAACGTTGCGATGTACTGCTGGTCAATACACCCGTAGCCAAGATTAGTAACGGTTCCAAGCGTGTCATGCGCACAAGCAAACTACCGGCAGTTTGGGAGCAACTTCTCTCTTCATCGGGCGGCGATCATGTTAAGTAGGCGATACGAATTGAAGTACTTGATCACCGCAGCCCAGCGCGAGCGGTTTCTAAGCGCAGCCAAGAGCGGCTTGCAGGAAGATCCCCACGGGCGGTCTGCGGTCTATCGCGTCTCCAGTCAGTATTACGATTCAGCTAACTTGTCAGCCTATTGGGAAAAGCTCGACGGAGAGGCTGTACGTAAAAAATTTCGATTGAGATACTATTCCACGGATGAGTCCGACAATCCCCGCGTGAGCGCGGCATTTATGGAAATCAAACACCGTATCGACCATACGGTATATAAAGAACGCGTACGGCTCACGGATGACGGAGCGAATGACATTCTCTCCGATGCACGAGCACTAGTCGAATTAGACAAATTCGTCGTCGAGAAGGACCAAAGCAAGCAATCGACCATAAATGCAATCAAGCGCGCCGCCCAGTCGCACGGCTTTTCAGCCGTTAACGTCATTTCCTATTTAAGAGAAGCGTGGGAAGGACTTGTTGATCGCCGTCTGCGGCTGACATTCGATGCGTCATGTCAGGCCCTGGCACCGGATGCTTACCTGGATGTAAACGCCAATCGCGGTCGACATATCATCCCCGCCGACATGGTCGTCATGGAAATCAAATTTGACCACGCCATACCGAGGTGGATGCGCGATATCGCCGTCGCGCAAGGCCCACGTTTACAAAGATTCAGCAAGTACGCAGCCGGGACGGAAGCCATTTGGAGCGATAATGGCAAACTGACCCGCAAGTTAATACACGAAGCGTGATCGTAACGCATCGGCATCACCAAAAATGCCATTTTTATGGCACCATGCTCGATGGCTTGTCACATGGGGTAGCGAGGTTAGCGTGTACGATCGTCACCATGAGGTGAAATCGCAGGTAATGTGGTATTGTTGCAAAATCAAATCAGTCCTAGTAGACTCTAAAGTAACGATTGCAGCCTGCGTTATTTGGTTCCGGCTAAGCTGGCATGCAGAAGGTCGCGAGTTTGTATCTCGCTGGTTCCAGTACGAATTCTCCTATAATAAACAATGCTATCGTGCGAAGCAGTAAGGCTGACAATCCAAAGCGAAGTCGCAAGCGAGAGAAAAAGCGCGCACCAGAGACGATCGTCGAGCAGGACAATCGCCATGTGTCGTTTTGGGTACTGATCGTACTTTTTCTCTTCAGCGGTGGGACATCTCTGATTTATGAAACGATTTGGGCACGCCAACTTCACTTAGCTATGGGTGCGAGTCAACTGGCGATTTGCGCGGTGTTAGCCGCCTTTATGGGTGGGTTGGCAATCGGATCATTTCTGGCCGCACGATGGGCGCACCTCTTCAACAGGCCCTTGTTGGTCTATGCCGTTCTAGAGGCTTTGATTGGTGTATACGCCATCTTCTTCCCGGCTCTGCTTAAGATAGCCATTTCCATGTACACGAGTTTTTGGAGCGAGATGTCGCCCGGTCCTACGCTATTTACCGCCTTTCAGTTCTTGATCCTGGCTGTGCTGCTACTTCCACCGACCATTTGCATGGGGGCGACGCTGCCTTTGTTGGTACGTTTTTCATCTGCACGATCATCAAACATGGGCGCCATGGTAGGACGACTTTATGGCGCCAACACACTCGGCGCGGTGATGGGTACTGCACTGGCCGGGTTTGTGTTTCTTCCCTGGTTCGGAATGCATATGACGACCTGGATTGCCTACGTTGCCAATGGTGCGGTATCTTTGGTTGCGTTGATACTGGGGTGGCGCGTCCGGGTTTGGCCTGAACCGGCATCGTCCATCGCATCGGAAGTAGAGCCTCGTAAGCGCCTGGTACCGGTAAGCTTGGGTATGATAGCCGGTATCTCAGGTTTCTGTGGCATGGTCTATGAGTTGGCGTGGTTTCGTCTGATGACATTGGTATTAGGCGGGAACGCATACGCTTTTTCGATCATGTTATTTGCATTTTTATTGGGAATCGGATTGGGCGGTTGGTTGGGCGGTGGATTGGCGGATTGGCTGTTCGCCCGCGGGCAGCGCAGGGCTGTGGTTCGGGGTCTTGTCGGATTGCAGTTGGGCATAGGCTTACTGTCTTGGGGAAGTATGTATGCCTATAGCGAGTTACCGGTTGCGTTTGTGTGGCTATATGCTTCTCTTGAGAACAATCGTGAATGGTTTATCCCCGCACAATTGTCGTTAGCGCTGGTCTTAATGCTTCCCCCGGCCCTGCTGATGGGCGCAACATTTCCATGCCTTGTCCGTGCCACCAGTAACGATCAAGACAAAATGAACCGACCGGTGGGACAACTCTACGGCATCAACACGGTTGGCGCGGTTTTAGGTACGCTTTCCGGGGGATTGTTGCTTTTACCCTGGCTACACATGCATGGTGCGATGCTCGTGGGCGTTTCGCTTAACGCTGTAGCTGCGCTCGTTGCCTATCTATTTGTTGCGCAAACACCGGCGTTGAAACTGAGATTCCGCACACTGATAGGGGTAGGCACAACTGCCATGGCTGTGATACTCATACACGTTTTTCCTCCACCCTGGAATCCCTTGCTCATGGGTATGGGCGTGTTTGATAGCGTAACCAAATTGGAAAGCTTCACCCGCGAAGGCTTGTTGAACGATATCGCGAAACAAGAGCTGGTGTGGTATGACGAGGGTCCGTCTGCCGTGGTGACTGTAGGCATTGACACCCCAACCGACACACTCTGGCTAGCCAATAATGGAAAGATCGATGCCTCCACCGGCCCGGCTGACATGCAAACACAATACCTGCTCGGGCATTTGCCTTTCTTTTTCCGTCCGTCGGTCAAGGATGTCATGGTGATTGGATTAGGTAGTGGCGTCACAGTTGGGGCCGTAACGCGTCATGAGAGTCCTGTGCGAATTGACGTCGTGGAAATCGAGCCGGCTGTCGTGGAGGCGAGTCACTTTTTTGACGACTGGAATGAGCGACCGCTGGAGGATTCGCGCGTCAAAGTCCTTGTCAATGATGCCCGCAATCAATTATTCCTAAGCGACGACGGCACGTATGACCTGGTGATTTCAGAACCTTCCAATCCCTGGATCAGTGGCGTCAGCAATTTATTTACGCGCGAGTTCTTCGAGTTGGGCAAACGTAAATTACGTAAGGGAGGTATGTGGACGCAGTGGCTACACATTTATGGTATGGACTCGGAAGACCTACGTTGTCTTCTTAAAACCTTTGCATCTACGTTTCGTTATGTCATGTTGTTTGGTGGCGATGGAGCAGATGTCATCCTGTTGGGTAGTGACGCTCACATGCAGGCAAGTTTGTCGAGCATCAGGCAGGCGTTAGAAGACAATGCGGCGTTAGACGCGCACCTCGATGCGGTATTATTGCCACATGCGGAAGATGTGCTCGCTACGTTTCTGATGAGTAAAAACATTATTCTCAAGCTCGCCGGTGATGTAGGCTTTAATACGGACGACAATATGCGCATTGAATATTCGGCGCCCTTACATCTTTACGACTCGACCGATGCGACGAATACTGATCTCCTACGACGCAAGTATGTGGTCATTCCAGAGTTCGCCATAGAAGATAGCCAAGGCTGGTATTTGTTATCAGAGGCTTATACGCGACACCGAGACGACGTCAGAGCGCGGTTCGCGTTTCAAGAATACGAGGCGTCATTCGGCGATTAGCACGGTCATGGTAGCCGACATCAATCTCGGACCTGGGACTTCACAACGCAACTAGTGCTGTGTCACAGCTTATTTTTCGGGTTCATCCAGGGTGGCATGGGCAACGTTTTTTTGCCCGTGTCGGCCTCCGGAACTACACGGGTAAGTCCCGATGTATCCCGACTTTACGTCGGGATACATCGGGACTTACCCATGCCACCCGAATTCTTAGCTGTGACAAAACACTAGCCTGACGAATGTGAACGGAATGCTCTTCTTCAGTGCCAACGACGGCGTCGCCGACTATGGGCTATCCAAGTCGCCCCGCTTTGGCGGGAATGGCCTATGAATGTGCGAGAACAGCGGTCTTATCAATCTGAAACTAAAATCCCCGACCACCCCTTATCCTCGGTGTTAGAAGTCGTTTTCGCTTACATCAAGCGGGTTGATGATGAAAAAAATCGGACTCTGGTAGTAGTGTACATGGTTCACTTACTATATGATTCCGTTGAGTGGAAATACCGTAACGAAAACCATTGCGGAGACAACTGTTATGAAAACCGGCGTGAAAATTTCTTTGGCATTGATGATGCTCACATTAACCTCGTGTAAAACGGCGATGCTCGTCAAACCAGGACGCATGACCGTGGTGATGAAGAACCCGGACCAGATGGCTTCCTCCATTAAACAGGCGCTACGCAGTCGGCGATGGATCATATCGAAAGAAGAACCCGGCACGATCTACGCAAAGCTGCTCGTTCGGTCGCACATGGCCGAAATTAAGATCGATTATGACGATAAATCCTTCGACATTCAGTACGTCAATAGCCACAATCTCAAGTACAAAAAGAAACCCGACGGCACTGAGTATATCCATCGTCACTACAACAGCTGGATCCAAAACCTCACCAACGATATATATACATACACCAGTCAAGAGGAATGAGACGCATCATAGCTACGCACAAAACGGTTAACATCCACCTCCCCATCATCGGAGGTTTTGTATACGTGGTCATGCCAATCCCCGGCTAACCCTCCAGTAGCGCCACGCGGTCATTCCCGCGCATGCGGGAATCCAGTAATGACGTAGTGCGCGTACTGCCCGGCACTGGGTCACCGCATGCGCGGGAACGACGCTATGCTTGGATTGAGCTTGCTTTTTGGCGTGGACTTACACGTCCAGATTTTTGACGTTGACTGCGTTGTCTTCGATAAAGCGGCGACGGTTTTCCACGTTATCACCCATGAGCAGGCGGAAGATGCGGTCGGCTTCGCGGGCGTCGAGATCGGCCTGTTCTAAATCTTCCATATCATCAGAGATGACCACGCGGCGCAGGGTACGCACGCTACGATCCATCGTAGTTTCCCACAATTCGTCTGCGTTCATTTCACCTAGTCCCTTGAAGCGTTTGATCGCCAATCCACCTCGACCAATCTCACGGATACCGGGTGCAACCTCAGATAGATTGGCCAATTCTACCCGGTTACCTTCCTCTTCTCTAAGTACAAACTTAGCCGGTGGGAGTTCACCGGTAACTAATTCTTCGCGTTTGAGAAACATATCATTGATAGACAAACCAAAGGCTTCAATTTTTTGGATGATATCATCCAACACACGACACTCTGCCAGTTCGTAGCGCACGATACGATGGGGTGATAGCTCAGTTTCACCTTGGCCGTTGGTCTTGGCCCCTTCCGCTTGGGCAAGCAGCACGTGTCGGCCTTCGTGGATTTCCACTTCATCACCACCGGCTGATTCACGCTGTTGTAGCGCCAGTAAATCTTCTTCGTCGTGAATATAATGGCGCTGAGGTAGGTTTTGGTTCTCACGATACACGTAAGCCAATAATTTCGGTAGACCACGCGTCCCATCGCGCAGCTGGTTGACTAACTTTTCAAAAGGGATGCCGCGACGGGCAAGGATGCGGATTTGTTGTTCAAGCGTATCCAGTAGGCCGGCTAATTTACCGATATCTTCTCCTTGAATGACGGATTCTTCTCGTCCATCTTCACAGATCAACAAGGCTAGCCCTTTAAGCCCGAGTTCGCTGAGCTTGGCGTTGAGCACATCATCGTCAAGTATATATTCAATGTGCTTGCCTTTTTTGACCTGATAGAGCGGCGGTAGCGCTACGAACACCTTACCGGCTTCGATCAACGGTCTCATGTGACGGAAAAGGAAGGTTAATAGCAAGGTGCGAATGTGTGAGCCGTCGACGTCGGCATCGGTCATGATGATGAGTTTGCCGTAGCGGCATTTTTCGACGTCAAATTCCTCTTTGCCGATACCACAACCCATGGCTGAGATAATTTTAGTAATTTCGTCGTGGCCTAGCATCTTGTCGATGCGTGCTTTTTCGACGTTCAGTATTTTACCTTTGAGGGGTAGGATAGCCTGGGTGAAAGAATCGCGTCCCTGCTTGGCAATGCCGCCGGCTGAATCACCTTCGACAAGATAGATTTCCGTTTCGTCGGCCTTTTTACTGCGACAATCCCAAAGTTTTCCGGGTAGACCTGCGCCGCTAAGCGCGCTTTTTCGCGATAAGTCACGAGCTTTACGCGCCGCTTCTCTAGCCTGGGCAGCCTGAATACTTTTATTGACAATCGCTTTGGCTTCGGTCGGGTTTTCTTCAAAGTAGTTGGCCAATTGCTCGTTGAGCATTTGTTGTAGAAACGTTTCGACTTCGGGGTTGAGCAATTTGACTTTGGTCTGGGCTTCGAACTTTGGATCGCGCAGTTTGACGGCGACCACAGCTGTAAGCCCTTCGCGCCAATCGTCACCGACGACGGTGGTGTTTCCCTTGATGAGATTATTCTTCTTGGCGTAATTACCCGCCACCCGCGATACGGATGTCTTGAGCGCTGACATGTGCGTACCGCCGTGGATGTTTTGAATGTTGTTGGCGAAACAAATAATGTTTTCCGTGTAACTATCGGTAAACAGAAGCGCGACCTGTGCCCCGATGCCGGCACTAGCATCCTCGTGGCGAAATAACATCGGCGCTTTGTGCAAGGACTGTGCCCCACTGGCGAGATGCGTGCAAAACTCTTTCAGCCCGTCTTCAAAGAAAAACTCGCACTCACGTCCGCTGATGTCGTCTACAAGTTGTATGCGCAAGCACTCGTTCAGGTAGGCTAACTCGCGAATACGGCTCTGTAGTGTTTCGTATTTGAATTCACAATCTTGGAAAATATCCGGGTCAGGCTTAAACTCGATACTGGTGCCCGTATGTCCCGTGCCGGGCTTGGATTTCATTTCCTCGGTTATGTCACCTCTGGCAAAGCTCATGGCGTGCACTTGACCTTCACGGTGAACTTCCACGCGCATCCATTCGCTCAGGGCATTCACGACACTAACGCCAAGCCCATGCAGACCACCGGAAACCTTGTAACTATCGCTATCAAACTTACCACCCGAATTGAGTACGGTCATCACAATTTCGAGTGCCGGTCGGCCATCGAGATTGGGGTTTTCGTGCTTCATGGGACCGACGGGAATCCCCCGACCGTTGTCTACAATTTTGCAACTGCCGTCGGCATTGAGCTTGATCAGAATATTGTCGCAATAACCTTCGAGCGCCTCATCAACCGCATTGTCGATGACTTCGTATACGAGATGGTGCATACCAGCCGCACCCACACCGCCAATGTACATACCGGGGCTTTTTTTAACAGCATCCAGTCCTTCAAGAACCATGATGCTCGATTCGTCGTAACTTTTCTTTGTCTGCGTCGTACTCGTCATGTAGCTATTACCTAACTATCCTAATCACCGGCTCTGCTGCCGTGTCGCTTAATCGCGTTTCTTCGTCCTCGTGTTAATGTCATCCATGTCTATCGTAGTCAAACATGACTCGATAATGTTGGCCTCTCTTTAGTCGCCGTTTCAAGCGATCTTCCAAAGCTCGTTGCCATCGCCGCTGCATGTCAAACACCAAGGCAGGTTCATCCACCAAAATCGTAATCACGCCCCGGTTGATCCAACCAAGCTTGCAATGCGCTGAAAAAATCTCGTCTGTGATTGACGAAACAACTTCACACAGCGCCTGGCGATTGTCATGCCAACTATCTTCCAGTCCTTCCACAAGTTGGCCAACCAAATCTCCCACTTCTCGGGATCGCGTTGACCTTGATCGATTTCTACTCACCCAATGAAGTTGACGCTTATTCATCGCCATAGGCTCGCACTACTATTATGCCGAGGTCAGCGTCACCGGCATGACAACATAGGTGAATGCCTCCCCCTGTTTAATTAAACCGGGTCGATTCGAATCTTTGAAAGCCATGGTCAGGCTTTCGGCGTCGGCCACACGCAGTACATCCGTAAGGAAAACGGGATTAAACCCAATCTCCAGCGGTTCCCCCTTGTATTTTACGGACAGCGATACCGTAGCTTCGCCCTGTTCCGGTGCGCGGCTGGAAAGAGTGAGATTATCGTCGGAGAGTGAAAGTCTTACACCTTTTGATTCTTCATTAGTCAGCAAGGCTGCCCGGCGGAGCGCCCCAAGAAATTCGCTGGTATTCAATTCCATCACACGATCGCAATCTTTGGGGATGACATCCTCGTATTTTGGGAAATGCCCTTCAACCAGCGAAGTACTGATGGTAGCACGCCCCACACTTATTAACAACTGGTTGCTTGCCATTTTCACGCCCACGGCCTGATCGTCCTCGGTTGGCAAACGCATCAAAAGGTTCATCGCTTTGCTGGGCACAATCATATTGAAAGAGGTATTGTCACCATTTGTCTCCAACTCACCACGCGATAAGGAAAGACGTCGCCCATCGGTGGCCGCGAGAATCAGTTGCTTGTCGTTAAGTTCCCAAAGCACACCGTTGATGGCGTATCGTGTACTCTCTTTGGCTGCAGCAAAGAGGGTCCACTCGATCATGCGTTTGAGAATATGGCTAGGAATGGCAATGTCCGGTGATTCGGTCATTGCCGGGACAGCCGGAAATTCCGTAGTGTCCATCGTGACCACCTGGAAATGACTACCCGTTCCTCGAAGATGTAGCTGACTATCGGACAATTCGACACTTAGCAGCTCATCGTTACATTCACTCACAATGCGCGAGAAGGTATCAGCTATAACGACCGCCTCGCCGGTTTCGTCCACTTCCACCTGGGTTACTGCACAACGAACGGATACTTCCAAGTCTGTCGCACTGAGCAGCAAGACATCACTCTTGGCATGGATGTGTACGCATCGCAAAATGGGCTTAGGAGTGCGCGAGGCGGCGATGGCACAAATTGAGTGCAAGGCTTCAGCCATTTCTTCTCGGTTGAATCGTAGCTTCATGTGTCGGTCTCTTTTTGCAGGTTATGTTCTTGATACTCTATTATACTTTTAAGGTTATATAATTCCTAGTCGTAGTATGACAGATGGCAACGACGGCAAGTTCGACCTTGTCCGACGTAAGTTCTTTAGTTTAAGATTATAGCGCGAAATTGCCACCCCAATGCACATGTGATCGTCTGTGAGCAAAGCTGTGCGTGGAAGACGACATAGTAACAGGCCCCCAAGCCTCATGCCTATCCGGCAAGATGATAACAGGTAGTTAACAGGCAATCGTCGGCTGCGCGGCATCTCAATAGGCGGCATGTTGCACCTCCGTATGAAGCTGGTCGAGTACCCGCTGCATGCTTGGGTCTGCCTTGGCTCGCTTGGCGATCGTACGGCTACCATGTAGAACGGTGGAATGGTCGCGCCCACCGAAGTATCCGCCGATTTGCTCCAAACTTTGGTCGGTGAGCTGTCGGGCGAGGTACATACAAATGTGTCTTGGATAGGTAACAGCTTTATATCGCTTTTTTCCACGCAGTTCCGTCACCTTGACATTGAACCGGCGTGCCACGACATCAATAATGACCGGAATAGAAACGGACCTGCCGGGCAGTGGGCCTAGAGAAGACCGGGCTAGCTCCAAAGTGACGGGGCTTTTCTGGGCATGACTGAGCGCGTCTAGTTTTAATAAGGCCCCTTCTAGATCGCGGATGTTGGTATCGAGTCGACCGGCGATGAGACGAATGGCATCCTCTGGAACCTCAATACAGCGAATTTTGGCTTTTTTACGAAGGATAGCCATACGCGTTTCCAAGCATGGTCGATCCACCAAGGCAACGAGACCGGAATTAAAACGACTAATTAGTCTTTCTTCCAGACTGGGAATTTCACTCGGAGAGCAATCTGCGGATAGGATAATCTGCCGTTGAGATTGATGGAGCGCGTTAAATGTGTGGAAAAATTCTTCCTGGCTACGCTCCCGTTCAGCAAGGAACTGGACGTCGTCAATTACTAGGCCATCGACATGGCGGTAGCGATAACGGAACTGGTGTATAGCGCCGCGTTCCACGGCTTCGATAAAGTGATTGATGAACGTTTCACAGGATATGTAGAGGAATTTCGCATGTTTGTCGATCCCACGAATATGGTGGCAGATGGCTTGCAATAAGTGTGATTTGCCCAGGCCGACGCCGCCATGAACAAAAAACGGGTTATAGGCTTTTCCCGGTGCCGTCGAGACGGCTGTGGCGGCGGCGTGAGCGAGTCGGTTACACGGTCCGGTGACGAAGTGTTCAAAAGTGTTTTCGCTTCGAAGTTGAAGTTCATCGGAGGTTGAGTCACTGCTGGACTCAGCGTCAAGATAGGGGTCATCCGGATTCTCGTCTGCTTCAAACGCGACGGAAACCAATCTTCCAGTGGCGGCCTGGGCGGCTTCGGCAAAAGCCGGCTGACAGTGCTCATGAAGATATTTCAGTTGCGCCCCGTTATTTGCACAAACGGTAAGTACGCCGGTGCTTAAATCGATAAGCTTGAGGTGATTGAACCACGCGCGGACGAGGTCCGGGTGATTAAGACCGACGTGTCCGAACACGTCATCACGAAAAGCAGATGAACACTTAGCCATGAGTCGTTGATACAATCATCCATCGCCATCGAGGCTGGGTTTATACCTCGTCGCCGGTAGCGCAGGTCAGCCGTTTAGCTGTTACTGTGGTTTATTACCTTGCAACAAAAAATTGCCTCGTCAATAGCGTCGTACGAGACGGCATGATTATAACAAATTCATGAGGGTTGCGACAGGGTATAAAGCCGGCTGGCAACAGGAATTCACAGGCTGAGTTATGGCGTCAGGATGCCTTATTGGCGCCTAGTGGAGGAAAGGGCCGATGATCGTCTCGGTAGTTGTTAGGCGGTAGGGATGCTGGATCAGCACTTTTTTTGATGTAGCGGGTGCAACTCGGATGACCTCTACGTTTTTAGTGGATACGACGTTACACAAAAAGAGAGAATGCGATATTATCGCGATGCATGGGTGAAATGGAACAATAGGGGGAGGGTCAAGGATGACCGAACAGAACCTCGTCGAGAAATCGGGTACGGCATCACAACTATCCTTGGGATTTAACCAAGGGCTTTCAGCGCCAGCTATCGGGAGTAACTCATCTGTGGGTAAAAAAATAGCGTCAACGAAGAGTAAGCCTGTCGAGGGTAACGGCAAGAAGATGCGTACCCGTGCGACGGCGGAGTCGATGGCGAAGCAACAACGAGAAATCTCCGTCTCAGAGTTTTTTGCCAAGAATCGACATTTGCTGGGCTTCGACAACAAACGTAAGGCATTGCTGACTACGGTCAAGGAGGCCGTCGACAATAGTTTGGATGCTTGTGAGGAGGCGGGCATCCTGCCGGAAATCGAAATCTGGGTTAAGCAAACGGATAGCGACCGCTTTTCCGTTCGTATCCGCGACAATGGTCCGGGTATTGTAAAGAATCAGATTCCTAATGTGTTCGGTAAGTTGTTGTACGGATCGAAGTTTCATCGCCTAAAAATGTCGCGCGGGCAACAAGGTATCGGTATCAGTGCAGCCGGGATGTATGGATTAATTACGACCGGCAAACCGATTCGCATTGTCTCGCGCACGTCCAGTCGAGCGGCGGCTCACTTGTACAAGCTAGCTATCGATACAAAAAAGAATCGCCCGGATATTATCAAAGACGAAACGATCGAGGTGGATTTTGCCCACGGCACGGAAGTCACGATCGAGCTTGTGGCTAGTTACAACAAGGGTCGTCAAAGCGTAGACGAATACATTGAACTGACCGCAATCGCCAATCCACATGCGACGTTTGTTTTTCACCCACCGGTTGGATCAACGCTGAATTTGCCGCGCGGGATCGAAGAACTTCCGGAAGAAACCAAAGAGATTAAACCCCACCCTTACGGTATCGAACTGGGCACCATGATGAAAATGGTCAAAGAGACGTCGGCAAAAAAGCTCGGCGCGTTTTTGACCAGTGAGTTTTCTCAGGTTAGCCTGACAGTGGCGAAAAGTGTGTGTCATAAGGCTGGTGTAACTTCCGCGACTTGGGTCAACGGCTTAACGCCGCCGGTTGTTGAAAAACTTTACAAAGTTTTGCAAGAAACAAAACTACGTGCACCGTCCACGAATTGTCTTTCGCCCATGGGTGCGGAAGCCATTCTGACAGGTCTGCTAAAAGGGATCAAAGCGGAGTTTTACACCGCGAGCACCAGACCGCCGAGCGTCTATCGGGGTAATCCGTTTCAGATCGAGGTAGGTTTGGCTTATGGCGGTGATTTAGGCCGCGATAAACACGACGAGGATCATAACGAACAAAACGGCAAACACGAACCCGCCCAGGCCCGCGTGATTCGTTTCGCTAACCGTGTGCCGCTTCTGTATCAGCAAAGTTCATGTTGTACGTTTAAGAGTGTATTGGAAACGCGGTGGACGAATTACACCATTCCGCAGTCGTCCGGTGCGCTGCCGCGTGGGCCTTTAGTGATTTTAGTTCACATGGCGAGTGTGTGGGTGCCGTTTATTTCCGAGGGTAAAGAAGCGATCGCTGACTACGACGAGATTCGCAAGGAAATTAAACTGGGCATCTCAGAGTGCGCGCGACGACTCGGTACACTGCTTAAACGCAAGAAAAAAAAATCGGACTTCACCAAGCGCCGCGACGTGTTCACAAGATACATTGATGAAGTCGTCGAAGCTACGCGTTCTATCACAACGTTCAATAAAGAAGATTTTCGAAAATCGCTAATCGTACTATCGCAAAACTACACAGCTGCGGCGGATATGGAATTCGATGAACATGGCCGGGTAGTTAAAAAAGCCAAGCCAGGTAACGACCTGGGGCTAGAGAACACCGTCGTAGTAAACCGGGACGAAGAAACTCCTCCGTCGCAAGCGCTGTTTGAAGATGATGCGCCGAATAAAAAAGTGAAGAGTAAGACCACCAAGGCTAAGAAAAGGAAGCGAAAGCGGACGTCGTGATGCGCCCACATAGCTAGTGTTTTCGTACGCCAATTGTCGATCTATGTACAATAGTTTGATCATTGAGCTGTCTTTAGTAATAATAAACCTGGGTGGACATATGTTGGTGAACTGTCATGACTAAACCATTGCCCGAATTTGAAACCCCCCCTTTGGTCGAGGTTGCTCTGGCCGTTGAGTTCGAGAAGCTGCCTGATTTTCGAACGCCCCATGTGGGTCTATTGTGGAATGAATTCAAGGCGCAGTACCCACAAATAGAAGAGCACGCGCCAATTGAGTCACAATTAGAACGTTTTGGCATTCCAGCCGGTGGGCGCCCACAGGTGCAGATTGAAATGATCGATAAGCCACCCATTCCGCGATGCTGGTTTTTGAATGAGTCAGGTTCGGAACTCATACAGATTCAGCAAGACCGGTTTATTCATAATTGGCGCAAAATCGGCGAAGGAGACGAATACCCTCGGTATGAACATATCCGTGAAAACTTTTCATCAGATTTAGATAGATTTGCTAAATTTCTCGAACGTGAAGAGCTAGGTGTGTTTAATCCGATTCAATGCGAGGTGACATACGTCAATCATATTGTAGCCGATAGTCATTGGAAGGATCACAGTGAACTACACAAAGTGTTGACGGTTATAGACGAACGCTATACCGATAAATTCTTGCCCAAATGCGAAAGATTATGTTGCAACGGAAGCTACATTATACCCACATTAGAGGGAAATCCGTTGGGGCGGCTACATTTTTCAGTTGAACCCGGGGTCCGAGCTTTAGATAATCAAGCTATTTTTCAGTTTAAGCTCATCGCTCGCGGCAGGCCAGTAGCCGATGGTATGGCGGGAGTGTTAGGTTTTTTGGATATTGGTCGCGAATGGATTGTTCGTGGCTTCGCTGCGTTGACAGAACATGAGTTGCAAAGCAATTGGGGGCGCCAACAATGACAACAGCCGTGTCAGATCCAAGTTTTATTGTTGATAGATTAATTGCACCTATAGGGTCAATCGTAACCCATGACGATGATACATATCTTGTGCATAAAGATCGTACTATTGGATATGCGGGTAGTGTGGCTCCATATCGTTGTAGGATCATATCTGATCTGCCCAGGCAACGACCAGAATATATAAAGCTACTAACTGAGCTTCTTGATTTGAAGGAGAATTGGGATTCATATGGGGCCGCACCAATAGGTGTATCGCATGTAGAATCTGCGATCAATCTTCTTCAGTGCGTTATGCAATGCAACACCCCTCTGCCGGCGATAGTTCCAACATCACGCGGAGGCGTTCAACTGGAGTGGCGCATGGATGGCATTGATTTAGAAGTGGAGACTCTATCATCCCATCGATTTCTGGTATCATTTGAAGATGATGTTACTGATGAGGAGTGGGAACAAGAATTGGACTATGATTATTCAAAGCTAATGCAAGCAATCACTCTTTTAGCAGAACGATCGTCGTGATTTACCTAGAATAGAAACATGCGTGATTTTTCAGACGACAAATCCATACTCGATTCAGATAATCTATGGCGCAGGATACCTCCTATGCATTTAGTACCCGATGGATCAACCGGAGGTATTCGAATAAGTTCTGCGGCATTTGATGATAGTAGAGATGGTAGCCCAATGTCGGTTGATCTTGAAAAAGAAATGCTGCGATGGGGTAAAAATGCCGACTCGACATTGCAGGGATTTGAAGGATTTGCTCTAGCTTCCCTCTGTGCAGGAGTGGTAAGAAGCCTTAATCAGGGAGTTTTCAGAGATCCTCTCCCTGACAACCCTGCGCATGCACTGGTATTCGGAGAGAAAACGAAGAGCGTTCGAAAAAAAATGGCTAAGCAAGCGGCATGGGCAGTACCTCCGCCTGACAATATCAAGGAGATGGGATAGATGGCACGCTCGGCCTCCAAAACAACCCAATCATCAAAGAAAACCAAGCGTGACAACAAGCGAAGCGGTGCTCATACCAAAGCGCAGCTTGAGAAGCTTGCGTTGAGCATTGTCAAGATGGCTGAGCGGGAGCAGGATCCGGCTATTGCTATTCCTACGCGCTCGCTGAGCAATGTTTCTTATAACGAAAAAACCCGCCACGTTGAGATGGGTGACAATAAACAGTCACGCAACTTTTTTAACTATGGCCAGGCTAAGCGGTTCATGCAGACCATGCTGGTCGGCTCGAAGTGTAAAGATCTGATCGAGATGGGTAAGACGGCTAGCATTCGTCAGATTTATTACATGAGCAAACACACCATCAAAGGTACCAAGGAAAAAACCTTTGACGATCAGAGCGAATCCGATCCGATTATCGAAGACCTGGAAGTCGCTATCGATACACTACGGGAAGAGTTACACGTCTTCGCCAGTAACCGAGGTAATCTCGCCGGTCCGATTACGCTGGTTGACGATGGTAATACGTTGGACTGCTCAGCGATGGGTAGTGCCGGGTACGCTGTGCCTAGTATCTGCGAGCCGGATATGATCCAGTTCAAAAAATGTAAAGCGAAGTTTATTTTACACGTTGAAAAAGATACGGTCTGGCGGCGTTTTCATGAAGATCGTTTCTGGCAGACGCACGATTGCATTATCTCTCACGGCGGTGGTCAGCCGGCGCGTGGTATGCGGCGATTGCTCAGGCGTATGCACGAGGAATTGAAGCTGCCGGTTTTTGTATTGCTCGATAACGATCCGTGGGGATATTACATCTACTCCGTCATAAAGCACGGCTCGATCAACCTAGCCTACGAATCGCGGCGCATGGCTGTCCCTGATGCGAAGTTCATTGGTGTGTCGAGTTTTGATTACGACCGCTGTGGCATGAGCGACGATGTGAAGATCGAACTCGACGCCAACGATGTCAAGCGCGCCAAGCAAATAGCCAACTATGCCTGGTTCGCCAACAAAAGGCCGTGGCAAAAAGAAATTAAGAAGATGATTTCCAACGGCTTTAAGATGGAAGTCGAAGCCATGATCTCCAAAAATCTTTCCTACCTCACCGAAGAATACGTTCCGATGAAACTCAAAGACAAGAAGCAGTGGCTGGATTGAGAGCTTTTGCTGTGGTTGTACCATCAGCCTATACCTTACATTTTCCCGTTCAATAAAAATGCACGTGTGCGGATTGTATAATCTCGTGGTGTATTTTTTAAGCTGTTACGATACTGTCAGAGTTGTTGTAGGAATAAAGATAGAGGTCATGCCTCCGTGTTTCATTGAACGAATCAGGGGAGAGAAAAATGTTGTTAGCTATTAGTGTTACGATTAGTGCGCTGTTGTTCGGAGATTTCCTGTTAGCTTGTGATCTACCTGCCGAGGTGGTGGCATCCAGCGCTTTATCCGTGGGTATCGCACCAGTTGAGCTTGAAACTGAAGAACCCGGCACGTGGTCGATGGCGGCTATCGACTTTCATACAGGTGAAATTGGCATCGTCGGTGCATCCTGCACAAACAATGTGCAAGGTATCGGAGAGATCATTCCGGGTGTTGGCATTGTCGTTGTTCAAGGAATGAGCAGCGATGAAGCGCGCGAGCTTGGCTTGAAACTTCTCATGGATGGTAAATCACCAGCGACGATCGTTGAGGCCATGCGCGCGAAACGCTTCGAACCGGAGAATCAACAGTACGCAGTTGTTTCAGTCAAGGCCGATCAGGCACCGGCTACGTATACCGGTAAAGAGACTGACACTTGGCATGGTGCAGTCACCGGGAGAGGCGTATCCGTTCAGGGAAACTCCCTGGTAAGTGAAGCTGTTGTGATGAATACATTCGCCGTCTTCTAAGCCTCCACAGGGAGCCTGACAGATCGGCTGGTTCGGGCATTGGAAGCCGGAGCAAAGGCGGGAGGTGACAAGCGGTGTGGAGCACAGTGCGCGCGTTCGGCATTTGTAACCGTGTTCAAGAAAGATAACCCGACGTCTACACCTTATTTTCACTTGGTCGTGTACGGTTTGAAGAAGGGTAGTGATCCAGCCGTTGAGCATCTGGTGACCCTTTTTAATACGATGTTTCCAGCGGACCTGAATTTCAAAACTGCTCGGTTGTATTACACGCCCGCAAATGAGAAGGAGTAACAAGCTAAGACATAGGCAGTAACAACGAAGTTGTATGGAGAAGAGAGTCAGCATGATATATGTTCCATCACCAACGAGGTTAGGTGGGCAATCGTGGAATCAGTATGGCGGATACAATTTTTCTTCCCACCTAATAAATGCCCAGAACTACGTTGTTGATTGGTGAACGAAAAATTCGTTGATGAATCATCCATTTCAATTCGCCGAAATGACTTATTTTGCTATGTTTTTATTAATACGGTTAGGTTTTCGTCCATCCATGCAAAAGATTGCGTGCATGACAGACTCCAACTACAGTTCCCTCAACACGTTCGCACACGGTAAGCGGGTGTTGGATCGGGCTGGTTGAAATGACATTTTGACGTGTAGAAATGAGGTGCCATTTGCGCAACATCACAAATCGTTTTGCTGCGTGTCCTCTTGTTATTATATTGGGTGTGTCCTTTATGGTCGCTTCATGTACACCGGCTGCGTCGCCTCCAGCGACTGTGCTCAAGCCCGTTGGTTCACCTTGTGCTTCGGTGGCTATTGCTTGTTTTGATGAGCTGGCTCGTCAGCCTTTGCAGTTGATTTGTTTTCGTCCGACGAGCCGCTGGTCTACGACCGGCCTGACTTATCGGCTGGCTAACGTGCTGCCCGGTCTTGATGAGCAGATGCAGCGCGACGCTGTTGCACAAGCGTTTGCGCTATGGGCTGAGGCGTCGCAATTGTCGTTTACATCGGTCGAAGCCGGGGCGGATGTTACCATATCATTTGAAGAAGGAGATCATGGAGATGCTTTTCCTTTTGACGGTGTGGGATCAAATCTTGGTCATGCCTTCTTTCCGGGGTCGGGTATGCCGGGCGAGGTTCATCTTTGCGCGACTGAAAATTGGGTGATTGGCGAGGCACAAGAAGATGAGATTGATTTGTTCACCGTCTTGGTACACGAAATTGGTCATGCGCTGGGTGTTGAGCATAGTTTGAGCGAAGAAGCGGTCATGGGGCCTAGCTATAAGAGTAGTATTGACGCTCTCGCTATGGACGACATCGACTCGATTCAAAAGCTCTATGGCAGTGCTGACGGAAGCGTGACACCCCTTGAAACACCCGCTCCCGCAGATTTCAAAGAGCCTGCTAACTTCGATAGTACGATTGATCCGGATACGGATGGCGATGGCATTCCGGATTCCATTGAGGTCTTTGTGCTCAATACCGATCCAGTCGATGAGGATAGTGACGGCGACGGTACCCCTGATTTTATGGAGGTTTTTGTCGTAGGGACGGATCCAATTGTGTCTGATGTGACAGGTTCCGGCGATAACAAGTTGCAGGTTCAATTGCTTGTGGATGGCGTCGAAAATACAGTTCTGGCTGTAGGCGATAGCGTATCTTTTATTAGCTCAATCGTAACTCCAAATACACTCTCAGCTAACACGGAATTCTATCAACTTGTCATAAAGAAAGTTGAAGCGACTTTTGATCCGACGGTGCCATCGACGGATTTTACACAATTATCGATTTTTGTAGACGATATTTCCGTTCTGAATGGAAGTACGTTTGCCTTGGCGGACTTTCCGGGGCTTGTTCAACTATTTAAGACTATTAATGATGAAACGATCGGTGGGCAATTCGGCTCAAGCAATATAGTAGGCGGTGGAACGGTGGCTACGGGAATACCTTCCGGGACGCTTAGTTTGAATTTCTCAGGTGGTAGAATAACAGGCTCGTTTGATTTTACCATGGCGGATGATCCACTGCTTGGTACCAATCGCACTATTCGCGCCGTAGCTAATGGTATTGATATGGCGTCAAATTTTTCGCAAATAGGTTCTGGGTTTGGCGATCTACCCTAGAATTGGGGCATTCATTAGATAGTGAGCTGCGAGTTTTACTCAGGTAAGGCAGGTCGTGGAACGGCCTCTACCATCACTGTTCGACTTCATCATCATATGCAGTACTAAGCAATCACATAGCCCGTTATGTTTTGTACGCGCCAGCAACGCGTGTTCCGATGGTTTAGGCATGTCAACCTTCCGTCTTTAGGCGAAAGAACGATATGCCCTACGTGGTTTGGACTGAGGGCTGTCGGGCTGTTCATTCGACGCCCCCTTACTTCTTCGGGGCAGGCACATGCTGATCGATGAGGATCGGGTTCCCGTCGGGATCGAGCAGCATCAGACTCGTAGGCCCAGTGCTCGACTCATCGGCTTTGGTCGCGAGCGAAAGCCCCTTGCTCACCAGCGTTCGCTGAATGTCGCGCACGTCTTCGAAGTCGGGGAGCGTATTATTGGAGCGATCCCAGCCGGGGTTGAAGGTCAGCATGTTCTTCTCAAACATCCCCTGGAAGAGGCCGATGGTGGCGGTCTCGTTCTGGAGGACCAACCATTTCTGAGCCTGGTCGCCGCCAGACACCTTGAACCCGAGCTTCTCGTAAAACGCGCGGGAGGCAGCAATGTCCTTGACGGTCAGGCTGACGGAAAATTTTCCTAAACTCAAGTGTGCATCTCCTTTTTTATCACTGGCACCGGCCTTCACGGCATACATCGACGCAGTGCCACCGAGAAAGCATAGAATTACGCATAGGGCCCTTCGGGTCATCGGTATCTCCAGGTTCGTGTCCATTTCGCATGACAATTTACGATATGGACTGGAATTATACAGGCTGGGGCGGTTTTGCCAAACCTTGCGAACTATCCAAAAAAATTCGGTAGGCCCGGTGGCCCATGTCCTTCTTTCTGGACATGGCGGAGCCGATGATTCGCATAATGCCATAACAACGGCACCGATAAGAATGGTAGGTCGGGTCATCGACCCGGTATTTGGTTGAGCAAGTCACGAAAACGTTAGGTCGATGACCCAACCTACGGAACTAAAAGTTTCGACCGGCTTTGGTGATTTCTTCGTTTGTCCAGCCACGTACGGACAAGCCTTTCAGTAAATAGGAATCGGGCGGCGCAAACTCGGCGGATGTTGGCATGGTCATTTTGGGCGGAATCAAACCACGAACCAGATCAAGACCGGCAGCAAGTTTCTTCTCAGACAAATCCTTGATAAGACGTTCGTTCAATGCCGTACGACCTCTTGGAAGTAGGCCAAGCAAACCATTGTCGTAGGCACGATGCAGTAGCGGATTCAAAGCGATACCGTTCTTGGGTTCATCCGTACTTGTCGGTTCTGATACGGGAACGATGTGGGCCGCATCAACTAGTCGGAGGGCAACACCCGTAAGGCAACAACGATAGCTATAAGCCCGAAGCACAAGCGGGCGAAAGCGAGCATCGCGAAAATGACGAACAACATCCACAAGGGTATGCCGACGAGTGATTGACGCCACGTTTTCACCGGAATCGATGAACGCTCGCTCATCTTCTGGTTTCGCATCGATGAGCGATCCCGCGTCAACCGCCTCAGGCGCAACATCGTAAATACGTTCGTACTCCTGTATGTACCAGAGAAGGTAATCCGGTTGGACGGCGATCGCGATTTCCTGGCCTTCGGTGAGAGTACGCATCTCAGTCGTCATGCCTACAGCATACGCCTTTTCTAGGGTATCGAGTGAGATTTGCGAACTCGGCGATTTGGCCGAGGTCAGGTGCCGACGAACATCCCAGAAGGCGAAAGTAGCGGTGTCTTCATGCCAACCGCCCATAATCGTACGAACCCCGGCTTTAAGAACAAACGGACCGGTCGCTGTCCGCTGGATTCGGTATTCACGTGGGCGTCCCCGCCCTTTTCCGCCTTGCGTAATGGTCCAAAGATAGACTTCCAGTCGATAGGTTGACTCGCCAACCACGACACTAAGGACAAGGGGACGTGAGGATTTTCCTGAAATTACGAGGACGGTTGCACCAGCCATTTCGAGTGCTGCAATGAACCTTTCAGCCAGTTGTAGGAATCTGATGCCAGGCATGTTTTCAACCTCGTGGTGCCGCCTCTCCAGTTATGACCGATCGGATTTTGGGATCGGTGAACAACGGGCCTTCCAGAAACCGAAGCATTGAACCACGCATGTACTGGTCTTCTTCTTCAAAGATGATCCAGGAGTATCCCTTGTCCTCAGCAACGGAACCGGTCACGTTGCTACCGCCAAAAGGGTCTAAGATCACGGAATCGTAATTCGGGTCCAATAGGAAATCGACAAAGAATTCAACGAGTTTTGCGGGAAACCGCGCAGGATGCGGCTTGATATTCATTTCTCTACACAGCCGAAGGTACGAGGAGTTGGACTCGGTATTTGCGATCGTGAGCAAATTGGGCGGTATCGAACCACCGTTGTCCTTGGCGAATTTCGTGGAAATGTCGTGGCCACTTGGCCTTTTTTTTGCTTTGTACCCGTTCTTTATGAGTGACTTCATAGAGGCACTATAAGGTTGAAGAACACGGCGATTGTCAGCATCGGGGTTCTCGGTTTTGCTGAACCACCACACAGTATTGACTGCATCTTTCACGCGAACACGGCGAACTGTCACCCATTCCGCTGGCGTTGGCAGGCGCGCAGGATTGTACCAATAGAAGTCCTGTGCCAGGTGTAACATTCGCGATAGATGGATAGCTACCTCAAAGTGGTACATGCTTCGGACAGGTGCCCCAGGAATCCATGATCCGCCGATGTCCAAAACAAACGAACCGTCCGGTGTGAGGATGCGCTTGATCTCTTCGCAGAATGGTATGAACCACTGAAGATAACGCTCTATGGGCTGGTTGCCGTATTCTTTTTTTCGCGTCAACGCGAACGGTGGGCTTGTAAAGACCAAGTCTACTGACTCCGAGGGAATCTTCTTCATCCCGGCAAGAGAATCGCCAAGAAACGCTGCCCCCAGCTTTGTGTGGTAGAATGGCTTCGTTTTGGCCAGCCCGAGGTCTGCCAGCCAAGGAAGATCGGCTTTCGGTTTCTCTAACGAAATCACTGGGTAGTCCTCCAGACCCAGATACCAACGTGTGTCATCCCTGCAACACGATCAGCCGAGCCCAACGATCCTCATGCTACTCGAACACTGGAGAATTGGAACCCTACCACCCTACGTCGCATCGTTGACCCAGGGCAATCGCACCTAAATCGTGGACAGTGGCCTGATTACTTGGAAACGCGGACGGACCACGACAAAAACATTCGGATGTCGCCCGATCATCGACGTTCATTGATTGGAAACCATGATTATAATTTAGATGCGATTGCTATGACAGTTTCCGATACACCATCGTCCCCATCAGCATCAATAGCAAACCTGTGATCGTTATCCCCCATGTAGATACTGTGGGGATGACAGGGATACCGGCTGCCGGAACGTTGGCACTGTCTGCCAAAAAGGCTAGTAGTTGTGCATCGCTGACCAAACCCTCGTTGGTTAGATCGACGCCTACCAGGTTGGCGGGAAGTGTGGGTCGAAAGAATCGAATGTAATCAAAACTACCGAGTACGTCGGGATTGAATGGTTCTGCCGGTGTGGGATCCGTCACACCTCCTGGCAGCGGTGGGTTGAGCACGTTGGCATTATGTACGATGGGCGTAAAATCTTGCGCCTTCTCCCAATTGGTATACGCCACTGCGCCGACCTGAAGCGTTGCTGGCATGTCACTTCGATTATATCGATTGTGAATAGCCCAAGGCTGGCCCGACTCTTTTCTTAACACGATCACGTAATCACCCAAGCGGGCAATTTGTAATAGTGCGTTATCAGCTACGTTGTTAGATAGGATCAAGGTGGAGTTACTGTTGATGGTGTTCTTGACTTCGAATTGAAAACCAGTACCGCCGTTGTTGCCATGGCCCATAGATAAGAAAATGTAATTTTCGCCTCCGGTAGTCCACGTAGCAGGCGTGATATTTCGCGGCGCGCGTATCATTAAACCCGCTAACGAAAATTGTGTTTGCGGTACGGACGAGCCATCCCGCCCAGTGGCTCGCACATCAGTAGTGACCACAAAATCACCTGTGACCTGCTTGTAGATGAGCGGTCCGCGCCAATCATTGAACCACACAACCGTGTAAGGCATCAAAACCATGCGGCTTGGCTCAGAAGTGTCTATATCCCACTGTTCAACTTGATCTGAAAACCACTGTTCGCTTTCATGAACGCGAGACCAGTTAGTCATGCTGGAAGGAGCGTCGAATTCATCACTGAGGGAAGCCAGGTCGTTGCCTTGTGCCCATGAAGGTTGAATCCCTAATCCTAGAACAGCCAATAGCCAAGGATACACATTTATTGAAAAGTTCGATGGCTTCATAGCCTAATTCCTCTCCACCCGAGAAGCGAAAATAAAAAATCAAATCCTAAGACAGGTTTACTCGATTTTAGCCTATCCCCAAGCGTTATTCAACCAATTAATCGGGCGGTCGGAAGTTTTGAGGAGCTGTTTGAATAAGGAGTGTTTAATCATGCCAGGGCTATTCGATACACGCAGCGACGGTCTTCTTTGAGTAAATGCTCGATTCGCTCGACAACGACATCCGTACCCAAGACGGCACGGAACACCTCCAGTTCAGCCTCGCATAACCCCATGCAACTTTGGGCAGCATCGCAGATGGGGCAGTGATGTTCGATAAGTAGATACCCTTCGTACCCACGAGGCACGACCTCAGCCATGTATCCTTCCAACGTGCGTTGGTCGGCTAGAGCCTGTAATCGTTCACCAAGTGGTGTCGTTGGTCCGGGGATGACCTCCCGATATGCTTTTATCTGTTGGGCTGTCCTAACGCTTATGATTCGAGACAGCCCATCCTCGCCGACCGCCTGTCGCGTAGCCTGAATAAGTCCCACCGTCAGTTCTGCATGTCGATCCGGAAAAAGTCCCCGTGCGAGATCGCTGAGGCTCCAAAGCACAGCCGGTCGGCCACGACCTTCCGGTTGAGTGCGTTGTTGCTGCACCAACCCACGTTCTTCGAGCGCAAGTAGATGCTGACGAATGGCTACATCCGTCAAGTTCAAACGATCTGCCATTTCCAAGGCTGTATGGGCGCCAGTTCGCTTAAGAACTTCGACCAGTCGCTTTTTCGCATCTGATAGGGGTATGTCACTCATCTTGAAGTCTATCATATACGCAATCTGTATATTTATGAAATAGTTTGCTTGACAAAATGATTTGACCACATATAATAAAATAAGTAGTAGCTTATACAATTGTAAGTGCCCTAATGATAAGGAGATAGAGATGTTTCTTGAGCATGTGAACCTCACGGTATCGAATGTGGAGCGGTCAGTGGCATTTTATCAGCAGATATTCGGTTTTCAGGTACGCTGGCGTGGAAAGTTCGCATCCGGGGCTGAAGGTGCGCATATCGGGGATGATCGTCAGTACATCGCACTCATGGAGGCTGAGGTGCCTGGTCGGGCTGAGCAGCGGATGGATGTTGTTGGTCTGAATCATTATGGATTCGTTGTTGATGATATTGATGCGATCAAACACCGGCTGAAAGAAATGGGCGTTGAGCCGCATTCGGAGCAAACGTACGATCCCGGTAAGCACCTCTACTTCTTGGATCCCGACGGAATTGAGATCGAGTTGGTTGAGTATGACTCGTAGCTATTACGCAACGATTATGGTCAGCGGTATAGTGTGTAGATGTCCCAACTGACGTCATGCCCTCGGTGTAGTTATACACTCCGTGGTTTGCCTGCGAAGCATCGGTGCCCCGAATGTGGGCTAGGGTATGATGAACATTCAAGGATTTGGCGTCGCCATCCACGTTGGCGTGAATTATTTTGGCCGGCGTTCATCTACGTCTATATTTTCTCAACCTCATTCGGTGTGTTTCAAACAACGCCTCGATACATCACTATTCTGATTCTTCTTTGTAGTGCGGGTTGGGCACTATATATCGTTTACAATTATCTGATTTTGATTCGTCATGGCCGCTTCGCTGCCGTTCTACCCGACGAACTCATGTTGCGATTGGACAAGAAAGAATCCATCAGCATCCCATGGGGTAATATTACGCGCGTAGCCGTAAAGCCTTCACCGCTGGGGGCGGTCATCTTTCTAAAGAAGGAGCGCGAAGTAAAAGATATACTGGGCGTTTTTTCAAAGCGGGCTGAAGCTGAGATGTTTGTTCAGTGCGCCAGCGTGCAGATTTCGAAACTACGGGAGGGTGATGTTTCCTTGGGTGAAACCCATGAGACCTGATTGTGTGTGAAGGGTATGAGATACGCATGTAGCCGTGGATTTCAGACTTTGGGACGATTGGCAGCATCAACCAATCAACCGAGGTGCCCCTGCCCCATCGTAGTCTTGGGCAGATTCCTATTAAGCCTACATATAGGCTCCGGAATCGTGTGGTTGCACGGAAACCGGCGTAAATCCCCGAAATATATGTTGAATAGATGGCACTCTGGGACAAATGTCGGTTTTTTCTTGAATTTCGTATATTCATTCGTTAGAATCGTAGCTAGAGGGGTGCCATTAGAGAATCTTGGTTGTAACAGTCCGGCGCGTGCATGTGCTCGGTTTGTCGTATCGCCAGTTGTAGGGTGATACGGCGTAGCGGTTTTGCGCCGACCATAAGCGTTGTCTGCGGTGCTGTATTACGCCGAGTCTGAGACCTTTGATTGGAGTTTGTCGATGGATTGACGCGTTATGACGGCGACGTATCCAAATTCCGATCCCTGCAAGCCACGAAACGATTCGCTCCACGATCGCGCTAGTGCAGCCTTGGCCATGCTAAAATGCTGCCATTTTTGTGAGCTTCGGTGCGGTGTGGATCGTACACGAAACGATTCTTGCCCATGTCATCTCGGGGCTGACTCGTACTTTTATAAGCGTTATATCAGCCTTCATGAAGCGTCGACTTTGGCGCCTGCCCTGCGTGTATTTTTAGGCGGCTGCAACTTCCGTTGTCGGTTTTGTGACGAAGGCCCCGATTGCTTCCGATCGGAATATGGTGAGCGGATAGATCCGACTCGGTTAGCTGAAGAACTCGAAGCAACCTTAGATGCGGGTGCGAAATCCATCAGTTTGATCGGCGGTGAACCAACCCTTCACCTACACACGATACTCGCGATAGCCTCTGCTGCCCATCGACCCTTACCGTTTGTCATCAACAGTAATATGTATATGACACCCGAGGTTATTGATTTACTTGATGGTGTGGTTACATTGTATCTAGCCGACTTCAAGTTTGGCCATAACAGTTGTGCCAAGCAACTAGCCGGCGTTCCCCGATACATGGAAATGGTATGCCGCAATATTGAGCACGCTGCTCAATCGACCAGCGTTGTTGTACGGCATCTGCTCATCCCCGGGCATTTTGATTGTTGCTTCCGCAAAGTGGTCGATTGGATGTTGGAACATTTACCTGCCGTGCCTTTTCAGTTGTATACCGGTTACATTCCTTGTTCGCGGGCGTCTACTGACCGGACCATCAGTCGGCTCAATACGCAGCTCGAAGCACAACAAGCGATCGAATACATGAACATGAAACTCGCAGATGCGGTGGTGATGGATGGTCATCGATGGGATGAGGCACCGAAGGATCTGCGAAGTTCGGCGGATGTATCGATCACGATAGGGGCCGATGGACGGATCTACTGCCACGATCTGACTCCCGAACTTGCTTCGATCGTAGGTGACGTGTGCTGCCACGAAGATGATGCTACCCTAGGTACGAAACTTGGTTGAGCTAATCAGACATGAGAGGAGTGAGAGGTGACGTCGAAGGTAACAACTGAAAAATCCTCACCGCCCGCATCCTCGATGAACGAGATTGAACTCCTTATTCGCGCCCGCTACCCCATTATTTATATTGTTTCCTGGGAGGAGCGTCGTGTTGAGCAGCAGCTTAGGGGTATCGCGACCAGTCGAAAAAAACAGCTTTTTTGCTGGTCGGTGACAGCCGGGCTTAGTAAATCCGGCGCAGATTCATTGGCTCCCAAAGCCAAGAAGATCGCCGATCCCGTCGAGGCGCTTGATGCCGTGATCGAGCACAAGGAGCCGGCTATCTATCTGTTCAAGGACTTTCACAGCTTCATGCGCGAACGAGATTGTAACATTGCGGTGATTCGCAAATTGCGTGAAGTGGCCAATGCGTTAAGCGACAGCTACAAGACACTTGTGATTTCGTCGCCAGTCATGGAAATTGCTCCCGAACTCGAGAAAGACGTTTGCGTGATCGATTATCCCCTGCCGGGCGTTGAAGAATTCGACGAGCTTCTCACGCGTATTTGCCAAGATGTAGCCGACAGTTCCCACGTGACGATTAATCTTGACGACAAGTCTCGGGAGCAACTCATACAAGCAGCGCTGGGACTCACACTACAGGAAGCAGAGAATGTTTTTGCGAAAACCATCGTCAATGATGGAACGCTCAACTTAGATGACGTTTCCGTTGTTTTTTCCGAGAAACAGCAGATTATTCGTAAGAGCGGGCTTCTTGAATATTACGAATCGAGTACTGATGTTGGTGATGTTGGTGGGTTGGAATGGCTCAAAGATTGGCTCACCCGTCGATCATTGGCATTCACAGATCGGGCCAGGCAATTTGGGCTTCCTGCGCCCAAGGGTGTGCTTCTGATCGGTGTACAGGGTTGTGGTAAAAGCTTATGTGCAAAAGCCGTCAGCCGAATGTGGAACATGCCACTGCTGCGGTTCGACGTGGGTCGAATGTTTTCGAGCCTCGTTGGTTCTTCAGAGAGTAACGTTCGTCGCGCCATATCGGTGGCTGAAAGCATAGCCCCGGTCGTACTCTGGGTAGATGAAATTGATAAAGCTTTCTCCGGCTCGCAGGGGTCGGCCAATACGGATGGCGGTACGACAGCCCGCGTAATGAGCACCTTTTTGACTTGGCTAAGCGAGAAGAGCAAACCTGTCTTTGTCATGGCGACGGCTAACAACATTTCTCAGCTTCCACCGGAGCTGCTGCGCAAGGGGCGATTGGACGAAATTTTCTTCGTTGATCTTCCCAATAAAGAAGAGCGACGAGAGATTTTCAATATCCATTTACGCAAGCGCGGTCGCGAGTCATCAAACTTCGATTTAACCGCGCTCGCCGATGCTGCCGACGGCTTCAGTGGCGCCGAAATCGAGGAAGCCGTTATCAGTTCGTTGTACGATGCCTTTTATCTTGAAAAAGAGTTGGACTCGGAGGATGTCCTGAAGAGTATCAAAACGAGTGTGCCGTTGTCACGGACCATGGCGGAGGAAATTTCTTCGCTCCGTGCCTGGTCGGATGGGCGTGCTCGACTTGCTGCGCGAAGGGATGAGGAAGTAGATACGCAAATACGACGGAAGCTGGAGATTTAGACGCCCAAACAGAGGAAAAACGGAGCCATACCATGAGCGCAGTCATCGTATTAACCCCAATTGTTGTATCATCGTGGCCGGTCATATCAGCCGCAGTCATGGGTGCCGTTACAGGCATGGGATTCGCGGTTCAGGGATCGACATTGCACGAAGAGAAACAGTCGAGCCGCGAAAAAGTGGAAACTGAGATCGCCAACAGCGAAATCGTAGCTGATAGCATGACACCAACAGAGAAGATCGTGGTGCAAAAAGCGGGTGTCACGATCGAGGTTGGGCAAGATGATCGTGGTAGATGTACCGTGTGTGTTTCAGGACAAGGGCAGTCGAAAAAACAACTCAAACAGATTGGTGAGGAAGTGTCCGGCAGAATCATACAGCAGTTCGCCTACCATAAACTCGTTACTGAGCTGAAGCATCGTAATTACAATGTCGTAGATGAAGAAGTGCTCGCTGATCAATCAGTTCGTCTGCGGGTTCGCCTGTAACAACCGGGAGTACAACTATGAGCAAACCGGAATTCGAAATCGTTATCAGCAAGACCGGAAAAGTGACCGTTGAGGTGAAGGGCGTGAAAGGCCCCCAATGTATCGAATATGCAGAACTCATTAAAAAGATAGTTGGCCATGAGGAGGAACGTCACCTCACGGGGGACTATTATGCGCCGGAGGGCGAAGTACGTATTGATACCCATACAAAGGGTACGACCAGCTGACGATAGCTCTGAAGGTGGGTGACTGCCATGCAATGCTTGAGTTGTACATTTGAGAATTTCCCGGGCGCATCGCTTTGTGCGCGCTGTGGCAGCCGGCTCGACTTAGATGATGTCGTGATCGAACCGCCGCGTGCTTCACCTCGTAACACCGCCACAACTGTTCGCCGCACTGGAAACCGTCTGCGGTTGTTATGCCCGGACTTCGGTAAGCTCTGGCGTTCCATGGGCGTTATCAATCCCGAACCGATTGACAATCGTGCGCTACGCTGGTCGTTTATTCCCGGCCTCGGTCATCTCAAGACAGGGCGCCGCCAGTGGGGCCGCGTGCTCCTGTCTGTATGGCTCTTGTTCTTTATGCTTATGATTGTGGGCATTGGTACGCATTGGTCATGGTTCATGCTGTCGGGTATGGTCGCCGTACACACGTTAGCCATAGTCACTTTGTTTGCAGCAAATCTCGCCTTTGAAACGCTGTTCATGCGCGCTGCCTTTGGCTTAATCGTGTTCCTATCCTTTAACTTTTTCATCTACCAACCCGGTGTTTGGTTTTGCTCCCGGTTCCTAGTGGTCGTGCCTATCAGGCATAGTCCGGGAGGCGATGTGATTCAGGACGGTGATGGCCTTTTGTGTGAAGGTGCATGGATTCGACCCACCACTTATGTACCTGGAGACATTGTCCTGTATCAGATTGACACGCTGATAGTAGGCGGGATTATTATTGAGGCTGGGTATGGTGTGAACCGCGTCGTTGGTGTACCGGGTGATCATATTATGCTAAAGAAAGGTGTATTGAGTGTTAATGACGTGGAGCCGGAAGAACGATACGCGCCATTAGGGCGTATACTACCGATCGGCGACTACGACGTTACACTCGGTAAGACAGAGTATGCAGTGTTCAGAACTGTGGCACAATGGAATTTTTATCAACCCGAAAACCGGTACGTGCCTAGGGCTTTAGCTCGGGAATTGAGCATCGTGTCACTCGACGATATTCTTGGCCGCGTCATACTGCGCATACGCCCATTATCTCGTATTGGGTCTCTCGAGTGATTATTGTCATGCCAGGAAGATTCTCCAATCTTGAATTCGAAGAGGAGCGGCGCGAGTCGCAAGAGTCGCGTGCAGAACTGCAATCCCAAGCAAAGGACTCGAGTGACTTTCTGGCTCAAGCTCGCGCCGAATATCGCTGGGGTAAATTCGATGCGGCTCTTCGATTGTACACCCGTGCGCTAAAGGAAGATCGTACGGCTATCACGGCGTGGGTAGGTCAGGTGCAGATGCTTGTACAGCTAGACGAATGCCACGAGGCCCGTGTCTGGAGCGATAAAGCGCTCGAGTTATTTCGAAACCAGGGTGAACTACTTGCCGCTAAAGCGCAGGCCTGTACACGTCTGCATGACTACAAAACCGGATTGGCTTGTAGTGATGCTTCGCTACAAGCGGCTGGAACATCGCCTTGGCGCTGGATCGTTCGTGGTGAAACGCTGCTGGCCAAGGGTGATAAACATTTTGAGGAATGCTTTCAAAGGGCGATGGCCGACCCAGCCTTTGAGTGGTTTGACCACGTCATCATCGCGCGTGTTTATGCTTTCCATCAGCGCATGACAAACGCATTCGGCTATCTCAAGCAGGCTATCGAACTCGAACCCGGGCACGGTTACACCTGGTTTGCGTTGGGCGAATGTCAGCAGGCATTGGCCTTGGTTTCTGCGGCGCAAACCAGCTACCAGCGATGTTTGGATTTGCGACCGGATTACATGGAGGCGCAATCTGCTATGGATGCTTTATCCGATAACCCGCCGATACTAACGCGTCTTAGCGGTATGTGGCGTAGATGGAGAAAGGGATGAAGTTACTTGCGCTGATTCATGCCGGACGCAAACATCATGCCAGCGACATCCATGTCGTCGTGGGGCTTCCACCGATGTTTCGTATCGATGGAGAGATAGTGTCGGCTAAGGGCGAGGCCATCACGGCTGACGTGGCTCATGCACTGGCCGTTGAGTGTCTTAACGAGGAAAAGAGAAGACGATTAGAATCCGATTGGCAGTTATGTTTCTCGTTAGCCTTTGGCGATCATGACCGTGCCAGGGTGACGATCTACTACCGCAACAGTTCACCGGAGCTTTCCATCCGTCTTAGTGAGAGTGAGGTCAGGTCAAGAGAGGCGCTGGGACTGCCAGCTATGATTGACGATATAGTGCGCCGTCCAAACGGGCTGATGCTCATCACAGGACCAACCGGCGTCGGAAAAACGACAACCCTTCACTATGCCATCGACCTTATCAACCATGAGAGTCGTAAGAAGATTATTACCATCGAGGATCCGATCGAGTATGTACATCATTCCCAACGGGCGTTAGTCATTCAACAAGAGGTCATGACTGATGTTCGTTCGTTTCAACAGGCGCTGGTGCACGTGCTTCGGCAAGATCCCGATGTCATCTGTATCGGCGAGATGCGCGACCGTGATACGATGTACACGGCACTGATGGCGGCAGAAACCGGTCACCTGGTCATTGCTACATTACATACGCCGGATGCTGTGCAGTCCATCCAGCGGATTGTGTCGGCTTTTCCTGATGGACAGCAAAGCGAGATACGTTTTATGTTAGCCAACACCTTTCAGGCGGTGATCGCCCAGCAGCTTCATTTGAATGCGCAGGGAAATAAACGGGTACTTTGTTGTGAAGTGCTAGTAGGAACGCAGGGGGTGAGGCACCATATTCGCGAGAACACGATCCACCAGCTTTACACGGAGATGCAAGCCGGTCGCAAGTATGGCATGACGACGATGGACCACACGTTGCTTGATCTTTACCAACGTGGCGAAATCACCTACGACACGGCGCTAACAGCCGCCCGCGATCCGAATACGATCCAAAAGCGCACCGCGTAGCGTTGTGATGTTACCAATTCCACGCTGGTACGTCATCGACGAATCATCTTGGGGTATTGCTAACTTCTGCAGCGAGGTGATCTATGACGTCATGGATGGTCATATGGGTTGTGTCGAGGAGGTGAGCATTTTTCGATTGAAGCAGCGGCTCCCATTGTTTCGAGTCGACCCTGTCCCTGGCACACAAATTTGTACGAACTTCATCTAGCGTGACATCTTCCCCATCTGCGGAAAGTTCTTGATGGCGCCGCTGCGCACGGGCCTCTAATCCGGCTTCGAGTACGAACCGTTTATCCGCTTTGGGAAAAACAATGCTACCCTGATCTCGACCTTCCGTGACGAACGAACCCAATGCCTGGCCAAGCTGCCGTTGACGCTGGACCAGTAAATCGCGTATCGCCTGACATCGTGCGACGTATGGTGTCACGGTGCTGACATCCATTGAACGAATGGCTTCACTGACATCCTGGCCATCCACACGTACACGGGTAAACGTCGGTCCGCAGTCCAGTTGTAAATCCACCTGCTGCGCGATGCGTAATAGGGCGGCCTGGTCTTCAAAATCGACGTGGACCGATAGCGCAGCATAGGCAATAGCGCGATACATAGCCCCCGTATCAAGATAGGGCAACGCCAACCGGGCTGCGAGTTTTCTCGCCGCAGTGGATTTACCTGAACCGGCGGGTCCATCGATGGTGATAATCATAATGACGGATCATACCGAAAAACGATTAAACGAGAAATGTTGGGCAAAACGTTTCGTCAGGCGGTGTCCGTCCTACATGACTCGACAAGTAGGTCGGGCTCTGCCCGACAATTTCTGGCGGACGGGATGATGTTCCGTCGGGCGATGCCCGACCTACAGGCTGGCGCTCGCCGCTCGGATTTGGTGTAAGCAAACAAACCTATGAAGTGGTCACTTCCGCGCCTACGATTGTATCGATGGTCGTCAACAAATCGGTGGTTCGAAACGGCTTTGACAGGAAATGGGTGAATCCATCCTGTAGTAGCGCTTGACCTTGTGCCTGCGATAGATGTTCACCGGTGCCGATCAATGCGGTATTCGATACGGCTGCGTTGGATTGGATAAAACGGGCAATAGCCCGTGGTGATACGTCGGGCAGCGTGATATCAACCACGATCACATGTGGACGATGCTCCATCATCATCGCCCCGCCTTCAAAAGCGGAATCCGCGATAGTTACATCGAAGTTCTTAGTTTCGGTGAGTGCCTCTCGGATGCTATGGGCTAGTGATGAATCAGCATCCACCATCAACACGCGCGTCAGGCCCGCATCCAGACTATCGAGGGGAATACCATGCGACTGCATGAATCGGATCAACTGATCCACCGGAATGCGTCGATCTTTGCTGCCGGGAATGCGATAACCGCGCAATTGACCGGAGTCAAACCATTTGGATACGGTACGCGGTGCCACGCTACAAATCTTGGCTACATCGCCGGTTGTCAATACCTGTTTATGAACATGCATGTGTGTACATACCCCCGACACATTCGTCGTCTCTATCGACTCCCTTGTATTCACCGCCAAGGCCCAACGCCCCTATCACGATTCTCGGCACGTTACATCCGGGACTGTGACCGGTTAGCTTGCTTATTACAGGGTACGAGGCGCGCAGGGATCACGACCGATAGACGCCGCCCGTACGCGGCTAGCGCCATGCAAACGCGCAGCAACTATCAAGTCTGATAATAAGGGAATGAAATGGTATACCGGCACAAGCTCAATATAGGTTACGAAGCCGGTAGTTGAATCACCTGACCAATTTGCAGCTTTCTGGCATCACCTTTCACAACGGCTTTATTAAGCTCGAACAACTTCTGCCATTGAGAGGCATCGCCCAACACATCGCGTGCAATCGAATAAAAACTGTCGCCGCTTTTGACTGTATAAGATCGAGTCGAAGGCTTTTTCACCGTCGGCGTTCGTTTTTTTGGCGTCGGCGATTTCGGTTGGTGCGTAGCGGCTAGTAGCGTACGATCAGCAGGTCTCGATGGGATCAATACCGTCGTGCCCACGCGTAACCGAGTAGGATTGGTAAGCTGCGGGTTGCTGTTGATAAGAAATTTCGTGTACTTTTCGTCACCATAATAATTAACTGCTAGCGACGCCATGGTGTCACCCGGTTGCACGCGGTGACGCTCCACCGCATCATGGGATGGTCCGCCGGAAGGCACGCTTGTAGTCCGTCGATTTAATGTTTCGCCAGCGCTCGTGCTGCGCCTATTTTTCTTGCTGGATGGATTCGAGGCTACACGATTCGCCGTCGATGTTTTCTTGGCCGCCACAGCCTTGGACTTACTGGTTATTGGCTTGGAGGGTCGCGCAACTGATTTTCTGCCAGGCACAGTTACTTTACCCGCCCCACGTTTACCTGCTAGGGGTTTGCGGCGCGTATCCTTGTGTGCCATGCGTTGACGAGCAGTGGGGTTCTTCACTCTGGTGTTGCTCGCAGGACGGTTGGACTTCGTAGCTGTACCCGTTGTCGTGGACGGTCGTCTTCGGTTTGAAGTTGAGCGCTTGTCGCCGGATATAGGCCGAGTCGTTTTGTTGGCTACACGCTTGTTGGGAGCTACTTTTTTGCCCGTCGCGATAGTATCCGAGGAGACGGGAATCGCTGTATCTCCACCATCGCGATAGAAATAGTACCCCCCCGCGACCAAGACGACGATCATCGAACTGATTATTCCAAGCTTAACATCCGGGCGCATGGCAAACTCCCTTTCGACTCGACCCTTCAATCTCGGTTGGGACATGAGGCTTGAAAACGATGCGTCCCTGCGTTTGGCACAGGCACCTTACACGTCGCCCGCCGTCTTGACTCATCACACCCATCCGTGAGGCGTTCGCAATCTCACATTTTTGTGGACAATTTTGCGAACGATCTACGCTATTGTACGCTCAATCCAAGTGTAACGTAAATTCCTCAATCGTTTCAGAAAGAAACATACTCTCGATCGATACAACTGAATCTAGAACGTATGCTAAACTCTAAATCAGCGCTGTAGTTTGTCAAGCGAATCAGCCTTCTCGCTGCTCAACAATTCACAAGCAAGGCCCATGAGAGTTGCCTCTCATGGGCCTTCGCAAAGCGACAAATGGATAAAAAGCGATCAGCTTAATGTAAATTAAGCACTCGCCCCGGCAGCGGTCGAAGATCTAAAACTCTGATCTTGGCCACCACGAGTCAACAAATACAACACGATGGCGCCCGTGATACCCGAACAAATGATTTGGGCAGTTGTGTTGGGCACTTCAGCAAAGATAATACCCACGACGCCAAGGCCGGCAATAATCATAACCACGCGACGCAAAAGAACCGGGCGGTGCAACAACGGTGCAGCCACGGCGACCGAACTGTACGTCCCCACGATCACACCAATGAGCATGGCAAAGCTGAATCCATGCACGCCCTGTCCTCCAAACACATAGAGTATAAAAACGACCAAAGCGGTGGTAATCGAGGTGAGCAACGTCCTGGCCAGCGTCTGATTGATGCTGTTGTTGATCAGGCTACGATTCAACTTGCCGACTTTTCCCTTGTTTTCCCGGATTCGGTCGAACACCACGATCGTATCATTGAGGCTATAACCCACAACCGTTAGCAGTGCGGCAATCATCGGCAAATCAATCTTGAAATCGCTGATGAGCAACGCCTTACCGATGAACGTATTGAATACATAGTGTGAAACAGCCACCAATCCCAGCGTGATGGAGATATCATGTACTAAACAAACGATGGCAGCCAATCCGTAGTCCTTGGAGCCAAATCGCAACCACAAATAAGCTACAATAGTACAAAATGCCAACACGGCAGCGAAAATGGCGCGATTTTTGGTCTGTTTGGCAATTTGTGGTGCAAAAGCGATCACCTTGGAGAACGATTTTTCGCTACCCAGCGCCGCTCGCACCTGGGCTAACTTGATCTGGGCTAATGATTGTTCCCATTGGACGGGATCAGCGTCATACATCAGCGCCTCATCTACCGCGAGCACGGCAAAGGCTCGGTAGACGTTCTGGCCATCTGCGATTGTGGTAGAGCTTCCCAACGGAAAGACGACCGAATCCAACGTACGCAACTGATCGAATTCAGGTTGAAGACTTACCTCACGCAAGCGCCGCTCTAGCTCCTGGCTTGTGATAGCCTCTTCACTCTCACCGATGACGACCTGAATCGCCGAACCACCACGAAATCGTCTCACATCAAACGTTGAATCTCCACCGATGACGTCTGAAAGAAAATGGTCGTCGGATTCAACCACGAAAAACGGCGCACGCGTGAGTTCCTCATCCTCAACCGTCGTGAAGTTGATAGCCCGTTGTATGGCTAGCTTATCTCCCAACACGGCCAATACAGCCGCTTGTACTAAACCGCGATTGGTCTCAATGGTGGAAAGTTCGTACGACGCGCCTTTGACACCCTCTCCCTCGAGATCAGTAACACTTTGAACCCGAGCGCTACCCAGTCGATCCGCCGCTCGCCGTGCAGCCTCTGCGGCATGGACCTTTGCTTTTTCAAATTGTTCCATCACCATTTGACCTGACTTGGTGATAAAAGTAGCCGTGTGTCCCGCGACTTGGATGCCGTCTCGGTCCATGTCGCTACCCATCGCCTCCCGCATGAGTGCCCCTAACTGTGCCCCCGTGAGCTTGGCGGAAGTCAACGTGAATTGACCAGGTTGTTCACCTGGGGATGCCGTAGCAGAGTCTAAAGCATCCGCTGCGGTGCGAAGCCAACCGGCGGCACTGGTGGGGTCCGTCGACGTAATCGCATCGGTTACTTCTTGATCTTTCATGGCGATGCCGTCCTTGAAATCTATCTGGATGCTGGTACCGCCAAGAAACTCGATATCATAGACAGCCTCTTTGTTTACTGCGCTTAGCCCGAAAAAGATGGTAAGCCCCAATCCAACGGCTACAATCGATATGGGGACAAACATGCGATACATGCCCAGCCAATCAATCGACAACTGACCGATGAGACGACGCATCGACAGATCTTTCAACATGCCCTTGGCGATGAGCGTATTAAACACAAGACGTGTCACAAACAAGGAGGTAAACATACTAGTGACAATACCGATGCCCAACACAATCGCGAAACCTTTGACTTCTTCACTACCTACAAAACCAAGAATAACGCAGGTGAGTAGTGTCGTTACATTGGCATCTATAATGGTGGAAAACGCTTTGTCATATCCGGCATTGAGCGCCTTCTTAAAAATCACACCGCGATCGCGCTCTTCTCTAAATCGCTCAAAAATAAGCACATTGGCATCCACGGCCATACCTACCGTCAAGAGCAAGCCGGCGATACCCGGCAACGTAAACGTCGCTTGTACCAATGCCATGACAGCCAGCACCATGAGCAGGTTCATCGCCAGAGCCACATTGGCCATGCCGCCGGCGACAAAACCGTAATACGCCAGAATGAAAACCGCCACGGAAATACCACCGATGGCCGCCGCCCGTAAACCTTTTACGCGATTACTTTCGCCAAGGGTCGGACCGACTGTCTGTTCTTGCAAGGGTGTTTCGCGTAAACGTGCCGGTAACGATCCGGCGTCAAGGATGCGTACCAAATCCTGGGCGCGCTCTTGTGTGAAACCACCGCTAATCTGACAACGCGTCGTGATGCGTTCCCGGATCGTAGCACGTGACATAGCTGTGTCATCGAGAACGATACAAAGCTGACGACCTTTATTGCTACCTGTTAACTCGCCAAACTGTTGGCCACCTTGCGGGTCAAGACCAAACGAAACGACATTTTCGCCGGTCATGGGATCACGATCCGGAAAAGCGTGCTGTAGTTTCCAGCGCTTACCAGTCCCCTTCGCCTGCAACATCGACATGTTTGCGTCGTTATGGAACAACACGTAATACCGTCCTGCGTACTCTTCGATGATAGGCTGACCTGGTAGATCCTTACGAGATTCGAAATCTTCGATATTGTCCGCCCGCGTAAACCGTAAAATGTCATCGATGGGCAACCAGATAAAACGGTCACCCGCTTGGGGACGCGGACCATACTTGGATAATTGCGTGGTAAAACGGGAAATGGGTTGTGACGGTTCCGTCGTATTACCCGGAGAAGCTGGGTCGCGATCAGCTAGGATGCGAAACTCCAACACGCCCGCACCACGTAACAATCGCTTCAAGTCGGATGGATCCTCGAGATCCGCCTTGTCTTTTGCCCACAGAGCATACGCCTGCACGACGGTCGTTAAGCGCTTGCTACCCGGTGCGTCATAGGATGGGTATTCTTCACGCAACTTCTCCAATTCTTTATCGCGACTCGGGCCGATCTTAAGTGACAATACATCCGTCAACCGATTCACCGGCATCGACGTGGCCAATAGCGCACTCATGGCTTCTTCGTACGCCGCCTTAGCTGACTCGGTCGCCGCCAGGTCTTCCTCTCGGTTCATCGCAGAAAACGTGCTATACGCCTCTTGAAGTTTCTCAATCAACGGTACACGCTCATCTATGCCTTTCACGAGTTTAGCCAGTGCGGCCTCGCGGCTGTCTTGGCTGGCATTGAGCGCAGACTCCACTTCAAACCGCGACAGGTGCATCTCGGCGAGTAGCTCAATCGCTTTGTTGTAGTGATCGCGCCGTTCGATGGCTTTTTTCGGCGGACGCGGCATGCGAATTTCCAGCCGCGTATTGCCCACAGGACGCCACTCTAAGTTGCGCTGACCGTTGGGATCGACGCGATCTTTCAACACTTCCATCACCTTGGTTGATAAATCTCGCATCTGATTAGGCTCTAAACCTGTCGTGTCGATCTCGAACAACATGCTCGTTCCGCCGACGAGGTCGATACCACCTTTAAGTTTTTCTCCAGGCGGGTACAGAATCACTAAGGACAACACCACAAGACCAATGATGAGTAACCATTTCATTAGCCGATTTGGATCATTCATATCATTTTATCTCCACATGTGACATGACGTCGTAACAGCACAATCGCGTAAACGACGTTTCAATTGATTCACTTTAGTAAACATAATACCGCGAATAAAAAGAGCCTGCGTGATGGCCTGCTCGTTTATTGCGTACGGTTGTTTCGAGACAATCTTCTCGAATAAAAGTTGGTGCTCCGATACACAACGATGGGTGGCAAGGGCAAACTTATTCGCCCGTGTGCCTAGCGCTTCGAAAGACACAGGTAAGTGAACGCTTACCCATGCTATGGCATCACTTGAGGATGCGCGGCTAGCCGTTAAGTCAAAGGTGGGGCATGAGGCCGGGTTGCGCGAGCGATAACCAATAGATGAGAGGTTCGACAACGCGCCGCCGCTGCCACACGCTCAGGGTGTTCGCCGCGCGGATCTCGCTGACGCACGATTGCCTGGCCCCGAATCGACAAGGCCAATTCCCGACTCATACTAGCGGGTCGAGTAAGACGTCCACTCATATCCGGCAAAGCAGCACGAGCTAAAATAGGATTGAGGGGTTTATCTTCCGGAGTGCCGGTTTCGCTGTCCGTATTATCGTCAACAGCATCACCATCATCTGACGCATCTTCCTCGATAGGCTGATCCTGATGGTCGGATGACTGCGCCTGTTGTACGACCAAGTCGTCAATCTGCGATTTCGATTCTGCAGCAATAACGTCAGTGTGAACGGAATCCGATCGCCAACCCAATTGGGTGGCGAGCACAGAAAACGCCAGCCATATAGACACCACTTTTATCATGTCAGTGGCGTATTATAGAGTCGCTAAAACCATGAGCAACAGCAAAAATGACCAAGAATTCATAACAGGATGAACCAAACCGAGCCCTCTAGCGTAACGACATTGTAAACAGGGGCGCAATAACTGCTGAATCTTGACGTATCGTCCCATAATACATGACGTTATGTAAGAACATGTGCATTTTCATATAATTATCGTTCTTACAAAGAAAATCATGGAATTGCCACGTATTGGCCTTATAATCCTAGACGACGTGGTGTTTTAAGAACCTTATTTTTCAAGATTGGGATCAACAGTGGAACGAGGACAGCTAGAACCGGCACAGACGAGACAACGGGTAGACGATATGCATTTTTGCCTTTACCAGAGGGCGCTACACCCGGAACTTTTCAATATCCAACGTATCGCACGTATTGAGCGGGATCGCTACCAAGCAGAGATTTGGGTCGTGGGTCTTTCTCATGTGATTACGGCGCAGATTGGTGACCAGATTTTAACGGAAGTGATTGCGGACGATCTCGATCTTCTTCCTAAAGCGGGACTGGCTACGTCCTTCCGTTTCAGGGGTGAACGCGATCATGCGCAATCTTTTCAGCATGACGTAAAGTATCTTCTCTCTACTCAGGTGGAACGATTGACGCCTCAGCTGTTTCCAGCTACCTATCGAGATTACATACACTACGCCGAGAATAGCGATCTATTCGAGGTCTTCCCGGATTGGGAACATGAAGGACTCGCACCATTCTCTTTCATCGATTTCGATGCGAGAGATCATGAATTGCTTATTCACTCGTTTCATGCTTTTCCGGAAGAGCTGACATTGCTGAAGACGCAATCGATTTTCGAAGTCGGCCAGCGTAAAATTGCCGCTTGGTAAATAATCCAACATAGACTTTTTACAAAGCATGCCCCATCGGCGATGGGGCATGCTTTGTTGCATACAAGGGATCATTCCGTACAACGTGGCAGGAGTTTCGGCTATCACGTTTACACGGCCTGTTTATCCGTGGCGCTCGATGTGCCGATAACCTCCTTGGATAACAATAGGTTGCGCGATTGCCTTGTACATGCCCAATCCGGACAAACAAAACTCAGCGCGTAAGGTCTCGCGTCGTACATTCCTGGGGATCGCTTCGAGCGCAGCGGCGATTCCCGCCCTCAGCGCATACAGCCAAGATGTATTGCCTAAGCCATTGCGTCGAAGCTCCGCCCGTGTGGTGGAAGTCAACTCTGATTATGTGGTGATTGGCCCGACCGTTCACAAAGTACTGTTGGGAGAAATGATCGATGCGGCATTGCAAGCTACCACCAAAAAAGATACGACCCAGGCCGCGTGGCGTACCCTATTACGCGATCGTGATATCGTTGGCTTGAAATTTAATGCCTCAGCACAGCAAATCATCGGTACATCGTCGACGCTGGCCGGTGTGTTGATTGAATCGTTAATGGAAGCGGGTTGGCCGTTGGATCGTATTGTTTGCATTGAAGCACCGAAAGAGGTCATCACACGGTACCAAACACGACCGGTTTCGCCGGGGTTTCAGGCTACGACCGCCAATTTTGGTAGCGGCTCGGACCATCTAGCTCGTGTGTTGGACCAGATAACGGCCATTATCAACGTGCCATTTCTCAAAACGCACAATATCGCCTTGTTAACGTGTTGCTTGAAAAATCTTTCTCACGGGTTAATTCAGCATCCTGCTCGTTTCCATGGCCAGGGCTGTTCGCCGTATATAGCAGATATCGTTGCCCTTCCGGCTATTAGGGACAAATTGAGGATCAACATCGTTGACGCATTGCGTGTGGTGTACAAGGGGGGACCTAGTGCAAGTAATGACTCCATAGTAGACCATGGTTCTATTTTGGTTTCGACTGATCCGGTAGCCATGGACGCTGTGGGTGTCTCTATTCTGAACGATATCCGATCTCGGGAACGGTTAACATCGTTAGCTGTCGCCCCGGAGAAAGTGCCCTATCTTGCCCAAGCTCAAGCTCTGGGACTTGGTGTAGCTAAGCTATTTGACATCGATTTTGACCGGATGAGGATGGGATGAAGGCTACGTGAAGGCGTTGTCATTTTTTAGTACGATAACTATTGACATGTGATAAAAGACGAAGTAGAGTGTAGTTGGTGATTGTGGAGGTTTGTATGATGCTGCACATGGTGTGTAGTTTGTACGACTGGGCGTAAGAGGACTTGTATCATCTGATTTTGATACCGTTATCATAATATATCCAAACTGGCAGTAGCCGAATTTATTATCTATCTACCGCATTAGTTATCCTCGCCTCTTTCAACCTCATTCCACGACACTGACAACCTAATAGACGAAACTAGTGACCGAACGGTTCGTGTCTGCGCAAGATCACCGTTATTTGGTTTGGGTTTCTCGTAGCTGGTGCTTGTTAACAAAATGCGCGCTGGCTGGCTACGACGGCTCGGCTGAATAACACATACGGTTTTTTGTGTGGTAGAAGTGTCCGTTTTTATAGTTTTATATGACGTTTTGGTTACTACGTGATCGTATCGATCTCGGCTGGGATTTTTAGTGGCGTGATCGTACGATCGGTTTGGGCCTTGGGAGTTGGAGTTTTGGGAGCCGTGCAACAGTTTCCATGCAGTACTTAAGCGGTTGGAGATGTGCTTATGATATGGGGGGCACGCATTCCGATGGGTACGATGGTTGTAGATTTGTTGAAGTATTCGGCTCGAAATGGTTGAAGTGTGAGATTGAAAGAGACATATAAGGGAGACAAAACCGTGAAGCAAAGATTTAAGATACGTGCTTTTACGTTGATTGAGTTGCTGGTGGTGATTGCCATCATCGCGCTGCTCATATCAATTTTGCTACCGAGCTTATCGCGTGCTCGGGAGTTGAGTAAGAGGTTGGTGTGTCAGTCCAATATCAAGGGCGTCGGCACATCATGTAAGATATATGCCAACGACAATCAAGAGCGTTGGCCTATACCGCCGTTTGACAGAAAGTTGCCGGATATCACGACCAATGTGCGGTACTTTGGCGATATCGATACCGGTGGTAATGGTGTTGGATTCCGTCGCTGGGAAGAGAGCTTCTCAATCAATCCTGGTGAGAGTTCTCAGCTATCGGTAACTCGGTCATTTTGGATGCTTGTTCGGACCGGTGATGTCACTGTACAACAGTTTATCTGTCCCAGTAGTTCGGATTCGGTTGATCCTACTGAAAACCTGGAGCTGTACTACGACTTTGAAACTTATGAAAACGTTAGTTATGGGTATCAGGTGCCATTCGGTCCGCGCGATACCAGACCTCGTGAGGGTATGGATGCCCGCATGATTGTTATTGCTGATAAGGGTCCGTTCTATCAGCGAACAAATGCACCGACGTGGAAAGATTCCCAGGGGCAAGATATTCTATCCGATGCATCACCAACCGAGTGGAAAAGATACAACTCGGGTAATCATGGTGGCCAGGGTAATGGTGAAGGACAGAACTGCCTGTATGCTGACGGACACGCAACTTTTGAGCGTAAGCCCATTGTTGGCATTGACAAGGATAACATTTACACCGTCATCGGTCCAATTGGTGGTTGGAACGACGCAGAGCGGAAACTGCTTATTCACGGGCAAATTCCTGGTGAGATTGATCCAGAGCCTTATCCAGGTCAGGAAGTTTATGGTACGACTCTAACGGACTACTCATCTACGGACACGTTGATTTATCCGTAATTGATTATCAGTCCATCTTACTAAATTTTCCGACGGGGTCGTCTTTGGGCGGCTCCGTTTTTTTTGTGCGCAGGACTTTCGCGTTTTGCTTATGGCATGAAAAATCTTCTGCGGACATCGATGAACTCAAACGCTAGCCACAATAGCTACGGCTGCATCACGAGGCGTGGTGGGAAGATGGAGGTAAATGTCTCACTCGACGAAAAGAAGATCATGGTGAACCGTCACCCATGTGAGCGTCATTCAGCGGCGCTCGTCCCGAATGGCACTGCCGCTTACGTAGTAAGGACTTACATCGTTTATCCTTTAGTTGTTCGACGCGCGCTTGATTGCGTGGCTTTGTGAGTAGGGAATGCTCCTGGGGCTTGTGTTTGATTGCACGCGGTTCAGTGCGCCCTGTCGGTCGCGTATGAGGCCATCGAAGTATTCATCCCACTCTTTGGCTTTGATGTCGGGCAGGAAGCGATCTTGGCAGGAATCTATGTCGCGTATGTGCTTGAATCGGCGGACGGCATCCGCTTCGTTGATCTCGTGTGCAATCGTCGATTCCTTATACTCGTCGGTGTATAGTTACGCGAGATACTGCCATGTCTTGCTGCGCGGGACACGCCGTTTCGAGTTGTGGCGAACTCGCTTGCTCTCAGCCGAGCCAGTGTGCCAGCGTCTCACGCTTCAAAACGGCGGGAGCCTCTCGATTGAGGCTCCTCTTGTTTGTCGAAGGATTGTTCTAAGTGCTTACTGGAAAGGCCTTTACATCACTGCCGGAGGAGGGACTCGAACCCTCACTCTGTTGCCAGAACGGGATTTTGAATCCCGCGCGTCTGCCAATTCCGCCACTCCGGCTGTTCGTAAACGTCTATTTCAAGGCATTGCGCCCTAAACGCTATACCGTACCCTGGTACATGCAACTTGGATACGCGATCGGTCTGCATGCAGCTACGGCTTGCCTCGAACAGACTATGACCGAAATCTTAACGGTCTGGAATGGTCGCGTAAAGCTACTCTTGGATGCATGTTATTTGCGGTCTGTCATTCACCGTACTCCGCTATAATCTGCTCCCGCGTTTTACCCAGGATATTGTACTTTCGGCCTACCTTGGTGAAGGCTTCGATGGCTTTGTCGATATGGGAGAACTCATGGCCGGCGGATAGTTGTACGCGGATACGGGCTAGGCCTTTGCCTACGACGGGATAATAAAAGCCGATGACGTAGATGCCCTCGTCGAACAAATCACGAGCTATGTCCTGTGAAAGTTTCGCGTTGTACAGCATGATGGGGATGATAGGGTGATCGCCGGGTTTGATGTCAAAGCCGGCTCGGGTCATGCCTTGACGAAAACGTTGCGCATTGGCCTCAAGCTTATCGCGAAGCTCAGTCGTCTTGGACAATAATTCGATCACCGCCAGCGACGATTTCACAATCATAGGCGGCACGGAGTTACTAAACAGATAAGGCCGAGAGCGCTGTCGTAATAAGTCGATGATTTCCTGCCTGCCGGACGTGAATCCGCCGGACGCACCGCCTAATGCTTTACCAAGTGTCGAGGTAATGACATCCACACGACCCAGCGCACCGCAGTGCTCGGCTGATCCTCGTCCGGTTTTTCCCATAAAGCCGGTGCAATGACAATCATCCACCATGACCAGCGCATCGTATTTGTCCGCCAGGTCACAGATTTTATCGACCTGAGCCACCGTACCGTCCATACTGAATGCACCGTCGGTGGCGATCATTCTATACCTAGCCTTACTCGATTCTCTAAGCCTGGCTTCGAGATCAGCCATGTCGTTATTTTTGTAGATGTAGCGCTTGGCTTTACATAACCGAATGCCGTCGATAATGGAGGCGTGGTTGAGTTGGTCGGTAATGATGGCATCTTCTGCACTGAGCAGCGGTTCAAACAATCCCCCGTTGGCATCAAAACAAGCCGCGTAGAGGATGGTATCGTCCGTGCCGAGAAATTCAGCGATGCGGCGTTCCAATTGCCTGTGAATATCCTGGGTGCCACAGATAAAGCGGACACTCGATAGACCATAGCCATGGGTGTCGAGGGCGTCGCGTGCCGCTTGCATCACCTTCGGATGCGACGATAAGCCAAGGTAGTTATTCGCGCAGAAATTGACGACCTTTTTGGCGGAAGAATCAGCCGGATACACCACCCGGATATCCGCTGATTGCGGTGAGGTAATTTGCCGCTCCTCTTTGTATAAACCTGCATCGCGGATGGCGGATAACTCTTTTTGTAAATCATCTTTCATTTGGTTGAACATAAGCCCCGTACTCCTTCATGATGTTTGCATAGGTTTCGATGGTGCTAATCGTGGCGTACAACTTGCCTGGACATCATCATATCCTGCCTAGCGGCATGCTTGATAGTATCTAGCGCACCTTGGGTATGTGCAAATGACCGCTTGTTATCTCAAACAGAAGTGCTTTGTCTAACACAAAAAGTTACTCACCCACAGACACTGCCGCGGAGTAAGGCTTATGCTAGGCATTTTCTATCAGGGTTTGGATTTCGGTTTCAACTGTTTTGATCTGTTTGAGGATATCTTTAAGATCCTCTTTGAGCAGTCCCACGATTTCCTGCACCGCATCCATGATGGGATTTTCCTGACTGGCATCCCAAACGATCTGGCTGGCACCGCTTTTGGACAGGTTGGTGGAGGATGAAGCTACGACCGCAGCCAGTTCCATGATGTGCTTGTCGCGTGGGTGATCGCTATGGTAACCCAATTGCAAGATCGATTGATGAAACTTTTCCAAGCCTTCGGATACGCGACGGATGGCGGGCTTGGCGGGGTTGCCTTGCATGACTTGATTGACCGCCGCCGCGATCAGAACGCCGCCTGCTCGGCTATTGATACCTCTGTTGCGCGCGCGACCCTTGGATCGAATCAGACTGAACATTCTTTCAATGGCATCCTCGCCGATTTGTATGGCTTTGTTAAAATCCTGCCGATTGCGCTTAGATAGGGTGATTTGACTTGTCAGGTTCTTGAGTTGGTCAGCCTGTTCACTATGGGATTGGCAGATCAGCGTTTTCTTTTGTTCGAGCAGTTGTTCGAATACCTGGTTGAGTTGATCCATGTTCGCCAAGTCAGATTCAGACTGGTTCAATTGCGTTTCGAGTTTGGCAACCTCGGTTACACAGGCGTCGAATTCTTTTTGATAATGTTCAATTTCTTCCAGGCATGCAGTTAGTTGAGACTCTTTTCGACCTGTCAATGATGCCATGATGGCACTGACGGATATGGATTGCAGTTTATCTACCTTAGCCTGACAGGCATCCATGCTAGCCTCTAGCGCATGTAGTTGGTACACCTCACGAGCGAGTTCTTCGCGCATGAGAGGGAGTTGGTCGCGCAACGATAATCCACGGTCTCTTCGCTCTTTGGCTTCAAGTAGTTGCGCAGTGATTTCTTCTAACATCGTATGGATACTCCACTTTAGATCAGTTCTAAACAGTGAGTCGGTTGGTTATCTAGGAGACTTTCATATGAGATGAAGCGCGGGCTACGCATCGTGTGATGGCCTGATTACCGGAATGAAGTCATGGACTATAGGGCGATGACCAAAGCGGATGATCGTATGGTTTTCATGCCGAAGGTACGGGCATGTATTATTTATTCTCGCAAAGGACTTTGGACATGATCGCGCTTCGCTCGATGCAAACGTCTATTGCTAACGGTCTTGACACAGTGTTATCGGCTCTCAGACACTTGTTCCCGCTATCATCAGTGGCTGTTTGTCGAGCCAACTGGCACGGTATTATAGCCGATGAACGGGTGTTCGCGGTTTGACTTCTTTAGTGGTTTAATCCGAAGGGTTCTCCCGTCATGAATGTACGCCGGTTTAGTCATCGATCTTTACAGTTCGGTCTGTCGATTCTGTTGTTGTTTGTGCTTCACGCCTGTTCCGGTTCCGAAACGGTGTCGCCATCTGATACGACGAATCAAGACCCTCATTTGAACAGTGGCGGCGATAGCGGAGAGACCGGTAACAACAACAGTATGGATAGTGCGAACAAGACATGGGAGCCTGCCGGGTTCGCCGGCGGTGGCTTGTTTACCGACGTGGTAGTTGATCCGAAACAACCTACCACGGTCTATGCCGCAGCGGATGTGTCAGGCGTTTATCGTAGTGATGACAGCGGTGAGACTTGGTTTGCCAAAAGCACGGGCTTACTTAGCCACGCTATCGCCGACCTCGTGATTGACCCCTCTGATAACGAACGCATCTGGGCCGCCACCGCGCTTGGTCTCTTTCGAAGCAACGATCGCGCAGAAAGCTGGACATTGATTAACGCCGAAGCCGCTGCTTATATCCTTGTCAGTTTTCAGAGCATAGCTATCAGCAATGATGGCCAAACGATTTTGGCTACGACTCACCGTGTTGAAGGCGATGAGGTTTTTCAGAACGATTATCGTGCGGCTATCTTGACCGGAGGTTTGCTCCGTAGCACAAATGGGGGGGCAGACTGGATCGAGATTTCCGATTTTCCCACACCTTATCCTTCTGGTACACGTTTCCCGGTAATCCAATTCGATCCGTTTCACGACGGCGTCGCGTTTCTGACTGTGTCGGGGCGCGGTATACTACGGTCCACCGATGGCGGTCTGACTTGGACGGACTTTTCTGCTGGTCTCCCTAACGATCGGAGTGACTTGGCGTGGCGATCGCTGAGTTTTCGCCCAACGTCAATCTATGCTGCCGCGACGCAACTTGCACCCGTCCCAGCTGGCGCACCTCTTGTATACCGGAGCAACTCGTCGATAGCGGATTGGGCGTCCATCGCCGGCGACCTTCCGTCAGCGGATTCCACAAGTGTGCAACAAAATGCCGTTGTTGTTCGGGTCTCACCAGAGAATGACAACAACATCAGCCTGGCGTATGCCGGTTTCCCTTCGCTGTTCTATCAGTCCAACGATGGCGGGATTACATGGCAAGGTGCAAGTATCGAAAAGGACGGCACCTATTTTTTCGATACCCTAGCCGCCCCATTTCATAACACGCGCGATCCATTCGAAGATTTCATTAATCTTACGATCGACCCCACCGACCCTAACCGCTTGTTCGCTACGTCTTGGGTGGGCATTTGGCGAAGCACCGATCGAGGAGCAACTTGGCAGGAAAAAATACGCGGCACACAGAATACCGTGTGCACTGACCTCTTGTTTACCGGCACCGAATTTTTCGCAACGCACTGGGATATGGTTGTGCAGCGTACGACGGATCCGACCCAATCATGGCGTGAAGCGTTGCCGCTTGCCGGTAGTCCAAACGACTTGGCGCACGGTTGGAGTATCGCACAGACAAGCAGTAACATGCTGTTTGTCGGCGTGTCCACCGAGACCGGCGCGCCGCGCGTGTATCGTTCTAAGAACGGGGGCACAACATGGGTAGACCGTTCACCTCCGTTCAGTAGCTCAGGTAATCTCTTCGTAGACTCCCAGACCAAAGTCACCATAACCGTGGATCCGACGGACCCCGAAACCGTCTACGCGGTGAACCGTCTTGCGTCCGAGGGAATCTACCGCTCAACCGATGGTGGTGATTCGTGGACAAAACTTTCATCGCAGCCCGTATCCGGTAATAGCTCGGAACTCGCATTGTTTGAATCGCTCGCCATCGATCCTGATGATGGTAACCGATTGTACGCGGGGACGTTCTCGGACGGACTGTGGTACTCAGCAAATGGTGGCAACTCGTGGACGCTCGCCAACGTGAATGGTGCTGCCGCAGAAGATGCGCTGATCGGTGACATTGTCGCGTTACCCGATGGAGTTGTATGGGTGGCTGCCCAGGATGGTGCATACAAAAGTATCGATCACGGCGAGAATTATACACAATCACTTGGAGCCGATATCACTCTAGCTGAATTCGAATACTTTGTAGCCATGGCAGTCAACCCTGCTGATCCCAACGAAGTGTTTGCTGCATCAACTCAGATTCATCCGGTCTATAGCCTTAACGGCAGCGTTTGGCATACGACCAACGGTGGTGCTACTTGGAAGGACATCACTGATGATCTTGTCCACAAAAGGGTGAACACACTGGAGTATGCCAATGGCTATCTTTATGCCGGTATTGAAGGCGCCAATGTCTTCCGCCGGAAAATTCGATGACAACTCACGCAAGCTTCATAAGTTCTTATGAGTTAGTGCCTGTCTGAGTAGCACTTCCGAAGTCCCTGGTATGTTCGCCGAGTGTTTCTTCTTTCACAGAATGAGGAGGCAGACTATTGGACGATGACATAAGCGTATGATCGTATGGTTTTCAAGCCGAAGGCATGGGCCTGACCGTGCTACGCTTGCCCATGTCTCTGGCGCCAAGAGGTGAGAGGATTTCGTAGGGGTCAAGTTTTGTTCCTGCATCGAGCATTAGCGTCCTTTCACCGTGGCCATTTTTTCTTTTAGTTCCGTGAACCAGTTAACCACGACGATCGGGTTGTTTCGCCCATCTCCCTCAATTGCCGGCAATCTTTGAAACAGGAACCGCTGGGCGTCCGGAGCCACATCGAAAAATTCTGAGTACATGTCATCTAGCTTGAACATGAGTTTGGGTGTGCTTGGAATCAGCACATCGCCTTTCACTTCAATGGCGACCGAGTAATACTCACTCCCGCCGTTCGTATAGAAGAGTTCAGTTCCTTTGGGTGACCATTGTGGGAATTGCCCACGACCAGGAGAGATTTTGATTCGTCCAGCACCTGAGGGAAAACGCCGGACGTACACCTCATCAATGCCAGTCTCATCGGATGTATATGAAATGAACTTTCCATCCGGCGATACGGACGGGAACTTTTCGGAGAATGGCGTCTTAAGAAACGTTTCGACAGTCCGCTTCTCATCCAAATGGAGCAACAAAATCTCTCCACCGGATTGAAGAGACTCCCTGATCACAAGCGTGCGACCATCCGGAGAAATCGACTGCGGTAACTGTGGATTTTCTGCCATGGTCATCCGCTCCGCGTCACCACTCCCATCGGCCTTCCTGCGGAATATTTCAGCAACACCACGTGTGCGGTCAGAACTGAAGTAGATCCACGAGCCATCGGGTGACCAAATCGGAAAATTTTCGACACCGTCATCGAACGTAAGACGGGTTAACATATCACGCTCGATCTCTAACACCCAGATATCCGGGATGAATGCACCACCACCACGCATGACCCAGGCAACCCGCGATCCGTCCGGTGATAGGGAGTGATCTATTCCGTCCCGAGAATGGTGCGACACGGGCGTAGTCTTGCCCGTACGGTCCACCCACACCAATTCAGAAAAAGGGCTGGAAATGTTCTCGCCCGAGATGTAAACAAGCACGCCGTTGTCCGAAAACGAAAACTGCCCGGTCCCCATGGATTGGTCCACTGTGAGACCCTCTAAGACGGGAATCTCCGAACCAATAATCTCAACGCGCACCGGGTCAAACTCGACGGCCATGAGCACACCGCCTCGTACAAAGACAAGGTGACCGGTCGGTAAGTAACGTGCGTACATTGCACCTGCTACGATAACTTTACGTCCACGCGTCTCTATTGAAACTGCTTCGATTCTCGCCGAAGTGTAGTCATCCTCGTTGTCCGTCTGGGTAAATAAGATCGTTCGCCCGTCCGGTAGGAGATGCGGCCAGCGGTGCGACGCTGGACCCGGGTCTGGTCCCAAGTCCGTGATCTTCTCTGGTTGTCCGCCTTTGGTGGAGACTATCCATATACCGGATCGACGGGTTGGGGCATACGCGATGGTGTCATTTGCACCCCAGTGCGCACCACGGAGTTGTGAGGCTGCACATATGGTTTGCGCGGGACCACCCTGAACAGATATTTTCTTCAGTTTTCCCAGCTGAGCGAAAGCGATCCACTGACTATCAGGCGAAAAGGTGGGAGAGTTTGCGTCCATCGTGTTGGGCAAAGCTATCGCATCTTGTTGGTTCATATGGCGCAAAAACAACTGCTGCTCAGTTTTGCCCTTGGCTGAGTACGCCATCAGCGAGGCGTCCGGCGATATGGCAATGAGCGGGAGACGCGTAGTCGTGAATTCAAGTTTTTCGGGAATGATCGCTGAAAGACGAACGACCAGAGATGATTCTTTGGCATGCGGTTTAGCGAACCACCCGCCTACTGCTGCTAGTGCCACCACTATCGCGATCACCAAAGTCACCGGCCAGGACAATAGCCATTGTCGCTTAACATTGAGGGCTGTCTGGGCTAACCCGAGAGAAGTGCTCGTGGGGTCTACGATAGCGTTCTCAAGTTCGATTCGAGCATCGGCTATGTCATGAAGGCGACGCTTTCGATCTTTGGTCAGGCATCGACGGAGCAGTAGCTGAATAGTTGGTGGTGTTCCGGGCGGAAGCAAAGACCACTCCGGCTCCTTGTGAAGAATGGCTCCGATGGAGTCGTTGGCCGTCTCGCCTTGGAACAAGGGGGCACCGGTTAAGCACTCATATAGCATGATGCCAAACGACCAGATGTCGGTACGCTTATCAAGCGGACGACCACGAGCTTGTTCCGGACTCATATAAGCTGCCGTTCCCAGGACAACACCGGGTCGTGTGTAGTTAGCGGTGATGGTCGGAGAATCTGCCGGAACCGGACCTGATGATTCCTCCGCCATCGCCTTGGCTAGACCAAAATCGAGCACTTTCACCGTGCCATCCTCACGAATCATCACATTGGCTGGCTTTAGGTCGCGATGGATGACGCCTTGCTCATGAGCAGCTTCAAGTGCCTCAGCGATTTGCTTGGTAATGTCGAGCGCATCCTTAACAGCCACTGGACCGTTTTTGAGATGGATACTAAGTGTCTGCCCCTCGACGTATTCCATGATAAGAAATCGGGTTCCGTCTGAATCGTCGAACCCATGAATCGCGGCAATGTTGGGATGATTCAGTGATGCCAGCAGTTTCGCTTCCCGCTCAAAGCGGGCAACCCGTTCAGGGTCTCGCGTCATCAACTCCGGCAACACTTTGATTGCGACTTTTCGATCCAACTTGGTATCGTTGGCAAGGTAAACTTCACCCATGCCTCCCGAACCAAGGGGAGAGAGGATTTCGTAGGGACCGAGCTTGGTTCCTGTTTCCAAAGTCATGAATGTGTCTCTTCTATGATCAGTTGGCCCAACCGGCACCTATTATGCGGTAAGATGCGAACGTGGCCAACTACCCATATCGCAAGATTCGCTCATGCCGCCCACCGGTCGGATGTCATGTTCACGCTGGACGATGGGGTTGTTATGGCTCAAAGCCGAGCGACGAGTGATCTAAACCTGTACATCTGCCTGTGTGGACCGCATGTGGCAAGGTCAGTCGCTAGGAGAATTTTGTTCTTTAGGCAATTTGGCTCGCCATTTCGAAGCTTCCTGATTTTTCTGCCACGCGTCATACACATCTACAAGGAGCTTAATTGTACCTATGGTTTGCTTATGGGTTGGCCCCAAGCTTGAAGATAGTATTTGATAGGATTCCATCAGTGCCGTTTCTGCCTTTTCATACTGCTGTAATCCTGACAAGCTATGACCTTGATAGCGAAGAAAAGCGCCAACATAAAAATGGCTATGGGGTAATTTTCCTTTTACCGTTTTCAATGCGATTGACGTGTTTTTTAGCGCCTCCTTAAACCGACCCTGCTTGTTTTGCAAGGCACCAAGCGTTGCGTAAGAAATCGCGGTTTCAATGTGGTCTTCACCTAACGTATCCCGCCGTGCTTGTAGAGAGGCCAGGTATAACGGCTCTGCTTTATCGTATTTTTTGTTAACCAAATAAATGCCGGCTAACGTGTTCATGGAGCGCAGTGTGTCGGGGTGATTATCGCCAAGGGTTCTTCGTTGAACCTCTAGCGCTCGGGCCATTAGTGGATGAGCTTTGTCTCCCATGCCTAGATTTGCATAACAGGTGGCTAATCCATTGATCACGCGTAGTGTATCAGCGTGATCTGGGCCGAGCACTTGTTCTTTTCGTGTCAGCAATTCCTTCATGAGTGGAATGGCTTTCTCATATTCCCCCTTACTCACGAGAAGGCTGGCATAGTTGTGTAACACGGATAGCGTTTGCGGATGGTTTTCTCCAAGAACCAATCGCACTGACTTCAACACTTTCTGCAATAGTGTAGCACCTCTGTCATAATCTCCCTTAGCAATATACATGGCGCCTAAGTTTTGCATGGCCTGTAATGCACCTACATCTTCCGATCCGAATTCCCGCAAACTATCCTGAAGCGTTTCTACATATATATTTTCAGCTTCTTCATAACGACTTTGAGACAAATACAGAGATGCCAAATTGTTAAAGGTAGTTAATTTAGTTCGCAGATCTTCATGCTTACCTAAGTTTTGTTTATCGATGATTTCGAGATACAGTTTTTCGGCATCTTCATGTTGCCCCATTTGGTTATACAATCTAGCCAGTAACCCCATAGCGATTAGGGTGTCTTTATGATTTTCACCCAAAGATGATTTTTGCAGTGCGACGGCTCGCAGCAGGTGTGGTTGAGATGCTTTATAGTCGCCGAGACTGCTCAGTGTTGTCCCAATGGTCATACGAATGGCGGCCTCGACAACGGGTTGATCGTCGAAAGACCCATCAATACGTGAGGCTGCCTTATCGAGGACTTCTCTCATGGTAATCTCGCGCTGAGAAGTGTTATCCGGATCAACCGCTGCGAGAAGATCATTATTCAAAAAGGAATTGATGGCCTGCGCGATGGCTGTTTGTCTTTCAGATTCTAGCTGCTTGCGCTGGGCTAGGTCTGTCGCTTCGAGGGCCGTGGATAATCGCTCTTTCGCCAAGCGTTCAGCCTGTGTGGCGCGAATGGCTTGGGAAACACTTATGGTGATACCTGCTATCAAAACAACCATAATCGCGATCACACTGCATACTAACGATTTGTTACGCCGGGCAAACTTTCGAAACTGATATAGTGCACTGTTCGGACGGGCTACGATGGGTAGATGCTGTAAACTCCTGCGAATATCGTTACCTAACTCGGCGGCAGATTGATAACGTCTGGTTTTGTCTTTTTCCAAGGCTTTAGCAACCATCGTCTCCACGTCTCCACGAAACATGGTCTTGTGCGTCCCCAGTCGTGTGGGTTCGACGATTTGTATGGTGCGAATGGCTGCGGGAATGGAACGATGATCCAGCGTATACGGAAGACAATCTGCGAGCAGTTCATACAGCAGTACACCAAGCGAATACACATCGGAACGTATATCCAAATCGTGTGGATCGCATGAGACCTGCTCAGGACTCATATAGGGTAAGGTGCCAATGAGCTGTCCCATATTGGTGTGCAGGGTAGTTACCGGATTTTCAGTATGCGCTAACCGCGCAACACCAAAATCCAAAACTTTCGGTTGGCCTTGTTGATTTACAAGAATGTTCGCAGGTTTCAAATCCCGGTGAATAATGCTGTGATCGTGCGCGTGTTGAACCGCATCACAGATATGAGCAAATAATTCTAGCCGTTGTTGTATGGTCAGCTTTTTCTTCTTTACATAATGCGTCAGTGGTAAACCATCAATATACTCCATGACCAGATAGGGCTGGCCTGCCACGCCAGCCACTTCGGACGTAGCTGAACCCGCCTCGTAAATCTGTGCGATGCCGACATGCTGAAGTTGACCAAGCAGATTGGCTTCTAATTCAAAACGTCGCGCGAGTTTGGGCGAAGTGATATTCGCATGAATCACCTTGAGCGCCACCGTGCGACGGGGATTATCTTGAAGGGCCTTATACACTACACCCATCCCGCCCCCACCGATTCTACCAAGGATGGCATACGGTCCAATCTTATCAGGGTACGAGGATGTATCATCCCCAGACATGGTGCCTGTGCTCGATGCATATGCTGAACCCGATGGTTCAAGCATCTGATCAGCTACATGTTGCACAAATTTAGCGGCATCTGAACCGGTTAACCCCCTAGATTCGTCATCATGGTGGGCCAGTAATGACTCGACTTCTGATCGGACTTGAGGCCTATTCGCACAAGCCGAGTCCAGAAATTTCACGCGCGACGCATGTGACTGCTCACGGGCTTGCTCAAACAGTTGGGCTACAAGCTTAAAATCTTCTTGCTTCAAACCGATTCTCCACCTAACGCGCGACGTAGCCAGGCACGGGCAAAATACCAATCGGCTTCGACTGTCTTTGGGGATATGCCTAGCTCCAGGGCAATTTCCTGGTGTGTTAGCCCCCCCAAAAACCTTAGCTCTACCACCTTAGCTTTTCGCGCATCAAATTTTTCTAACTCAGCGATGGAGTCACTGAGACAGATGAGATCAATGGTGGAGTCAGTGGTCAGTGCCATATGTTCATCCAACGTTAATTTGAGTGCCTGTCCACCACGCTTAGCTGTTTTCTGACTACGCGCATAATCCACTAAAATTTGTCGCATAGCCCGCGCAGCGATGGCGAGAAAATGTCGTCGGTTTTCCAATTTCTGATTCGGTTGATGCACGAGTTTCATATAGGCTTCGTGTACGAGCGCCGTCGGCTGGAGCGTATGATTTTGGCGTTCGTGTCGCAAATATGCCCCGGCCATGCCCTTTAGTTCTTCATATAGAAGTGGTAATAGCATCTCATAGCCGGTATCCCCTTCTTGCTGAATCCGCTGGAGAATTTGCGTAAATTCACTTTTTTGACTGTCTGACACACTTGCCTCGAAAAAATCCAAAAAAACATAGGAGTTACATGGGTTTTTCTCGCCATTACCAGAAGCAACGAATGGCGAAACCGGGCGCGTCATTCTATGCGAAGAACGTACTTCGTAACAATGTCCTATAAGACCCCGCATGGAAAGACTGACTACCGTAAATAAAGCCATACAACGACGGGTCAGACGCAAAAATCAGGAGAAAAACATGACGATGAAATGCAGACCATTACACCAAACAGCAGTACGAACGATGGCACAACGCATCATTTTAATGATGGCATTACCGTTAGTATTCACTTCTTGCGGGGTTATGCCTGCGATAGATGGTGGCACCAATATGCCGGTCGGTAGTGTTGGACGCGGGGCATGTGCTTCGGCACCCGTACCCGACGCTGAGGACGCCTTTTTTGTTGATAGCGCCACCGGGAATGATGGTAACCAAGGTGACAAAAACAATCCCCTGGCAACCATTAAGGAAGCCATTGATCAGGCGGATACATTTGGCGGTGGCATTGTGTATGTCGCGGCGGGTGTGTATAGCGAAACAGTTTCTTTACGGAGTAACGTAGATTTGCAAGGTGGTTTTGATAGCCAATCTTGGATGAAGTGTCCGCAAACTTTTCAGACGACGATCGTCGGTGGTCCCACAGCCATAACCGGTAATGGCGTAACTTCCGTAACAATAGATGGATTTACTATCATCGCCGGTGATGGCGTGGCAGGAAAAAACTCAACGGGCATCAGGCTCATCGATTGCGCTTCCGTGAATATTACAGGTAATAACATTATCGCCAGCAATGGCGACCAAGGTGCCCCAGGCAATGATGGTATTCAGGGGGGTAACGGAAATAATGGAGGACGGGGCGACAATGCATCGGCCTGCCCACCAAATAATGTTGGTGGTGCCGGCGGCAGTTCATCTTTGAGTGTTGAAGGTGGACGTGGCGGTCGAGGCGGCGCTGCAGGTGGTTTTGATGCCGGTAGTGGCGAGGGTATGGGCGGTGGTTTTGGTGGGGCAGGTGCCTCCATCGGTGCGCGAGGTCAAGACGGTCAAGACGGTGCAGACGGTACGGATGGTATTGACGGGCTGGGCGGCAGTAGCGAATTGATAATAGATAATGGTGACTTTGTACCTTTTGCTGGTTTCGCCGGCGCATCAGGATCATCAGGATCAGGCGGTGGCGGTGGAGGAGGCGCTGGTGGTGCTCTGGTGTTTGCGTGTGGCGGTGGCGGTGGCGGTGGCGGAGCCGGGGCTGCAGGCGGCACTGGTGGTAACGGCGGTCTAGGCGGGGGTGGATCATTTGCGATCATACTTTTTAATTCTGTTGATATACGCATTGATGGTAATTCCATTACAGCAGGTAACGGCGGAAACGGTGGCGACGGCGGTCTAGGTGGACCCGGCGGGACCGGCGGAAACGGTGGTGGCGGTGGTTCAAGGTTTGGTGGTCAAGGCGCAGGTGGCTCTGGCGGCGCAGGTGGCACTGGCGGCGTAGGCGGAAACGGCGGCGGCGGCGCTGGTGGGCCATCGATCGGCATATTAGAAGATGTAACGAGCAACTCCGCACGCTCAAATAATCAATTTACTCTCGGCGTTGCTGGACGTGGTGGCCAAGGACAAAGCGGTAATGATGGCGAAGACGGCCTACAAGATAGATATGTTAAGCTCGAAGAGTGATGATAAAGGGCACTATGATCGTAAGCCGTTAGCAAATTGTACAGAGGCCGGCTGGCCCAGGTCCTTCTTTTCGGACCTGGGCCAGTCCATGATATCCGTCGTGCCAAGTTTACGACATGACGAACTGAATACGAAGTACGAGGTTGAGGCTGGTGAAAGTTGACCTATGGTTCGTTGTGGCATTTTGCAGACAATCGTCGTCTCCCCCACCGCAACACTAGCTAGGACGGGTCGCATACCCAAGCCATAGGCGCGGGCATGTTTGATGCATATCGATTCCCATGCCCCCTCCGCCATGCCTGAGATTGGCTTGGGCATGGTCTTACCGTGATGGGGGTGCTGTTGTTCCAGCTTCATCCGCCAGGTTTTGCCCTTGGCGAGTTTCCAGCCGGTCTTACTCATGGTTATTCACCTGTGGGGGATATGCCGATTGTCAGGCTTCGCGTCTCTAGCATAGCATGATAGACCGTTTGATCCAATCGAGAACGGTTTCTCGCCGCTCGGCGTGCCCATTCCACCGATATTGTCAAGGTACACCGCTGTCTTCCCGGGTTGACTTGTCAAGTCCTGTCACAGATAATGCTAAATAGAAGCATATGCGGTAAACACATCGAGTCTTCCGCTGGTAACGCCGTTAGTTTCCAAACCCGATGTGAATCCGATGTGCAGAATTGAAAGATGCTGTAATTATGCAAGGAGTCGTAAAGTGGTTCAACGGGACGAAGGGGTTTGGATTCATTAGCCCAGACGACGGGAGTGAGGATGTCTTCGTCCACCACACGTCGATCCAAGGCGATGGCTATAAGGAGCTTAAGGAGAACGACAAAGTTGAATTCGAAACTGTTCAGGGCGATAAGGGACTAAAAGCGGCCAACGTTCGCTTGGCGGAATAGGCTTAGCTTGAGTTTGAACGATGGGTAAGTTACGGTCAGCATCGTTAACGGTGCTGACCGTTTTTATTTGTCGATTTTACCTCACTCCAGGGATTCCTTACCCCCCCCAACCCATACAATGAATTGTGACTCTTGTTCTTTGCGATCAACGAGCGACCTTATGGTTAGCGTTAGTAACATCATAAGAACCTAAACGCTTTGAAGCGAGGCCGTTGATCGTTATTGTGGACGGTTGGTCAAGCTAAACCATTTGGAAGATGTTCATCATCATGCCAACAGAATTGCCCGGTGACAATCTCAACATGGACAAGATGCCCGGACACTGGGTATTGGCACAGATGGGCAAGCGGGTGCTGCGACCTGGGGGACTCGAACTGACCCGTCACATGCTCGATGCCCTATCGATTGGGCCTAGTGACCATGTCGTTGAGTTCGCGCCGGGGCTGGGGGTCACAGCCAAAATCACGTTGGCGGCCCATCCCGCATCGTACACGGCTGTCGAACGCGACAAGACAGCCGCAGCGGTGGTATCAAGTTACTTGTCCGGCTCTCATCAACGGTGCGTCATCGGAACAGCTGAAGAAACAGGACTGGACGACGGCTGTGCCACTGTCGTCTATGGCGAGGCTATGCTCACCATGCAACCGCTTCACCACAAGCGGCGCATTCTCAGCGAAGCCGCCCGGCTTTTGAAACCGGGCGGTCACTATGCCATCCACGAGATATGCCTGATCCCGGAAGATATATCTACGGATGTGGTGGAATCAATCGAGCATGATCTCGCGCAGTCCATCCGAGCCGGCGTCCGCCCACTTCGAAAAAGCGAATGGAATGAGGTACTCGAATCAGCGGGTTTTGCCCCTAAAGAGGAATTCACCAACGATTTTCAGTTGCTCGAACCAATGCGTCTCGTTCAGGACGAGGGTCTTCGAGGCGCGATGCGGATAGCATGGAATGTGCTCCGTCATAGCGCGGCACGAAAGCGTGTCCTCTCCATGCGGCACGCCATTCGTAAACATGCCAACCACATGCAAGCCATCGTACTCTACGCCGTGAAGGAATAGCCAGTAGGCCCTGTTGGATGCATCAGAAACAAAAAATGTACGATGAACTGTCATGGTCGAAAAACCAACCACTGTGGAGGCGGTCTACTGTTCCAATCGTAAGGACTGTCTGCACCGCGTCCTGGTACTCGAAGCCGTAGGTATTCCCTACCAGATCCACCAAAAAGCCGGCGCATCCATGATCGTTGTGCCCACTTCTTTTGCAGCGAAGGCCCGCGCAGAGATTGATGCATATTCATTGGAGAATCCGGCTCCACCAGCCGATCACCTAGCGATTCTTGAACAAGGAAGCGGTTGGCCTGGAGTTATCGGGTACGCCATCGTCTTACTGATCATGTTCCTATTTCAGCACTATGACATCTTTGGCGAGAATTGGCTTGGTGCCGGTAAGACGCACGCAGGTCTAATCCGTCAGGGTGAATGGTGGCGTTCGGTCACGGCATTAACCCTGCACAGCGACTCGTTACATCTTGTAGCCAATATCGGCACCGGCAGTCTGATTGGATTGTTTGCCGGCCAACTGCTGGGTTCAGGATTTGCATGGTTTAGTATTTTATTTGCCGGAGCTGCTGGCAATCTGCTCAACGCGTGGGTTCGTGATTCCGGTCACACTTCCATTGGCGCTTCGACTGCCGTCTTTGCGACCTTTGGCATGATAGCCGCCTTTGCATCAATTCGTCGGCGCCATTTACAAGTATCAAAGTTCACTCGATATACGCCCATCATTGGTGCCGTGATCTTATTGGGATACCTTGGCACGAGTGGCGAACGGACGGACGTGTTCGCCCATATCGCAGGGTTTCTTGCTGGATTGCTGCTCGGTGCATTATATGGCACGTTGGGTGACAGGATAAATATGGGAAAACGAAGTCAACGCCTGTTCGGATTCGGAGCTGTCGCTTTTCTTGGGCTAACGTGGTTTATAGCACTAACGCATTATCAGCCTTAATAGTGATGAGTATGCCCAGTGAATTGAGGTTGCAAGACAAAATTGGCGGGTGGGTGGCATGGACAAACGCCGCAGAATCGGGTTGTCGAATGCCCAATGGATGCTACACGCGGCGTTTGCCCGTGCAGGCGCAACCGAGGAAAAGCACGGGCAAGCGTCGCCCCTACGCATTTATCATCCGATCCCTTCAACGCAACGCTTGTCCATGCCACCCAACTCAAGCGCGCCTAAACTGTCTTGCACCCGTGAATTGACTTTTCATCGCCAGTAGCGTGCCATTAGAGCCAGCTCTTTTATTGTGTAGCGGGTGGGAGAAGGATTTTTCGTGCGATGCTTTTCGACACAAAATCCGATCAGTGTCTAAGTATTGTCACTAGACGTGTATCATCGGCTCCCCATGTCCAATCAGGAGGACACGGTCCGCTCCACGCTGTAAAACGTCAATGCAGATCATGGATCGGAATGCTCATGAAATGGCTTGCTCATCGTAATCCTATCAGATCCTACTACCTCGTATGGTTTGGTTGTTTGATCCTGGTTTCACCAGCGCAGTCGAACACCCCATCGAGTGGCAAAGATCAACACCGTGCGGTATCAAACGTTTCAACCACGTCGCCATCATTAGCATGGGAGGCAAGCCCTCATAAAAGGTACAGGGATTTTGTCTTACTGTTCGTACCTGATTGGTTGGGCGTAGCGGGTGCGGCAGCTTTGGCCATATACTACGACAACGAACGTCCATATCCCACTACGTGCCATCCTCCGAAAATAGATAAATGGCAACATTGTTATGTCGGTTGCAGTATCGCGACTTGGTGCCCCTTGGGGTCTTTCTCTGCTTCGATTTTAGCCATACTGAAGGAGATTCGTGACACCATTCATTATGGCGTATTCTCATGGGCTGACGTGTATGCCACACTCAGAGGCGCGTGGCACTGTACTGGCTACGCATCGTGCGAGGCATGTTGCTGTGAAAAACTCGGTGAGCTTGGCGTGGGGTATAACAAAACAGGCGGAAGGTAGATCAACTAGCGAACGGGTAGCTCGGTTCTAGACTGATCAGCGCGTGGTGTCTTATTCGGTCGTAACCGTCGCTCCTAAAACAACTTCGAGTACTGGGCAGAGGCGGACTTGAACCGCCGACACACGGATTTTCAGTCCGTTGCTCTACCAACTGAGCTACCTGCCCCAGTGGGGATGGGCAGAGTAAAACTCACCGGCGGTTTCGTCAAGGACTGGCAAACATAAGCGGCGTGGATGGGCTGCAACGGCATCGGCGGCAAGCCATGTCAGTGCACTCCCGATGTGCCTCGAAGCTAGATCGGGGTACATCGGAACGAGCTTGGTGACATACCAGCATGTGAACGCAGGTGGCTATGTTGACTCATTTGGTCCGCAGGCTAGCGCCATGCGGCTCTGACCCTGGCTCGACGTACCCGTTACTTCCTGTGTAACGGAAACGGAGCAGGAGGATTGATCGTAAAACGCGCGTACACTTGATAAATAGGGTATCTAGCGAACGTCTATGGCAGGCCGGTCAGTATTCCTTGCATCATGTCTGTAGAATTGCCCAGCGTCGATTGGAGAAACATCGCACCAACAGCCATCCCGATCCATCCGAGAAGCCCTATGACACTGCTAATAAGCCCTAACACAGCCCACCCTTTGAATCGGGCGTCGAGACCGTTTTGTCGAGCCTTACGGATGCGGAGGATTGCAAGCATACCCAGCCATATCGAAGCCACTTGAGAGATGATGGGTATGAAACCTGTAACGCCAATGACGGCTGAAGCGACAGCCATTGACTCCGCGCGGCGCGTTTTGACAACGAGCAAATCTCGCTCCGGCCCCAATGGGACCATAGATGAATTCGGTGGTAGGGCGACCATGCCATCGGATGCATGCGCGACAGGCATGGCTGTAGGAATAACTGGTTGTGTAGTATCGGGAACAGACTGCAGTTGGGTGGCACTTGGTGGTGCTGGTCGGGCGACGGGGATGACTTCTGTCTGTGGCATCGTTGGAACGTTTCCGGCGTCTTAAGTATCTAGAATAAACTCTCTTGTTAAGCTAACGACTCGGAGGGTTGCGACGTTATTTGTACAGGCGCCACCACTCAAAAATTTGAAGTAGGCCAATCACGGCCAATATCCCGAACCAACCATACGATACGAACCATCATTTTCTCGGAACTCCGATAACAGATCGCCAAGAGACTAGAGCAAGCGCTATTCTATGGCAGTCAAAATAAAGCGTTCGCCGAAAGATGGGTGTAACAAAGGGATGCACCATAACGTAGGATGCTGTGCGCCGGGGACAGCCGCGGCGATTTGCACTACGTGCGTATAGCCCGGTGTGCGGGTATCATCCGTGCTCGGAACGCAGAAACAGAAAATGCTTTAGCTGATTGAGAAAGGTGATTCGACGTGTATACGATTGATGGCGCAGCAAGCTCGTGGGTGGAGGATTCTTCGGACGGTGATTTTCCAATTCAAAATCTGCCTTATGGTATATTCGATGCCCATGATAGCCGATTGCGGGTGGGGGTAGCTATCGGTCCATACGTGCTGGACTTAGCAGCCATCCATGAAGCCGGTTTGTTTTCAAATACGCTTCTAGCTGACGACAATGTGTTCGCAGCGCCCAACCTGAATGCGTTGATGAGTAAAGGGCGGCAGGCTTGGACGCAGGCTCGTCAGCGTATCAGCGAATTACTAGTAGCGGATAATCCCGTGTTGCGTGATGACACTGATCTGCGCAATAAGGTCATGTGGCTGCAATCGAAGGTTAATGTACATCTGCCGGTGGCTATAGGTGACTTCACGGATTTCTATTCCTCCAAAGAACACGCCACCAATGTAGGTACGATGTTTCGTGGTAAGGACAACGCGCTCATGCCTAACTGGCTTCACCTGCCGGTGGGTTATCATGGCCGAGCTTCGACAGTGTTCATTTCGGGTGTAGACATCCATCGCCCTAAGGGCCAAACCAAAGCTGACGAAGCGGACGCGCCGAGTTTTGGAGCCTCTCGACTCCTCGATTTTGAATTGGAGATGGGCTTTTTTCTCGGGACGGGTAACAAACCGGGTGAGCCGATTTCGATCGACCAAGCCAAGGATCACATTTTCGGCATGGTGTTGCTCAATGACTGGAGCGCACGCGATATTCAAAAGTGGGAATACGTTCCGCTCGGCCCATTCCTGGGAAAAAGTTTTGCAACATCGATTAGTCCTTGGGTGGTAACGCTGGATGCGCTGGAGCCGTTCCGCGTCGATGGACCTAAGCAAGACCCGCAGCCCTTACCCTATCTGGGTTTTGATGGTAACGGCGCGTTCGATATTCAACTTGAGGCGTATATTCAGAGCGAAAAGATGAGCGAGCCGATGCGCCTCACAGCTACGAACTTCAAGCATTTGTATTGGAATATGTTTCAACAACTCGCCCACCATACGGTCAATGGCACGGCAATGCGCGACGGCGACTTGTGCGGTTCGGGTACTATTTCCGGCCCCACGGAAGATTCACGCGGTAGCATGTTGGAAATCTGCTGGAAAGGTACTAAGCCTATCACCCTGCCCGACGGGTCGCAGCGAAAGTTTTTCGCTGATGGTGATACGGTTATCATCAGGGGCTGGTGCGTAGGTAAGGGGTATCGCATTGGATTTGGCGAAGTGAAAGCTAAAATTCTACCAGCATCATAGAGACTTCCACGCTCCACTTAAATGATAAAGCTATAAAACAACGTATGAAGCTATACGACCAGCATTTGCATTCCAAGTATTCGTTTGATTCGCGTACGAACCCTGAAGACAATGTACTGCGGGCTATCGATCGTGGGTTAGCCGGTCTTACGTTCACTGAGCATTTCGACACTGATCCGGCGGAATGGCCTGCGTGCGTGTACGACGATGCGTCTTATTCGCAGGCACTCGATGAACTCCGAGAAACGTATGGAACGGATATTTTTATCGGGAAGGGTATTGAAGTGGATTACGCGCCGGGGCGCGAGGATTTCATTTTGCGATTTCTCGAAACGCACAAGTTCGATCTTGTAATGCTTAGCGTACATCGTTTCGGCCATGATCCGATTCACCATAAAAATAATTGGCAGAACTGGGATGTGTCACACGGCACGCGCCGTTATCTGCAAACTGTGGTAGAGGCTGTTCGGTGGTGCGCTCATATAAGAGATCAACATGGTCGTGTGTTCGATGTGTTGGGTCATTTGGATCTCGTGAAACGATACACGCATCGGTTTTTCAATCGGGTTGATGTGGACCCATGTGATGATCTTATCACCGAGATTCTCCAAGTGTGTTTGGAAGCAGACTTAACACCGGAAATGAACACTTCCACGCTTCGGCAAGGCCTCGATGAACCGATGCCTGCGCTAGCTACCATCCAGCGATACGTCGAACTAGGTGGTATGTCGGTGTCCCTTGGCTCGGATGCACACCGGGCGGATGATATAGGGGCAAATTTCGACAAGGCTATCGACATATTGCGTAAAGCCAAGGTGCCGTCGCTGGCGACTTTTGAACAACGCAAACGTGTTGACATATTGATGACATAGTGACACAACTCATGTTCCAACACGCATGGCATGTTGGGTGGCATGGCCAAGCATGGGTGTCTCATGTCCTTCCTTTTGGACATGGGGGAGTCGATGACGACTGGGTGCCCCATTCTTCGGGTACTCCCGAAGGGTGGGGGACGGATCTTGTGTCGAAAGGCAGCGAAGGTGTCATGGTCATTGCACAGCATAGCCTTCCCCCTGCATGCGATGATATACGGCAAGACCGGTAGGGCAGGTCGTTCTTTCGCCAATTTGCAATTGGCGAAAGGTTGACCTGCCTGAAGTCATCGGTACGCGCAACCACCGGGAATACCGAATCAGAGCCGCACGGCGCCAGCCTGTGGGCCTCCGCACGTCAACCAAGCCTCCGGCGCTATCGTGTCACCAGGCTTGCGCCAGGTGCTCTGACCATGCCCGTCGCACGATCAGACATCGCATCCCATAGACAAACCGAAGTGTGACAGTTACAGGCAGGTCAACCTTTCGCTTGAAGGCGAAAGAACGACCTGCCCTACGCGCTGACATGCCTGCGCTTCGCTAAGGCATGCCACACAACTGGGTGTCCCATGTCCTGTTTTTTGGACGTGGGGAGTCGATGACGGCGTTTCTCTTTCTTTCCTGACGAGATTCACCCGCCATCATCGACTCCCCTACCTCGAAAACGAGATGGGACACTCGCCGACATGCCCGCGCTTTCAGCTTGGGCATGCCACACGACCTTTGTCAGCATTGAGGCTGGTTAAATCCATCCCTACCTAGGTTGATTCGCCGCGGTAGGTGGCGCTGGTTTTTGGGGTTTCCCAGACGCGGACTTTGGTCAGTTTTGCCTGGTCGAAGTGGTCAACCAGTCGTTGCCAGATGACGCGGGCTATGTTTTCCACGCTGGGGTTTAGTGACGCGAAGTCGGCACATTCTCGGTTCAGGAATTTGTGGTCGAACGGTCCAATGACGCGTTCGTTGACGATGTGCGATAGTTCTTCCAGATTGATCACAGAACCAGTCGTTTTATCCGGAGATCCGCCTAGGGTAACCTCTACAACATAGTTATGGCCATGACCGTTGGGATTACTGCATTTACCGAATAGGCGACGGTTTTGCGCTTCGCTAAATTCATCACACCATAACTGATGGCCGGCTGAAAATTCAAAGGATTGGGTTACTTCCACCACGAGTGTGTCTCCTGCTAGAACAGCGTAACGAAGGTACGGGGATAGAGCTAACGTCAAGGCGCTCAAGGTGGCAGGTGGTGTGATGGCTGATTGGATGTTGGTGAACGATTGGCATAGCGACTGTGCGAGGGGGATGCCCTCATGGGTTTTGTGGGTTAGTGAGGGGATGACCTGACCACGGAGTATGTCGTCGATGCAGGTCAGATCGTAGACATAGCCCGTTTTTGGATTGACGGGTCCATCTACCTCTGCACTGACAACCCAGAACATGGCTGAGCCTGTTTCGGAGGGCAATCCTGACCAGGTGTTTCGTTCGTTGACCTTCCGCTCGGCGTAGGGAAAACATCGCACTTCGCGCGTTAGCTTCATGGTGGCATTGTAGCGGGCCTGGCGTGGATGACGACGGTAGGGAAGCTGCCCAATGGGTTACTTTTTCCGCTTTTCGACGCTTACGGCGTGAGCATTGACCGAGATGGGCTGGGGGGATATATTCTTCCGGCCAGCCTGGCAGCGAGGGCTGGTTTTTTTGTGTTTTTGCCCCCATCGTCTAGTGGCCTAGGATACCGGCTTTTCATGCCGGCGACAGGGGTTCGAGTCCCCTTGGGGGTGTTTGGATGGCACCGATGAGAAAGCGGTAGGGTGGCCGATTAATTTTGGCCGCTTTCTTACAGCGTGGTTCGATTAAGAAGGAGTTGCTAGAATACAAAGGGTATATTGGACAGTACATTTCCACATCATTAAAGTCTTTCCGTGAGTACCAATTACACCAACCCGAACCGCGCCCGTGACAAGCTGTCTAAATACCTTGCGTACGCTGGATGGCTTGCGCCTCTTCAAACCCGGCTGGTGTTCCGTTTGGTTGGCCCGGATCATGGGGCAACCTGGCGACCGAACTTTACCAGGCGAGGGTAGGG
>JAJRWX010000030.1 GCA_024276605.1 Planctomycetota bacterium | reverse complement strand
GACTCGACTTCCGGCATATGTCTGTTTCTTTGCTTGGCTTGCGGTGGGTTTACAGGTGTCGCTTGCGCAGACTCCTTATCCCTTGTGCGAGGTTTACTACGTCGATCAAAACGCTACGGGGCCGGTGCATGATGGTTCGAGCTGGTGTAGTGCTTTCTTGAGTCTGTCTGATGCGCTGTTAGTGGCTGATGGTTGCGATACCGTTCGCGTGGCGGATGGCGTTTACACGCCTTCAACCCAAGGGTTAGCTGATCCGCGAGACGCTACGTTTAATATCCTGAGTGGCATGACGTTTGAGGGGGGCTACAACGGTTGCGGAGGTAGTCAACCAGATTTGCGGGACGTGAAGTTATACGAAACCGTGCTAAGTGGGGATTTGAACGAGGATGACGATACTTTTTGGGGCGATAACTCCGACAATGCCTATCACGTCGTTACTGCTTATGCCGTTTTTGAAACCGCCACTATCGACGGTTTTTCCATTGCGCATGGAAACGCGAACATTACGTCAGATCAGGATGGAGGCGGACTACATGCCATAGACAGCAATCTCAACATCGTCAATTGCGATATTTATCATAATTTTGCCATCGTTGAAGGCGGAGGCGCTTATCTATTTAATACGTTTATCAGTTTTGTCCACACACGCATTCATGACAATGTATCAGGTGTTCTGGGCGGCGGCTTAGAATGCTTTGCTTGCAGCATAACCCTCGTTGATTCTGAAATAAGCTTCAATGAGGCGAAGAGGGGGGGGGGGATTGACGTCTTTGTGGGCGCACTTTCGCTTGAAAGGGTGATTGTTCGAGGTAATAGGGCTTCGGAGTTACCGGGCGTCGATGCCGGCAGTGCCGGTGGACTGCGTCTCTCTTCTAGTTTTACGACCATCAACAACTCCTTATTGGTCGACAACAGGGCTGCGTTTTGTGGTGCAGTTTTTCTGTTAGGTGGACATATAAATCTGTCAAACAGTACGATGGCGCGCAATTTTGCATCGAATAGTCGGGTTGGAGGCGGGATCTCAATACAATCTGGCACTTTGGACATCACGAATTCAATCGTATGGGGGAACAGAGGGGGTATCGGAACTACGTTAATAACTACTCAGATCGACTGGGCAGTAGTAAGTGATGTTGCGTATACCCATAATGATATTGAGCTTTGGAACGCTAATATAGAGCGCAGCTTGGGGAGTATCGGCAATTTTAGCGCCGATCCGCTATTCATTGATGAGTACGGCGCAGATAACATTCCCGGTACATCCGACGACGACTTTCGGCTTTCCTTGAATTCACCATGTATTAATCGCGGTGATCCGACGTTGTCACATCCCATCAATGCGATCGATCTTGACGGTAGCGCCAGGACGCAAGGTTGTCGAACGGATATCGGTGCTTACGAATCCACGAAATTAAACATTGACGGTGATTATGACGCTGACGATCAATTAACTTTAGCAGACTTTGCCCAATTCCAGCTTTGTTTTGGTTCTGTGGGCAACACGTCGGCCCAGGCAACAGTCTGCACGTGCATATTCGACGCGGATAACAATGACGTACTCAATCTTTTTGATCTTCCCGACTTCGTCGAGCAGTTTGGGGGCTTGTCCCAGGCGCTGGGTGACGCCCAACGCTGATTTCTTAGTCATAGGAGTTAGTCATTTCATTTGGTAGCTCTTGTCGCGTTTTCCAGAAATTGTTATCGGCTCTTAAGTCAAGAGCAGATGTGGTCTTGTTCCGTCTTAAGTTAGTCGGGAGGAGGTTGGAATGGCACCCAAGAGCGTTTTCAAAGGAGGAATACAGGCATGAAGGTTTTACAAGATCACGGACAATTATCATCTTTTGATCGACATGTGTACCGAGTTAAGCAAGCGGTCTGGCGAGGCGGATTACTGACACTACTACTTTGGTTAACTGTTCCCATGGCTGTCATAGCAGCACAGCCGACGCAACGTCTCGACTTTCCTCATCATCCGGAAAGAATTCTTGTTCGGCTTGATTCAGGTGCGACTGCGCAGAACCGAAGCGATTTACACGCCAGCATGGGGGCGGTACTTTTGAAAGAGTATACAATTGTCGAAGGCCTTGCGCTGGTACAGGTTCCTCCTGGGACTTTAGCTCAGAAGCTGTTTGACTATCAATCCAACCCGCTCGTACTCTCCGCCGAGCCGGATTATATGCTGAGTGTAGCTGCACCGCCGCCAAACGATCAGTTTTACTGTTCGCAATGGGGGTTGAACAATACTGGGCAGAATATCAATGATGATTGCCAAACTTGCCCAGTGGTAGACACATGTCCAATGGATCCTGGTATTGACTGTGCTGACATTAACGTCGCCTGTGCTGACATAAACGTCGAAAACGTTTGGGATATTTGGACTGGCGACGCCGATTTTAAGATCGCGGTAATCGGAACTGGGGTCGATGTTAATCACCCCGATCTGATAGGAAACATATGGACCAATCCGGGGGAGAGTGGTCTTGACGGAAACGGGAATCCGAAGGAAACCAACGGCATTGACGATGACGGTAACGATTACATTGATGATGTCCATGGCTGGGACTTTATCGAAGGAGACAATGATCCCACGGATGATAATGATCATGAAACTTTTGTTGCTGGCATAATAGGGGCGGTAGGGAACAACGGTATTGGTGTGACAGGTATCAACTGGGAATGTGACATCGTTGTGCTAAAAGTGCTTGATGTCGATGGCAATAGTTTTATGAATAGCGTTATAGATGCTGTGCAATATTGCGTTGACAATAATATCACCGTCTCCAACAACAGCTATGGTACATTTGCGTTTAGTCAAGACCATAAAGACGCAATCGAAAACGATCAGTCTATTGGTCATATTTTTGTTGCGGCCGCTGGCAACGATGGAACTAGTAATGATGTAATACGATTTTATCCCGCCAGCTACAACTTACCCAACATCATCGCGGTAGCTGCAACTGACAACAACGATAACATAGCTGATTTCCCTTTTGGAGGGTCCAATTTTGGACTCGAATCCGTGGATATAGGGGCACCAGGCCTTAACATATACAGTACGAATCATACCCCAAATTATCGCTATTGGAGCGGTACTTCGTTTGCTTCGCCACACGTAGCTGGTGTAGTTGCGCTCCTCAGATCTAAAATGACCAATTTGACCTGGAACGAGATTATTGAGCACATTTTCAATAATGTACGTGAAGTGGTAGATTTGGAAAACATGACTGTGACAGGCGGTGTGATTGACGCTGCTGCATCTATGGTCGATTGCAACAATAATGGCATCTTGGACGAAACTGACATTGCTAATGGATTTAGTACCGATTGCAATGGGAACCAACTCGCGGATGATTGCGAAACTGGTGGGACTGAGGACTGCCAACCGAACGGTACGTTCGACTTTTGTGACATCTCTACAGGTACATCCAATGATTGCAATGCGAACCAAATCCCCGATGAGTGCGAAACTGGTGTAAACGAAGACTGTCAGCCTAACGGCACACTCGACTTATGCGACATCTATATAGGTACAGCCCTTGATTGTAATGAGAATTTCGTTCCAGATAGTTGTGACATTGCCTCACAGACTTCCAAAGACGACAATTTTGACGGTATTCCTGACGAATGTGTTTTTCTCTTTGTTTCGTCCACCGCTGCGGGAACGGGAACCGGTAAAACTTGGGCTAATGCGCTCACGAGTGTAGCGGCTGCGTTGACAATAGCAAACAAACCAAACAGCTCCGTGGAGGAAATCTGGGTTGCTGGGGGAACCTATCATGAAGCCATTCGGCTCGTTGAGGATATCGATGTATATGGCGGATTCGCCGGCTGGGAGACCAACCTAAATGAACGTGATATCAATGCAAACGAGACCATAATAAGTGCAGATCTCGCTGATAACGATGCGTTTAGTTTCTATTCTGATAACGCTCCATTTGTTGTGGATGCATCCAATACTACTGACCAAACATTGTTTGATGGCTTTACGTTAAAGGACGCTCGCCACTCAGTTGGAGCTGCAGGCGGAGGCCTTTTTTGCCAAACTTGTAGCCTGATCATTAACCATTGTAAAATAACGGGTAATGAGGCTAGTGCTTTGTCACGCCTTAATTTTGGGATATACGGACTTCAGTTTGCACCGTGCGTCTTCGATTTTCATTTGCCAATCAACGCCTCGTTGCGTTGCATTAACATCAGTTGACCAGGCAGCCGTTTCTTCACGAAGCGT
>JAJRWX010000029.1 GCA_024276605.1 Planctomycetota bacterium | reverse complement strand
TATTCTGCCATCCGGTTTGGCTATGCGGCTAATGGATCGGCGGTGGCGTATGTGCTCGGTGAGACGTGGAACGATGATATAGATGGCAACGGTTGCGTGGATAATTATACGGTTACTTTTGCCAGAGAATTTCGCTATGATGGTGCTCGGCAGCGATATTTGAATCGTGAGCTTGATCCGATCGCGCTACAAAGTAATCCTCCTTTATTTGTGGAGATTTCCAGCACCTGGTCTGACTATGCGGGTGATAATGTGTATAGCGATTATCTAGCTGATCCGAATGCCCCACCTGGACAAACTTATACCAACTTGGCTATGTATCAGCCAGGGATCGGGCAAGTAACAGATCTGGACACCGTATTTCCTGATGCGTCGTACTACGTGACGAACCACCTGGGCACAACGATGGATCGTTTCAATCAAGACGCCATTATAATGGCACCAGCGACATACACGGCTTTCGGTGAGCGGATCGTTTTAAGTAGCGATGAACGATATGGCTACGCTGGTGCATGGGGCTATCAGCAACATAGTGATTTTCCCTTCATTCACGTGGGGGCAAGATACTACGACCCGGCGCAGGGAAGGTTTCTGCAACGCGACGTGATGGGGATTTTTGGTGGAAGAAATATTGTAACCGTTCACGGCCCTGCGGGCAGTAGCGATGGATGTGGCTGATTGTGGAAGGCCGAGTTGACGGCTTCGCGTAAGTATTCGAACACGGATCGTCGTTGTTGGCTGGGTGGCCCAGGTTCTTCTTTTTGAACCTGGGGGAGTCGATGATTTTCGTTTAGTGTCATATATACGTCACTTCACATTCATGAATTATCTTGCGAATCTCACTCCCGAGTGATTTTCTGTCAGCGGCGGCCACGTTTTTTCAAGGTGTGATTAGCCCGCGATCATCGACTCCCCCACCTCAAATGAGGTGGGCCACCCAACCATACGATGATCGTGGCCGATTAGTGTATGATCGCCAAACGATAACGAGCAATGGCGATGTTGTGTATCATTTCACCTACGAATACGATCTGGGTGGTAATCGTACGAAGAAGATTGATGTGCTAAATGCCATCGAGGTGACGTATTATTATGACATCACGGAGACGGGTGTGCTAGCTGGGATTAACAATCGGCTGATCTACTACTCGACCGATAGCACGCTGGGCGGTACGACGACGCCGATTTCCACGACCTACTACTATTACACCAACGAGGCGAATCCTGATCGGATTGTGACGGAATTAGCTAACCCGGCTATCGGTGAGCCGAGGTTCATGGCTACGCGGTTTGGTTATGCGGCTAATGGATCAGCCGTGGTGTATATTTTGGGTGAGACGTGGAACGAGGATGGGTCATCCGGTAGCCCGCTCGATGGATGTGTGGATAGCTATACGGTTAGCTATGCCCGGGAATTCCGTTATGATGGTGCTCGGCAGCGATACTTGAACCGTGAGCTTGATCCGGTTGCTGTTCAGGCTGGTGATATGACGGTGATTGTCAATAGCGTGTGGACGGACTATGAGGGTGATAGCGCATATAGTGATTTCCTTGCTGATCGGGATGCCCTGCCAGACGACGTATATGATAACAAAGCGATGTATTTGCCAGGGATTGGTCAAGTAACAGAACTGGACACCGTGTTTCCGGATGCTTCGTACTACGTGACGAATCACCTGGGCACCACGATGGATCGTTTCAATCAAGACGCCATCACAATGGCACCGGCGACATATACGGCTTTCGGTGAACGAATCGACACCGGCACCTACGAGCGCTACGGCTACGCCGGTTCGTGGGGCTATCAACAGCACAGCAACTTCGAGTTCACCGGCTCACAACGAGACGACCAACCAGGAGACCCAACAAGAACCCACCAAATCTTCCAATTCAGCCATGTAGGGGCAAGATATTATGATCCGGCTGTGGGAAGGTTTATGCAGAGGGATCCGATTGGGATTGGCGGTGGGGCGAATGTGTATGGGTATGTGAGAAACAAGCCGAGTACACGCATTGATTCTGCTGGACTGATGCCTGAGCATATTCAAGAGTTACATCCGGAACTAATTCCGCAATACCACTTTGACCCACATCCCCCACCCACACCACAACAAAAGAGAAAGGTCGCCGGATTCGTCTTATCTTGCGCCGTTGGGGGCTGGGCGGGCGGTTTGACATGGGCCGTAGCTTCCGGCTTATTATATATAATTGGTAATGTCCTATGATTGAGACACACCCGTTGTATATGTGGAAAGACAAGAAAAAAGTGTACGGCGGATCAGGAGGCTATCAACGCGAGACTATTAATGCTTCAGCTTATTGAGGAAAATCATGGATTTGTGACATGTGACTGGCCGGAATGGGTAGTTCTAGCGCGGCCATTTCAGTTTGCAATAGTGCTTCCGATATTCGCCGCTATCATTCGGTACTACGCTGGGAGGAGTGAGCTTGTAACACCTGTCTCAATTCTAGTTATGGTCGTTTTGGTCGGAGTAGTGAGGTTGTTCATGCTAAGACGTTTTCAACACCGCAAGTACGACGACGGCCAGGCCGTAGATAACGGGTGCAGTCGCGTTGTCCGCGAACAGGATACATTTATCAAATGTATTGGGATGCGAGAAGAGCTAAGCCGTCTGCGTGGCGTGGAGCCGAATTTCTTTGAGCCTCATATCGTCAAATACCTGCCGTACCCGCATGTTTGGAACGATTGGGTTGCGTTGACAACAACCGCGATCGTACTGTTCACCATTCAAGGTAATGGCCTGATATTAGATATCATTTTACCATCTTGCGTTCTTGTCGGCTTGATGATGATAGTTCACGTTTTCTCGAGCAAAATCCGAATTGTGCCAGGACGCTTGGACATATTGCGTGTTCCACTCTTCAAGCCAGGGGAATTCCGTCTCGCAAAGACCGTCTCGCTCCGAGATAAGAATATTGTATGCAATTTCGCAACGAGATTGTTGACCATGCGCCCTCGTCAAGTTTCCGAAAAACAAAATACCTGTAATTCGGAATCCCTTCCGGCGGAATCAGTGGATTTTGATCTCAGGCGCGTGGCTATGCCACATGCTCTCGTACGCTTCGTTAGCCAAGGAGCTAGGTGTCCAGTCGATGCGCCGAACGATGAATACTCTTCGTCGTTTACCGGGGGAATATAAGGTGTCAGGTTGTATTTGTAACGGCCAAGTGGCCCAGGTTCTTCTTTTTGAACCTGGGGGAGTCGATGATTTACAATTAGTGCCAAAATATCGTCACTACATACATGAATGATCTTGCGAATCTCACTTCCGAGTGTTTTTCCGTCAGCGGCGGCCACGTTTACTCAAGGTGTGATTAGCACGCGATCATCGACTCCCCCACCTCAAATGAGGTGGGCCACCCAACCTACGCGGTTTGGTTATGCGGCTAATGGTTCAGCCGTGGTGTATATTTTGGGTGAGACGTGGAACGAGGATGGCTATGCCGGTAGGGCCAGCGTTGCCCTATCCTCCTCGGTGCGGAGGCCAGAATACCTGAATGAGTCGGAGCCGGCCACGAGCCGGGGTTTGGATTCGAAAACACCGCAAAGCGATGTTCGATCGATATGACGAAAGCCTGGTACCCGCCCTGGAGCCTCTAGCTCGACGCGCAGGATAGGCTACGTCGCTTGCACCAGTTGAATGGCCGTGACCCCAAACGCATGGGGTCACGGAAACCGGATAGAAGGTTAGACCGATCGAACCCTTTGCTCTTGACGGACCCGGCTTCATAGAGGTGGGTGGCCAAATTTGCGTTATCAGAATACTAGGAATCACTTTCGTAGCGGTTGAGCTTTCATGTAGGTCGCGCTGCGCCAGAACCATTCAAACGGGCCGAATCGAAATCTCTCCATCCAGCGCATGGAGAAGATGATTAGCCCAGTCCACACTATTATAGTAATTCCGACTTGGCCGACGCGCGATATGCGCCCGAACTGTCCAAAGCCGTGACCATAAAAAATTGTCGTACAGATGATCGTTTCGAGCAGGTAGCAGGTCAGCGCCATGCGCCCCGTGGCAGTGAGCGCATTTTTGATCGCGCTGAAACGCGGGGACTTGCAGATAAGCATGATGACGCCAATCCATCCGAGGCTCATCAGCGGCGCAACAATATGGTTTGGCAGTCCACCAAGATGAAAACCCGCTTCGAAGGACCAGTCATGACTGAAGTTTCTGCGAACACCAAAGAGGACGACCGGGGCAGCCACGAGCAATGCGATCGCTATGAACATCCAATACACCCGATTTGTAACCGTCGCACTGAATACACCAAGCTTGAACAAAGCCATGCCAATCAACATGAGTCCCCCCGCACGCCATATGAACTCGGTCGCGAACAGAAATGTCTCGAAGAACAGCGCCGTACGCGACCGATCCCTGAGTTGATCAGTCCAACTCGCACGATAGATGTCTAGCTCTTGTGCCACGATCGCTTCGCTGGGGTTCCACGCCGAGGCAAGCTCCTGAACTTGCTCGGAGGGCCAATACGGCATCGACATATGAAATAAAACCGTGATACCAACGCCCACAAAAAATAGTGTCGTACCAACGATAATGAGTGTGCGCGGTCGCCAGTGGCGAAAGAGATACACCATCATTCCGCAGAGCGCGTATGTGTAAAGAATGTCGCCGTACCAAAGTAGGTGGGCGTGCAACAGACCGAAAATAAGCAGCAGGACCATACGTCGATAGTGGACGGAGGCAGTCTTAAATCCGATCGATTCACGGCGACTGGTCATCACGATGATGCCGGCACCGAAAAGCATACTAAAGATAGCCATGAATTTCTGATCGGCAAAGAGATGGCTTAGTAACCAAACAGCGTAGTTCGCGCCGGTGAGATCGCCATAAGCCGTGGGGTTCATATACGCCATACCGATCATGGAGAAGGATTGTATATTCATCACGAGGATGCCGAGTACGACGAATCCTCGGAGCACGTCGATGGAAACGATGCGCTCGGCGTTGGTGATAGGGCCTTGTGGAGTCATTACAGTATCATACCCAAACTCAGCCAATCGGCTCTAGCATTGGTACCCCATCTTTCGGGTACTTCCAAAAAGGGTGGGGCACTCATCTTGCGTAGAAAGGCATTGCAAGCGTCGCTCTCATGGCACGGAACATCCTTCCCCCACCCTTTGCCAGTAAGCAAAGGATGGGGCACCCGTAGCTCTAGCGTTGCACATTGCAGCTTAAACATTCCGATTTAGCTTCGGCATTTCTCCAGCGTCCAGGCGGGCGAAGTATTTTTTGGATGCACGGAGCACATGTGGTGACAGGATTAAGACAGCGGGCAAGTTAAAAATAACCATGAGTCCTGTGGTGGCGTCGGAGAAGTCGTAGACGGTCTGAAACTTCGGTAAGGTCATACCGAGAAACACGAATATGACAAAGATGAATTTGAATGGCAAAATCGCCTTGGGGCCTAGTAAATACTCCGCTCCTTTCTCGCCGTAGTAACTCCAACTAATCATCGTACTAAAAGCAAACAAACAAACGCCGAGTGTGACAATGTATTTTCCGAACCCCTTGACCGTGGTATCGAAGGCAAAGCCGGTCATCTCTGCACCGGCGATATCAAGATGAACCACTTGACCAACCACAATTTTTTCACGAACCGCCGCCTCCAAGCCGGACAGATTCAATGTAACAGACTGCATATCAGTCCAGCGACCGCCTTCACCTTGTTGCACAGACGCAATGGGGACGGATTCCGTCGCTAACTCCTGCCCCATCTCGCGTACGATATGTACGGCCAATGATCCATCAGCATCCACAATGCGATCCAGATAAAGCGATTCCATTTTTTCAGGCATTTCCCGGCTACAGGTTACCATCGCATAATCGCCACCTATTTGCGTTATCTTCCCAACTGGAGGTCGATCCCATGTTCCACTCATAAGTAACACTAACGCGCTCATGGTGCAGATGATAATCGTATCGATAAATGGTCCGAGACCAGCGACAATACCCTCGCGAATAGGTTCGTCTGTCTTAGCCGCGGCGTGTGCCATCGCTGCTGACCCTTCGCCGGCTTCATTTGAAAAACACGCCCGCTTCATGCCCCATGTAAATGCAATCCATACCGATACACCCGCACACGCACCACTCTCTGCCGTGGGGGTGAACGCAGACTTGACAATCAACCCCAGATAATAGGGAACCTCAGATGCATGTAATACAATCACATACATCGCACCACCGACATAGAGGAGACACATAAACGGCACCAAAGTTGCGGCTACACTACCGATGCGCTTAATGCCACCGATGATAACCATCGCAACCAATGCTGAGACCACGACTGCGGAAACACTGCGGCCTACGCTGAAGTGCTTATCTAACATATCCGCGACGTTCCACCCTTGAAACATATTGCCGCCACCAAACGAATTGAGCACCGTCGAACATGCAAACAACACGGCGAGAACCTTGAACAACAACCACAACGGGTTCCCACGGCTACGTAACGGTTCGACCAAGGCCTTTTGCATGTACCACATGGGTCCACCACGCACTTCACCACGTGCGCTTGGTACCACACCGGTGCTGGTCGTCTTCTCCCCATTGTATTTGAGCGTCCCCTCCTCTGCATCAGCCTCCATGGAAGCGGGAGCAGAGGGATCAGGGACATCGCGCACATCTCGATACATCACGGCTAGTGAACATTCTATAAACTTTAGCGCCATACCGAATAAGCCGACGACCCACATCCAAAATATCGCACCAGGCCCACCTAACGACACGGCTACGGCTACACCGGCGATATTACCCAGGCCGATCGTAGCGGATAGCGCAGCACACAACGCCTGAAAATGGTTGATGTGACCCACATCATCGGGGCTATCATAATCCCCGCGCACGCACGACAGGCCGTGCGTCATAATACGCCATTGCGCAAATTTGCTAGCCACTGAGAAGATGAACCCGCAGCCCAGAAGCATAAAAAAGAGGGGAATGCTCCATACCCAACTGTTCAACGCCGTTGTGAAATCATCAAGGCTCATCATATGAGTCCGGCTCCGTAATAAAGTAAGTACCAAACTTAACGGCTACGCAGTAATGAATCAACCATTGGCATGGTCATGCTCGATCGCTTAGACTCTACTAACGCTGTCGGTGATGGTATCGCCTCAACTGTTCTCATAAGAGTTGACGATGACAAAGCGTAATCAGCGCAAAGATGGCCATGTGTCATCGGTTGTCATCGTGTAACCTTAAGCTATTAACGTTACTCATTACGACGAAACTGGATCATGAAAAAAACGGCTGAACTGAATCTACCGGATAAGGAAAACTGGGGCTCTCGCCTTGGCGTCGTGCTCGCCGTAGCCGGCTCAGCCGTGGGTCTAGGCAACTTTCTCCGCTTCCCAGGCACCGCAGTCAATAATGGCGGCGGCGCGTTTATGATTCCTTACATCATTAGCTTCATATTGCTGGGCATTCCCATCGCTTGGTGTGAATGGACGATTGGCCGACTCGGTGGAAGATACGGTCAAAATAACGCCCCAGGCATCATGTTCGCCTTATGGCGTCGTGCGCCCGCGAAGGTCATCGGCACCATGACGGTACTCATTCCGGTGTTGGTGTATGTGTATTATGTTTTGTTAGAAGCTTTGTGCCTGAGATATGCCGTCGAGTTTTTTAGTGGCGGTTTCGCGGATACATTCCAACAAGCCGCCGCGGCTGGTGGTAGTGATGTCAGCAGCGCCGTCACCGAAGCCTCATCATCCTTTGCCAAGCGATCGTTTGGCATGGCGGAGAACGGGGCGATGTTCGGCACGGAAATGCTCTGGTATGTGCTCATCTGCTTCGCCTGTAATTTTGTCATCATTTATCGCGGCATTACCCGAGGTATTGAAACTTTCTGTAAAATAGCCATGCCGTTGCTGGTTTTGTGTGCGATCGCCATTCTCATACGCGTTTTGACATTGGACAATGTTGTCGAGGGACGCACCATAAGTTCCGGTCTGGGTTTCATGTGGAATCCTGATTGGGCGAAGCTTTGGGAACCTGAAGTATGGCTGCGAGCTGCGGGCCAAATTTTCTTCAGTCTGAGCGTTGGATTCGGATTGATTCTATGTTATTCGAGCTATCTCCGTTCTGATGATGACGTGGTACTTTCGTCGTTAAGCGCTTCGAGTACGAACGAATTCTGCGAAGTCGTATTGGGCGGTCTTATCATTGTTCCGACAGCTTTTCTTTTCCTCGGTCCGGGCAATACGCCGGACAGTACGTTTGCACTCGGATTTTTCACTGTTCCTGCCATCATGCACTTCATGCCCGGAGGATCATTTTTCGGGGGGATGTGGTTCGGCCTACTATTCTTAGCCGCCGTAACCTCATCCATCAGTATGCTGCAACCCGCCACCGCTTTCCTGGAAGATGGCTTCGGCCTGAAGCGTCGTGCTAGCGTCACTATCCTATCGATGTTTACTCTCGCCGGTGCTTCCTTGGTCATGTACTTTAGTGAAAATTTAGCCGCGTTAGATTTTACCGATTTCTGGTGCGAGTTCATGATGATAGTAGCAGCGTTGGGGCAGGTTATTATTTTTGGTTGGGTCATTGGCGCGGAGCGAGCTTTTGCTGAAACGCGCCGTGGTGCGGAACTGAAAATTCCGACGTTTATGCCATTTGTCGTCCGCTACATCACACCTACGTTCCTCATCGTCGTGCTGGGCATGTGGTGTTACTTCAACGGTCCTGATCGACTTAAAAAAATGAGCCCGAGCTTGCAAGGAGACCTCGCCATGCGCAGCGTATACGAAGCTGCCATCTCGGCACATTTTCCGGATGCAGATGATGATGCACTTAACACGCACGTAACGAAAATACTTGGCGAGGGTGTCAGCATCACGGCGGCAATCGATTTGCTACCGGCTTGGCTTCGACAGGTCGATGAACAAGCCACTCAAGCTCGCGTGCCTGCGGAACGTACGGCTAGTGTAGCGCGGTTTGTATTCGTGGCTATCATTATTCTATTCCTGCTTATGCTCGGTCTGGCGGATATGGCTTGTCGGGGACGCATCGGAAAAGTGATTAAACAGGCGGAAGATGTGGGTGTTGGCTTGGAGGAAGTAGCATGAATGGGTTAGTCACCTTAGCGCAAGCTGACGGCCTCAACGCGGCGGGGTGGATCATGTTAATCGGCTGCGTGGGCACGGTTTGCTGTTTAGTCACGTTTTGCTATTACCGTATACTCCGTGAACCTAGACCATCTGAACATCACCACGCCCCCTTGGAAATCGACCGACACGAGCGCGATTAGCATTATTCCTTGTATACCTGCCGAGCCGATGGTTTTACTTCCTGCTCGGTACTGCGACAGGAACAGCTCTAACTACCGGCTTTATTTTTTAGCACTTCATAACTACGATTACCCCCCAGACCTGTTTCCGTCGGATACCCCTTTGATTGCCACCCTGGATGAATGACTTTACCTTCACTGTCAAACTGTCCACTGAATCCACCTAACATATTGTCCACATGTTGATATCCGACCGCGTGCATCATATTCGCGGCCATGGTAGATCGTCTGCCGGATCGGCAACCGACGATAACCTTTGCGAACTTGGGAATATTAGCGATGACAACATCAAGAAATTTTTCATTTTTTATTTTCTTGCCTGTACTTGCATCTTTGATTAACACTGGAATATTCAATGTACCCGCCGGATGCCCAGCTTCAAATTCCTCCACCGTGCGCACGTCAAGAAACACGTATTCATTCTTCCCGGTCATCAAATCATTGACCTGTTGTACAGTCATGTTCCCTACGGGCTTGGGTTGAGTAGCCGGCTCAGCTTGCTTAGTTTCCGACTGTCCGCTCTTTTCGCAACCGGCATTGGTCATCACACCACATGACAAAACCACCAACCACATACCCAGTTCTATTTGCTTCCTATTCATCATTGAGTATCCTTCCTTGTTTATATAATGGAACCAATCGTATGCACGCTGCTCCGACGGACATTAAACTTAAACGATCCGAGGCGATCCTGGAAGTATCCTGGTCATCAGAGGACATACGACAATACCCTATTCATGCGCTTCGATGTGCCTGTGGGTGTGCAGGTTGTGTGGATGAGATGACGGGTGAACGAATACTCGACCCAGACAACATTCCCCACGACATCAACATCTCCGATATGCAGTTAGTTGGCCATTATGCCGTCAAATTTACTTTTACCGATGGCCACGATACCGGTATTTACACATGGGAAAGACTTTTCGCTACACCCACAACAGCTACATAGGTGGCCCGCAGGCTAGCGCCGTGCGGCTCTGACTCCGACTCTGACTCGACATAACCATCCCAACAGAAGTGTTGTGGCCCTTGTTGCATAGGGGGCAAGACAAAATTGGCGGGTGGGTGGCATGGACAAACGCCGCAGAATCGGGTTGTCGAATGCCCAATGGATGCTACGCGCGGCGTTTGCCCGTGCAGGCGCAACCGAGGAAAAGCACGGGCAAGCGTCGCCCAACGCATTTATCATCCGACCCCTTCAACGCGACGCTTGTCCATGCCACCCAACTCAAGCCCGCTTAAACTGTCTTGCACCCGATTGCATATCATCCTTCGGGTTCACCTTGAAATATGTGCAAGGTTGTGTCACAATGGCAGGCTGACGGGCCGAGCAAAAACCAGTTGCGACGATGTCAACCCAATTGGGTTCGAGCTGCGCCGCCCTACGCTAGGAGAAAACATAATGAAACGATTGGCCCGGATTATCTGCTTGATGGTATCGATTTTATCAGTGTCGTGCGTTAGCCAATCTCAAAAACCTGTTGCCTCAACCAATGCACAAAGTGCCGCTGTAGCACATGCTGACAATGCTACAACCCCTACCGCCACCAGGCCTAAAGCGCCTCGTGTCGGCGATAAGGCGCCATTGTTCGTGCTTACAACTTTCGACGATAAAACAAAAAAAGAATCGCTGGCCGGGCTGATTAAAAACAAACCTACGGTACTGTTTTTCGGAAGCTATACGTGACCACCTTTCCTTCGTCAGGTTGGCGAAATGGAGCGTATGTATCGAGCCTATAAAGAAAAAGTCAATTTTCGGTTGGTGTATATTAGTGAAGCTCATGCGATGGATGACAAATTCCCCGTACCTTATGCCTCCGAGTTGGGTATTCGAGAACATAAGAATTTCGGTGAACGATGCAAAGTGGCCAGCCGTCTTCGCAAAGACAAAAAGCTTACCATTCCGTGCCTTGTTGATGACATGAACAACACCGTCGAAAAACAATACCGTGCCTGGCCTGACAAAGTCTTTCTTGTACGACGGGATGGTCAATTGGCGGTTGCTTCCAAACGTGGACCTTGGGGCTTCAAACCCGCATTAAAAAAAGTAGATGACTGGCTTATCGAATTCAAAAAAACAGGACGTGAACCCAAGCTTGTCTTGCCGAGCGGCGACGATGTGGACATGGGCGAATTGCAGAGCGATTTCTCCAGCGCTTATAGCGCTAAGGACTACACCAGAGCACTCGACATTGGCCTTCGTATCCATAAATATGATCAACATGATTCAGGTATGCAATACAACATCGCATGTGTATACAGCCTGATTGGCGACACAGATAACGCCATCCTTTGGCTAGGCAAAGCTATCAAGGCTGGTTATCGAGACGCCGATCACCTAGCCAAAGACGAAGATTTTAATAACCTCCGTCAAGATAAACGATTCCAGGCGCTACTTTCCGAACTGCGCGCAGATAGTAAGCATTGAACAAGAGGGTATAAAGGGGGCCTAGGTTGCCCGGTGGATCTACTTTGGGGCCAAGGTAATGCAAATGAATCTACAAAGACATGCAAACAAGTTCCTGTCACTTATGACTATCATCCTAACCGGCTCGATGCCTTCCGTTGTATTGGCTGGGTCTTCAGGTGAACGCACGGATTGGCCGGGATTTAGAGGCCCAAGAGGCGACGGGATTGCGCGAGTTGGTTCAGTATTTTCAACATCCAACGACTTGGGGCTAAAGATCGAGTGGAAGGTCTCGATTGGTAGCGGCTACTCAGGTGTCGCGGTGGCTCAGGGCGTTGCGGTTACGATGTTCTCCGATGGCAAGTCGGACGTGTTAGCAGCGTACGATGTCGCAACAGGCAAGCAACGATGGCGATTCCCATTCGAGGATACTTACGTTGGCCATGACGGCTCACATACGGGTCCGATTGCCACACCGGTGATCGGTGACGAACAGGTGTATGGTCTGGGCGCACACGGACGGCTATTCGCATTGAACCTCAAGAATGGGTCGTTGGCCTGGTCGGTCGACTTGGTGAAAGATCACGAAGCACCTAAACCTCATTATGGTTTTTCGACGTCACCCATGTTGCGTGATGGCATTTTGATCGTGTCTGGCGGTGCGAAAGGAGCGGTCGCTGTTGGCTTCGATGCCAAGACGGGGAAACTGCTCTGGCAATCCGGCGAAGACAAAGTCGATTACCAGTCACCAGTCGCATATAACCGAAACGGGGTTACACAAATCCTAACGGCTGGCAAAAAGAAGTTGACCGCATTTTCACCCCAAACCGGAGAAGTCGCCTGGCAGTTCGAGCACCAAGGGACGGGAGCTATAGGTGCGGGTAGCCTGACCGCCGTGCCGGTCGGTGAGGATCGTCTTTTTCTGACTAACAAAGATCAATCTTCATGCGTGTATGCGTTAGACGGATCGGCTGAACATTTCCAGGCTAAGCTTGCATGGGAATCGAAATCCATACGAAATAGCTACAACGTTCCCGTATACCACGACGGTCATATCTATGCATTTAGCAGTCGTTTTTTGACCTGCGTCGATGCAAACACAGGGGAAGCCGTGTGGCGATCGCGACAGCCGGGTGATGGTTTTCTGATCCTGGTAGATGGCCATCTAGTCATTGGTACGAAAAAAACCGGACGTCTGCACATCGTAAAAGCGACGCCCAACGGATACGAGCAGCGCGCCCAGCTAGCTGTTTTCGACGACTTGATCTGGGCCAATCCGAGTTTCGCCGATGGTAGTATTTTCGTGCGTAGCCTGGGAGAATTAGCCAGGGTAAATATCTACCAATCATCCTCACATTCTACATCACATATCGCTGATACTGGTGGTACAGGTTCCGGTAGGTTTTCTTCTTTCCTGAAAGATATCGCTACCGCGAAAAACAAAAAGGCTATCGTCGATCAATTTATGTCCTCAATAAGCGAATTCCCCCTAATCGAAGGGGATACGCGCGTTCACTTTCTATACCGAGGGCCGGGATCAGACTTGGCTATCGGTAGTGACATCTTTGGCGCTCGTCAGGAAGGGGCGATGACGCGCATTACCGGCACGGACCTTTTTTATCGATCAGCCATCCTCGAAGCAGATGCCCGTGTCAACTATATGTTCATTCGTGACTACGAGGATCATATTGTCGACCCCAATAATCCGCGCAAGACGACGTCCCTAGTTTACGGTCGAGAGATGGAAATGAATTTTCGCGGTCCGGCGTTGGACATGTCGTGGATGGCTATGCCCAAATGGCGAGCGCCAACGTTTCTTGCTACGCCCGATGCATCCAAGCAGGGTCGCCTCGATAGTCGAGAACTGGACAGCAAAGTACTAGAGAGCAAACTCGCCTTCGATGTATACCTGCCCGCCGGGTATGACAGTAGTAGCAGCCGTTATCCAGTCGCTTACATTCACGATGGTGACAAGGCGATTACACATGGTGACTTACCTCGCGCTCTTGACAACTTGATCGGAAAAAGCGTCAGACCCTTGATCGCCGTATTCATGAAGCCTACCGGTCGAACTGGGGTAAATAAATTCGCTGAAATGATGGCTACCGAGTTGATACCTTACATCGATGCGAACTTTCGCACAATCTCATCGCGTGAAGCACGCGCGAACATTGGTTCGGGTTTTGCAGGTTTTAATGCCGTGTTTTGTGGATTTGCGAATCCCGAGTTGATCGGCAAGATCGGTACGGAATCAGCCTTTATGTTCGGTAGCATGAAAAATCAACTGATGCCACTCATCAAGACGGAAAAAGAACAACCGCTACACTTTTTTCTAGAGTGGGGTAAGTACGACTTGCGCAACCCCGACGAAGCCTGGGATCTTGGCCAAACCAATCGCGACTTCGTCAAGCTCTTGCGTGAAAGAGGATTCAAACCCAGCGGCGGGGAACTACACGACGGCACCGGCTGGTCCAGTTGGCGCAACCGTTCGCAGGCCATGTTTAGTTCGTTGTTTCCGATCCAATAACTTGCAGTTCGCGGAGGCGTTGTGCGGACACTCGGCGAAACACATACGACGGCGCCGGGGCATAGCGCAAAGAACCGGCGACTGTACGCATGATCGCGTGACAATCGCCGGTTCATGTGTTACTGATCTATCAGCACACTTCTATCGCTGTTTCACTTTACTCGTAGCATGATAGCTGCCAGGTACGGCAGAAACACAAGTGTTCGACCGCTACGAGAAGATAAAACTTGTTCTAGAAGTTGACGTTCAGATCGCAGTTGCAGGCCAGCATTTTTGCTTTGGTGATCGTGATGTATGGATTGTCGCTGATCTTCGTAACCGTGAGCGGCTCGGAGCCGACGATGTTAATCAACGGCGAGCGGCCTGGGGCCACACCGTCTTCCGGAACGCGACAGAGATGTCCGCTCCAGTTACAGATGTAAGCGCCACATTCCGAAATCGACTCGAACGGAATCATCGCACCAAAAGAGGCGCACTGTGCTTCGGCGTTTACTGACTTCTGCTGGGTAGTACTTGTCATCGAACTTGTCTCCTTGACTTTAATAGTCGTTAGGTGAAGGATTGCCATACACTGGCAAGAACATGACTATTGACGCCAATTGTCATGATAAACGGGATATCACCCCCGTTCTACATGGTGCATATCGGAAGTAACATCAAGGGGATGAAGGAATACAACAAACTTTTACAGGAGTTTGCAAACAGCCTAATTCCATCGTCGAAACAGGTGATTCGAGTAAAGACGTGAGCCGGGGGTGGGCAATAACCTGCCCACAACATACATCAATTGGCGCTTGCTCCGAACCGTCCCAATATACAGCCGGAATGAGGTAGTGGCTTATTGGCAATCACCCGAAAACGGTAAAACCACTCCCTGGCAAATGCGGTTCGGCTAGGTTACGCTAGGTCGTGCCAACGCTACGATGCTGTTCATATACACTGTGCTTAGGTGCCATCGGTGGCCGATGCCAACGCCATGCGTAACGTATCTGCAATCCCAACATGTCCCGCCTTGCGGTAGCTTTGTTCGTATTGGTTTAGCACACTCAACGTATATCGCGGGATAGCGCGCGAGGATTCGCTCATAACAATCGCACCTTCAGTTAACCAATCACCAGCATCATTTATTTTCCCTTGTTCGAAAAGTGACGTTCCCAATAGAATCATCGCTTCGCCAATATGCCAATGATTATCCGGCAGCGCTTGGGTGCGAATATCGACGCTTTCTCGTAAGTATGGCTCAGCTTGGCCATAGTCACCATGCCGGATCAACGTTTCGCCCAAACGTACAAGTGATTCTGCAATATCAACATGCCCCGTCGGAAAATGTTGACGCCGCTTGGCTAGGGTGTCACGGTAGACGGCGCATGCGCCTGCTTGGTCTTCATTTATTTCCAACTGACGAGCCAAAGCCGATTCATAGTCACTCCGTTCGTTCGAGTATTCAATGGGAATCACACTTAAGGCCCGCCGACTCATCGCAATGGCTTGCTCTATGTTTCCCGTTTGCTCATAGGCCATACCAAGTGTAAAGCGATTGTAATGGTAAGCATCGGTACTCAGCGCAAACGCTCGTTGGGCTATTTCCAGTGCCAATTGCGGCTGACGCAAGTCTTTAGGTTCGACAATAAGTAATTCGCGGGCATAGCAATTCAACTTATACGCATCGGGGCCTGGCTGTTCGGCAATATCTCGACGCAGTTCGAGTAAATGCTCCGCAAACGGCCTTGCCTGTTCATACTTACCCTGGGCCGCAAGAGACAGGACGAGTCTACGTAAACACCCAGCTGATACCCGATGGCTCAAGGTATTATTGCGATGATAAATCGCAATCACTTCCCGAAAACCGGCCTCCGCCTCTGCAAAATGACCACTTAACAGCCGGCAAAGACTTAACTCATCCAATGTATCGGCTGGTGGCACATTCTCTTTTCCATACAAACGATACTTTGCTTGTAGGACAGGTTCATAAATACTGATCGACTCCTCTAGACGATCTTGTCGCCTTAACGTGTTAGCCAAAGCCTGCCGGGCATCCTGATAGGATAAATGATCCTGTCCAAATGTTCGCTGAGCGGCTTCTATCATCTGCCTACACAATGCTTCCGTCTCATCAAGCAGGGTCGCCTCCCTAAGCAGTGCGATAAGATTTAACATCGCTGAAATCGTACCTGCATGATCGTCGCCTAGGATTCGACGACTGGTAGCTAATGCTTCACGCAACAATGGTTCTGCTTCAGCAAATCGTCGTTGATTGCCAAGCGTGTTTCCAAGTTTGGCCATAACGCGAAGCGTTTGGGGATGTTCATTCCCCAAAGTCTCGCGTGAAATCCTTAGCGATTCAGAAAACAACGTCTCGGCCGAAACGCCGACAGCCTCGTAATAGACCCAGTCTACCAAGGTTGTCATGACAGCGGCTGTGCGCGGGTCATTTATCCCAAATGTACGACGCGCGCGTTCTAACGTATCTTCAAATAACGCCAACGCGCTGTCGCGGTCTCCTTCGTTCCAATATAACCATACACGTTGTGAGGCGGCTTGTATGGTCGTCTCGTGGTTTAGACCAAGTACGCGTTGGCAGGTTAGCCAAGTTATATTGCTCAACAGGCCGGCCTCAATAAGCCTATCCAACTGTTGCAGTGCATTCACTAACAACACCTGAGCTTGTAGTGTTTTTGGATGGTCCTGGCCACGTTCACGTAGCAGAATATCTCTCGCCTTACGTAAATGTTTTTCTGCCTCGTCATAAATCCCCAGTTTCAAGTAGGTTTGCCCAATGGTTATCCTCACCGACGCTTCAATCACCGGTTGATTATCAAATGCACCATCAACACGGGCCGCAGCTGACGCCAATACCTCTTCGACGGTGACTTTGCGCCCCATCGCTTTTTCCGGTCGGGCTGAAGCAAGCATCTCGTTAAGAAAATCATTCACTATATCAGCTTCATCGCGAGCGATGGTTGATTGGCGGCGTTCTGCTTCCGCCCGACGGTATAACACGCCCATCCACACAGTGGAGCCTAGCACTAACGCAAGCATCATGGCGATTAACATTGAGGGTAGTCTGTGACGTGAAACGAGTTTTTTGATCTGATAGACTGCACTCGGCGCACGAGCGAGAATGGGTTGATTGGAAAGTAAGCGATCAACATCGTCTGCCAGGGATGCGGCACTTTGATAACGCATCGATGGCTCTTTGGCTAAACATTTCAGGACAATAGTGTCGAGTTCGTCTCCCACGTCACTGCGAAGCGATCCTGGTCGCATGGGCTGAGACTCAAGGATACTCCGCAGCGCTGACCTCATACTGCTGCCTACGTCGTAAGGCATTTCTTTCGTCAACATATGAAATATAATAACGCCCAGCGAATAAACATCCGTCCGAAGGTCTATTTTGTCTTGCTGTCCCTCCGCTTGCTCGGGGCTTGCCCAATGCAAAGACCCTACAAATTGTCCGGTGACTGTCATCGCACGCCACTGGGTCGCATCAGAAATGTCACTAGTGGTGATTTTCGCCAAGCCAAAATCCAGAATGTACGGTTCACCATCCTCACTCACGAGTATATTGTTCGGCTTGAGATCTCTATGAATAATGCCCCGTAGATGTGCGGCATTCACGGCTCGACATATCTTCAAAAATAATCGTAATGTCTCATGCACGGACAAATCTTTTGACGTGATGAAAGCACTTAGCGGTTTCCCCGCGATATAGTCCATGACAAAATAATGAAGACCTGACGCGACACCCCCATCGTGTATGGTCACAATATGGGGGTGCTTGAGCTTCGCAAGAATGCGTATCTCCTGCCGAAAACGAGCGCTATCATTAAGCCTTTGGAAAGGTCCGTCGCGCATCACCTTAATCGCCACGTCGCGCCCCGTGGGCAAATGCTTCGCCCGATACACTACCCCCTGACCGCCACGATATATCTCCTCCACAAGCTCGCAGCTAGGAATGGAATCTGTCGGAAGCATTGTCGTGGAATGGCGCTTTGCTCGTTGATCATTCAGGTCACTACTCGGCAATGCTGGGTGATAGGCTCTCCTCTCTGCTTTCTCGACCAGAGACAATTCTGTAAGGAAAGCGCCTAATTCGGGCATGAGATCGCGATGGGAAAAGATGATAGTCCCGTCGTCAACTGTCTCACCGGCATGGCGCCTGCGAATGACATCCTCCACAATACGCTCGACTTGGAGATGCCGATCACCATCAGGTGGAATGTAACCAGTACTTAACCTCATAACGCACAAATCTCTTCTAAAAAAGCCCTATACTAGGCTTTCCTTCTCGCTTTTTGTTGCGTCGCCTAAACGACAAACATCGGGGCAAGCCGAGCCTGAGTCTGCAGCTTGAAAAATGAGCTTGCTCTAGCCAATCCGGCAGTCCCTATTATGATAAGCAACAAAGCATGGGTGGCGCGCCCAATTTTTTTGAAAATAAACGTTCAATTTCAGCATCCTGCGTTATCGCGTATCGCTTTTTTTCAACAATTTTTCGGGAATAACGGGGTTTAACCGCTACATATAATGAGCATGCTCTAGCCTGCTGAACTGAAAAAATTGGCTGCATCAGCAAGATTGGCGCTCATTATCTTAATCGCTCGACGACAAAGTCCCTGTATCGCCCGTTCTGTCCGGTTCATTTCTGCTGCGACTTCCCGCACTGATCGGCCTTCGATATGTACCAACCGCACAGCCTTGCGATAATGGTCTGGTAATTGGTCGATAACACGATTCACGGCATCGATGGCCTCGTGTCTAGCCACCGAGCGACTCGGCGAATGTTGTGAATCACCCAAGAGGTCGAAAAAGGCAAGAGTGGAGTTTTCTAAGTTCTGGTGTGCCACCGCCAATCGCCCTCCCCCGCGTTTGGCTGTTCTTTGTTTTTTTATAGTATTTCGCAATAAGTTGACGGCAATAGCGGCTGTGAAGCGAAAAAAGGAGTCTGGGCCGCGAACTTCAAAAGATTGGATACGCCGAAAAACCTCAGTCTGCGCTTCCTGTACAATATCTTCGGCATCCACTACACGAGCCAGATCAAGTGGAATCTGCCGAAAAATATAAAGCCGTAATCGTAGACGGGACTCAGTAAGTAGCCATATAAGTGCTATCTTATCACCCGCAGCGGCTAAACTTGCTTTTGACTGATCCGTCATGTAATTCACACTACGCTGACTGACACGCTGAAATATGTTCAAACTCGACGTTGAGGTGCTACTATACCACATTTGCTTGCTAAATTCAGCAAATCACAGCATCATGTTGAATTATATCACATCGAGAATCAACGACTAAATTGTCACTTCATAATATTTCTGCATTATTTCTACAAAAAAAAGTGGGTGCTCAACACATAAATGTTGCTTATCAATTTAGAGGCATAAAAAGATTGGTGTTGGCTATTGTCCATCAGTTCAGGCAAGAAACGATTCCGATCAGTAGACATAGAGCCGCAATCCAGTGCTCAAATAAGTCCCCCTCCTACTGAGTCTGGTGCCGGTCATTCGACCGGCGCCAGGCTTGTTGTGTTGATCAGCCATTCGCATACGACTACTTAACGTTACGGTTTAGATTTAGGGCAAAGTCTATTTTTGTGTAGCGGTCGAGTCTGGACATTTTCCGATAGACGGTCACGAACAACCTCACGCTTACTACTTTAGATGCCACGTGTATTGACGCCCTTGCGGGTTGCCACGTGTGGCATCATCGCATAAAAGCTAAGCATATTGTTATAGTTTTGTATTGGTTTGAATCTATACCATGAATCTTATTGAAATACTTCAACCTGAATGTATCGTTGTTCCACTCGAAGCGTCCAGTCCATCCGAGGCAATCGAGATCCTGATTGATACCCTCGAATCAAGTGGTCAACTCACCGACAAAAATGCTGTTTTATCTGCTGTGCTCGCACGTGAGGAAACACGATCGACAGGCATTGGCGACGCCCTAGCCGTACCCCATGGTAAATCTTCAGGATGCTCAAAACTGACGATGGCTGTGGGTAAACCGTCTCAGCCCATCGATTTTCTCAGTCCTGACGGTGAGGCGTGTCGTTTTATCGTTTTGTTGGCCAGTCCACTCGACGAAACCGGACCACATATTCAAGCTTTAGCCAGCGTTAGTCGTCTTTGGCTTACTAACTCGTTTCGCCAAGCTATTGCCGATGCGAATACACCTGAGGCTGTGCTTTTGGCCTTTCAGGCGTAAAGATGCACTGCCGGCTTATTCGGTCATTTAAGACTCTTTTAGGGCAATACATGATACGGGCGACACCCCGTCATCCAAGGTGCCGCCCATTTGTTATGATTCGAAGCGCTTAAGTCTGTCGGTTATTAGCCGCCGAGCAGCGATAACACGCTTTGTGACTGTGCATTGGCAATCGCCAAGACGCTGTTACCCGCCTGAACGAGGATTTGAGACCGCGTCAGTTCGGACGTTTCCTGGGCAAAGTCGGTATCACGAATGACCGACTGCGACGAGATCAGGTTTTCAGCCGTAATACGCAACTGAGAAATATTCGGCTCAAGCGTATTTCGCTCGAATGCACCCAATCGCCCGCGCAATGTCGAGACTTGCGTGACGGCTTCGTCGAGCACTTGAGACGCTTCTTTGTAATTCTTATTCACCAATGCGTAATTTTGGCCACTCTTAAGTTGTGATAAGAAGCCCACAATCGAGTTACCCAATTGGTTAGCCTGCACGCTTTGGACACCTATATTCTCTTGAAGATTCGTGTTGACTTCGGGGCCTAACTGGAAAAGCGCGCCGCCGTCTGTAATGGCGAAAGTCGTCGTCCCTAGTGCGATGCTGCCACCGCCAAAATTTTCAGCCAAACTCATTTGTACACTTAAAAATGAATCGCTAATCTTGATTTTGAGTCCATCCGCTGTAGTGGCGACACCATTAATCGAAGCTGTCGCGTCTCGCCCTATGGTACGAGTCACTGTCGAGTTGGCACGGTCAATAACATCGAATAACCCTGTTCCATTATTGAGTTCACGGACGCTTATAAACGAGTTCGTTCCATACTCTATACTCTGTATGGACACACCGCTTGCTCCGCCCGCACCAAGAGCCGTGGCATTAATTCCTGTAGAATCTGTTCGTGTATTGATGGCCGTGACAATGTCATTACTGGTAGCGCTGGCAGGGAAACTTAACGTCACAACGCCATCGGGGCCGGTGATGTTAACAGATACGCCACTCGCCCCCATACCTGGTCCAAGGAAGCGCACCTGCGCCTGCTGCGCAGAAGCTGACACATTCACACGAACAGGTACAAAGCTCTGCGAACCAAATTTAGCGCCTAACACTTTGACGTCAGCCACTTGAGTCGTAGTCACACCACTAACTACGTAATCCAACTGGCCGTTAAGCAGTTTTCTGCCAGCGAATTCAGTCGTATTGGCTATGCGTGTGATGGAATCGATGGAGGCATCAATCTGCAATTGGTTAGCCGCGATTTCCTCGGGAGAAAACGCCCCTTCATTAGCCGCCTCGATAACAAGTGCGTTGATATCATTCAATATGGTGGCGACTTCATCGAGCGCTGCTTCCGTGGTAGCAATGACATTGATGGCTCGCAGTGAATTATCAACAGCCTGGTTTACGGAGCTAATCTCCGCCCGCAGTCGCTCGGACACAATCAAACCGGCGGGATCATCTTTACCGCGGTTAATTTTAAGACCGCTTGACAATCGCTCAAGCGAAAGCCCTAACGACTGTTGCGATCTAGCTAATTGTCGCTGAGCAATCAGCGACGGCACATTACTGTTTATTCTTGACATGAGCAATCCTCCTTGATTACTTTGGTGAACGACACATTCACCAACGTGGATTCTCTATTTCGCATAGTAGCAAAGACCGACGTCGATCTTTGTAACATGCACACAAAGTGCACACCTTACTGCACTTACTTTACCTTGTGACAACTACGAATTCTCCGTCTTGTCATTGGTCGCGCTGCCATTTCGCCGGACGACATCTGACACATCATCCGGCTTTAGCTTGGCTGCATTTTCATTTTCTTTCTTTATGGCGTCATACACTTCCTTACGATGGACCTGTATGCTACGAGGTGCCGTAATACCAATTCTTACTTTGTCACCTCGAATGTCGACGACGGTGATCTCAATGTCGTCGCCAATCATAATAGTCTCATCGCGCTGCCTGGAGAGTACTAACATAGGCTGGCTCCTTCCATCGCATTCCGATGAGACGATTCCATCGCCTCTGCATCCCGACACAAGTATGCCAGGTTCTTCATGATCGACGATAAATGCATCATGACCGATGCTCGTTCGTCATTTACTACGCAGTGACGATACGCTTGGGGGCTTTGATTGTTGCGCTGAGTTACATGCCATTAAAATGGCATGTTCACAATCGCAGGTGCCCCGTGACCACCCCATAACGATCAGGCGGTCTTGCTCATCGTCTCGGGTTTCGGTATTCGCATTAGTGGATGACGCGTGGAATACCGCTTGTCCGACAGCACCAGCTGACGCGCCTTGCGATTTTCTACATTGACAACTACAGGCCCTTGAAAATTACCCGTCAACAGGTCGTCCACTTTATTAACAATGACAAAAACCTGACCCTGCGATGGATCATCAAGCCCAAGCGTTTGAAGTTCTTCCGCCTTTACAGGAACCTGATAATCGGGCACAAACAGGCGAGGATCACACACCACAAATGCCAGATCTCGCACTTCCACTGACTGTAACCAATAGAATCCACTCCCTTCACCAGTTTGAATCAGTGCGTATTTTTTTTCCGTAGGAAATCCTAATACGCCTTCCTCAAAGCAGATGAGTCGGGTTTCGTCCACTTCCAACTGTCCAAAGCGCGACGTCTCCAATATCATCGCGTATCTCCCATGACCATTCCAAGTCATAAACCGGTCTCGCAGCAAGTGTCAAAACACCACCGAAGGTGTACATACAACTCGCCGCAAGACACCCTACAACAACGGCAGGTGTCCTAAGTGTCTCCCACTCAGACGGTCTTTTTAGCGGTCGACCTCGGTCATTGAGGTCGCACGCACTCATTTTACCACGTCGAATCCTACGCTCCTATTGCCACAACCGTGACCGTTAACGTAGGAAGTCCAACAACGATACATTCAACAACAACGAGCTCGTTTGTAGGCCGGCCTGGAGCTGCGTTGATGCTGCTTGCATTTTCGTAATCGCCTCTGCAAAATCGAGATCCTGTACATCGGATAACAAAATCTCAGTTGCAGCGGCGGCATCAATCATCTGTGAACGCTTCGCACTAAGCGCCTGCGAACGGGCACCAATAATACCATGCACCCGTGTCACATCTTGAATAAAAGGATTCAATCGATCAGCAGCTATGGTGATACCCTGCGTATCATCCTTGCGTAGCGCACGTTCGAGATCGAATAAAGCATCCAGCACGCCATCCGTGCGCACCGGGTTTGAATCCCGGCTGACCAATTCGTCCGCCTTGGCTACCGTCGGATTCGTCAGGCCTAAATCCTCAGCCGCCTGAGACAAATTGAGCGATGTAACTGTGATGGTACCAGGCCCGCCGGATTGATCGGTAAGACGAATACCATTACCGACTGTTGCTAGTGTCGCCGTCACATTCACGCCGGCATCGGTGGCAGACTGATTGATTAAATCAATCAGTTCACCAACCGTAGTCACGGTATCGATGTTTAGGTCTATCGAGCTTCCGTCGGCGGCGGTAATACGCAGATCATCTAGACCATCCGCGCGAGTGACACCTTTGCCGAAATTAAGTTGATCGAGCGGCGTTGCAGTAGACAGCGTACGAATGCCTAAATCCAACGCGGTCGTACCTCCATTTTCACCAATGCTAAGCGAAGTCCCGGAGACACGGTTGAGCACTTCAATGCCGCTGCCGTCATCGTTTATCCGCGCCCACACAAACAACCCTGCATTATTGATACGATTGAGTATATCCTGAACGGTTTCCGCATTACTTAGGTCAACGGTTGCGGTACTCGCACCATTCGTAATCACCATACCACTGGCAAGATCGATATTCGCCGCACCACCCCCAAGGGAAGATACGGAGGTCAATGGAGTTATTTTTGCTTCCAGCGAAAATCCATTCACCACATCCGTAGTCGGCTCAATCGTTAAAATGCCTAGATTGGAAGCAATCACGCCGCTGCTAACATCAGTAATGGATACGGCGCTAGAGCCAGGCTGAATACTCAGACCTGTATCAGTAAGCGAAGCGGTTAACGTCGACCCGGCTGTTCCGGCCGCCTCGTTGATGCGCGTTACTACATCGCCAATCGTGTCCACATTGGTTAAGTCAACCGTGATAGCCCCTGCACCGGATATTTCATTTAGAATCAAAAGACCTTCACTAAAACCCTGAGCCGTAGCCCCACGTATGGCATCAAGACGTGTATCGCTCGTTAGCGCTGGTATCAAATCTGCGTCAGTCGCTGCGGGAGGCGATAAAGCTCGAAACAAACTACTTCCCGGCACATTGAGGGTGGCATCAAGTTGCGGACTCGTGCGGGTAAATAAATCGCGCGTGTCACCAACATACGCCACGCCTCCCAGGGCATCGATGAATGGACGTTCGGTCGTGTTTTGACCGGCAAATAGAAATCTTCCGTTGAATTCTCGATTACCGACAATTTGTAGTTGCTGTCGAATACCGGCAACAATATCCGCCACGGCTTCTCGTTCGGCGGCACTGGTTAAGTTACTCACGTTTTGACTGGCAATTTGACTGGCTTCAATCAACAAGCTGTTCAATTCAGTCAATGACTGGTCAGACGCTGCTAAAGTATCATCGCCATGACGTAGATTTTCTATAAACTGCTGTTGCCTGGATAGCGCCTGCGTTAAGTTGAGTGCACGAGCAGCCCGCACAGGATCATCACTGGGTGTCACAAACGATCGGCCCGTCGACACACGTGTCTGCGTGCGGAACACTTCAAGCTGATTGCGTCGAAGTGAACTCAATACGGAGTCTGATCTCATATTGAGGCTGATACGAGACACATTGATGGGACTTATCGCCATAAGAAACACTTTCCAACAACCGGTGGGCTTCCACGAACCCGTCCTTAATTACTTACCTCACCAACAAGACCAATTCGTCCAACAACTCATCGACAACCGAGACAAACCTTGCGGCACTTTGAAATGCCCGTTGATATTTAACGAGCGCGATCGCTTCTTCATCGAGATTCACACCGCTTATGCTTTCACGCTGTATCTGTAAAGATTCCAGGACGGTGGCTGCCACCTCCGTAGCATCATTTGCTGCGCCGGCATTGACCGCTACTTCTCCCGCAATACGGTTATACATGTCCATCAGCGTCAAGTTTGATCCACCCTGCAACACCGCCGAACTAAGACCTGCAATACGTTTGGCTGTTGTACCATCACCGGGAGTCATCGCACCGGCAGAGGCTAATAACAAGGGATTTCCGCGTATCGCATCTGACACATTTATGTCACTCGCATCCTTACCGGTAAGGAGCGTATTTACCCCTAACGCAGACAAGATGCCTGACGTATCTTCACGTTGCGTTTGGCCGTCGTAGCCAAAAACAAAGGAACGACCAGCGTCCGCAGTGAAAGCTATTCGGTTATCGCTCGTAATCGATGCCGTTAAACCCGTCACTTGCGTGTTTATCTGTGCGACGAGCGAATCCAACGTCGTGTCATTGTCAGATCCATCCAGTGTGACATCGATCCTAAAGGAATTAGGCGTACCCGTTGCATCGTCCACCACAGTCACGAAAAAACTTCCACTTGTTGGCGACTGTGCAAGCCCCGCAGCAGTATCGTTTAACACTAGATCCGATTCCAGCACGGCGTTTGTGCCGGTGAGTCCGGTGTAGGCATTCAAACCTTGCCCATCAGCGTGTAAACGATTCACCTCAGATACGATGTTAAACGCTAAGTTATCCAACGCTGCGACTTGCCCCAAAGCCTGGATATCTCGAGCTGAAATCAAACCGGCGATTACTCCACCGCGTATATCAACTTCACCATTGGTATCTACAAAACGTATGGAGGTACGTTCAAATGATCCATCTGCGGAGGTGACGGCTTCCAACCTGCGAACACGATCACCCTGAACCAACGCCTCGCTACCTGCATAAATATTGATACTGCCATCCGGTTCTTCTCGCACGGTCACATCAAACAGTTGACTCAATTCTCTCAGTAAAGAATCACGCTGATCTCTCAGCGCTGTCGCTTGCCCCCCCCTGCCCGCCTCCGACGCCGTGATTTGCGAACTTAATAACGCAATACGAGATGCCAGATCGTTAGCATTAACAACCAGCGGGGCAATTTGTGCATCAATATCTGAAGCTAATTCAACCAATTGGCTTCGCGTAGATTGCATTGAACCTGCCAATTGAGAAGCGGCGGACACTACCAGGTCACGCGTCGCAGGTTCTTCCGGAGTATTTTGCAGGTCATCAAATGCTTGAAAAAAAGCAGATAGGCGGGCTGAAATATCCGTGCCACTGACCGTATCAAAAAAGGTTTCAACCCTGGACAATGTCTCTCGTTGTACCGAAGCTGATTCACTAGCGCCAATGGCTAATCGAATGCGCCCCTCCAAAGCTTCATCAATATTGCGCTGTATGCTGCTAAGAGCTACCCCGGCACCAGCCTGCAAGTCTCTTCCGAGTAGTACACCATTCTGCGCATCAAGCCCGGGTGTGAGCCTGGTGAAGTTGGGATTTGCCGCATTGCTGATATTGTCACCAACAACCTGTAGCGCCCCTTGGTAACTCAAGATCGCGCTACGACCAATTTGTAATGCTGAGTTTAGAAGACCCATGTTCGTCTATCCCACCGCGTCCACAAGGCGGTTTTCTCTTTGCGGTACTTTTTCACCACGTTGACTGTAACCTGTGATTTGGCCCTCGTGAGGCCTTACTGAATCAAAAACCCATTTCATGTGATGATTCATTTCGCGCGCGATAGCACCGGCAATGCGGTTAGCCTGAGCCACTTCGAAAAGTGCTTTACGCAATCGCGCAGAGGTTTCGAATAATCCACGTTGCACATCTTCATCCAGGGGCTGAGCAATTTGCGTAATCGTCAATGACTGCGCTGATCGCGTGTGCCAGCCATAATCACTGGCGATAGCTTTAATCAGCTGACTACGCAACCCATCGCGCTCGTCGATTCTGGCTACAAGGGCCTGCTCTTCTCGCCCTAATATGGGTATCTCATCAAGCTTGGCATGCCTGAGCGCATATATTTTTCTCTCAATTTGTCTCAGCAAACGTCTATAGAGCTGCTCAAGATCGTTGAGCAGTGTGACGAGATCCTGTACGCGGCGGTCTTTTATTGATTTCATCGCAAGTTCTCCAATACTTTGTCCGTCGTTGGCGTAGAGTTAACGGCTTCTTGTTGTTTTTTCATTGACTGGTATATCGAATCTGCTAATCCACCGTGCGTCGCTTTTCCCATGCGTTCAGCCAACACCTGATCTAACTGTGCGTTAAATATTTCTTCACCACGTCCCCCATGACCATATTTCCCCTGGAGCGAACTTTCGCGCATGGCTTTTAATAATGTGCCATAAAATACGTTACCCACTAGTTGTTCTGCCTTCTCGCGTAAATCCTGTAACTGAGGCGATAACTCAGGCATATTCGTCATAGCGTTGGTTGTCATCATAATGTCCATGCTTAACTCTCATACATAATTTTAGCGTGCAACTTGCCGGCACGATGTATTTCTTCAAGGATCGCTATACGATCTTTGAATGGCACTTTAAGACGATTCAATGCTTCAAGAAGATCGTTTACATTAGGCAATCGTTTTTTGGCAACATCCATGGCTACGAAATTTTCCTGCGTAAACGGCGATTGGGGAATCGATCCGTCAGGCAGAGGATTGGCTACTGTAACGGTAAGACCGGCTTGGGAGATTATCACGGGTGACAAACGAGTGTCTCCTGATATAACGATGGTCTGCGACCGCCGGTTTACCGTTACGCGAGCCTCGTTAGACTCCATAAGAATCGGCGTGCGTTCCACATCACGTATCCAGGAAGCCGCATCGTTTCGCTGATGTTCAGGTACCAACACGAGTATATTTTTACTATCCAAGGCTAAGGCAACCCGCTCGACGTTAGCAGAGACACTGAGCTCCTTATCGATCGCCTGCGCAATCGCTGCAGCCATAGACCACCCGGCGTGGGGTTCATCTAAAACCACCGTGGTATAAGTCTGGTCAACCTTTATCCAGTTACTTCTAAAACCCGAGGCAAACAAATCCGTACCATAGACCACAACGTTCATTAAGACATCACGTTCCATGCGCGCACCACCACGGATCAACCCACTAGTCAGCGTATCTGACTCCGCATCCACTTCGATACCACCGTACGCAAAACCAAATAGGCCTTCGATGTTGCGATCGTGATATACCAATGGCGTAGCTAGCAATCGCCCGCCCAGTAAACTTTTCGCATGTAATGCGGTGACGGATACATTCAAGCGTTCTCCCTCGCGTGCCCCATGATCCGGCACAATCACTTCAATCATCACCACGGCTACATTCTTTGGATCCCCCAAATCATCCAACGACGTTAAAGGCTGTCCAAATCGTGCGAGAGTCGTAGCCAGCGCCGTCATCGTCGCCAATGACTTTTTACCGTCACCGCTCCCGTTAAGCCCCGTGACCAATCCATAGCCCACCAACACATTCGTACCTTCACCCTGCAAGTGTGTCACATCCCCGACACGTGCTATGGGTATCTGCCCGACTGCGGACACCCCCATGAGAGAGGTCAGCATCACAATCCATGTTATGGTTATCTTTGTCATGGTATTAAATTGGTTGTAACCAATCCAGGAATCGCGTAATCCATCCACGGGTAATTGTAGTCCGCATGGCCCCTTTGTTTTCCACCGCAATACCTAGATCGGCAATTTGCGTACTTAGCACGGTATTGTCAGCGGTAATATCTTCCTTGCGACACGTGCCTGTAACGGTAATCTTACTAATTTCTTCGTCGTGCATTAAGCTAGCCCGCCCTTCAAGCACGAGCATACCGTTGGGCTTCACATCTATGATTTTTGCGGCCATACGTGTTGTAAGTCGATCTTCACGAGATGTATCCCCTATGTTTCTGAGTCGACTTTCATATTCGTACTCAATGTTTGGTTTTCCCCGACGAAACGCCGCAGCCCCAAGCCCGCCCTTAATAAGGTTTGCAAACGCTACCAAGTCACTGGTCATCTCCCACCTCTTTCTAGATTGGAGATCCGCATCAACCTCGTAAAGCCTTTGCTGTCGAACAATGATCGTGATCAGATCACCGGGTTTGTATGTTTTTGGCGGCGCGGGCTTCTTGGATGTCCACGCGTATGATTCATAGACAACGTTGCGCTCAAGTAACGGGTTCTCTCGCGTTGATAAAGCACGCGGATTCTTATGTATCGCATGACGGCTTCTAACACCCAGCGATGAAGTTTGCGCAACGACCATGGGAGGCTGGAGGACAACTGGTAATGTAATGAATAACAATCGTGTGTATCTCATGGTCTTTTTCCAGAGGCGTCCGTTATACCCATGATCTCGGGCAGATGCCCCCCTATTTGTACGCTGCCGGGACCAACCACCGTGGCTGGAAACTCTACGCGTTTGTTGTTAACCGACCTGACGGTAATGGTTTCACCGATATACCCGTTCTCACTGGCCTTGGCTGCAGTAACTACGCTGACTCCTCCTGAGACGGAAGTGAAGCGTACAAGTTGCCCCCTCATCACGACTGGAATGGATTCCAACATCTCCGGTTTGATCAAAGTGCCCTGCGCAATAAATCGCTTTGCACGCAAACCAACTGCCAAGTTAGCGCTGTCAACCACGGCCTGTTCCAGTGCAGTCACGACGATCGGTACGATCTCAACATCCACATCTCGTATCGTAGCTTTAGCGTTGATGGCTCGCTTAGCAGATAACAAAGATCGCGTCAGGGAAACGTTGACAGCCAGAGGAATCGTCTGAACCAATGTTGAGGCGGATAAAACATCCACGCGCACGGATGTCAATCCTAACTTCGCTTTGGATGAACGTGTAATTCGAAATGTATAATTCGGCCCACTTAGTCCTAGCATTTGTTCATTATGCCTATCAAATGTCACATCTACGACACCACGGTATCGATCCAGTTCTTTTCGAAAAAAGTTGACCACAGCCTGTCGCAACGTGTTGTGACGACTAGACCTATATTCGCCTGACGATTGATATGGTCTATTTTCATGTTCCCTTATTAGTGCTTGGTGTGAGGATCTAGCATCATACGACTCTGGCATGGCACTAGCCTGAGCGGTAGACGTTATCATCATACGCGATACATGACACCGCGTAGCGCCGTGCATGGTTATTTCAGCAAAATTGACGCCTTGTTTGCGCATCGTATCGCGAATCGTTTGAAGTGAAATGAAGCTGGAGGCACCGGGTTGTGGCGCGTTAGCGATCACGATTTCTGCCAAACGGCGACCTTGCGAGATGGGAAAATCCGCCAACGATGCAATATCGCTTAACCGCACGATGCCAGTTGTGACAACCGCTTTGTCATACGTACGAATGCTGCCGGCAAATACCGGTAGCCCCGTAATGGCCACTAATACGGTCACAAGCCAAGGTGCTACATCCCAACTCTGCTTAGTCGGGATAATGTGATTCTGACTAACCATATCGCAATCCTTGCTCATATTATCCGCATCCTGCGCGATGATTTCAGTGCGTGACCTAACATGCCAACCACGTCACGCCGCTAAAGCGTCTTTCTTAGAACCTTCTCAAGTTAGCCACGATCTGCAATGCTTCGTCGGCACTTTGAATCGTCTGGCTATTAAGTTCAAAAGCCCGTTGTGTGGTGATTAAATCGATCAATTCACGAACGGGGTCCACGTTACTCAGTTCCAAAGTACCCTGACTAATCGCCCCTAAACCATCCGACTGCGGCTCAGAAGTTAACGCCACGCCCGACCCTTCCGTTTCTCGGTAGAGATTTCTACCAATAGGGGCGAGACCTTCGACATTGACAAAACGCGCCAACTCAATTTGACCAACCGTACTCAGCGTGCTCGAACCTTGCTGACGTACTCTTAGCTCACCGTTACGTCCAACGGTAATTTCGAGTGCATCGTCGGGCATCGTTATAGGTGGTTCCAGGATCGCGCCGCCACTATCCCCGAGCACAATGTTACCTTCTGCGTTGATGGCAAAGTTTCCCGCACGCGTGTAAGCGATGATTTCATCACCATCATGAACCGTTGTGACCTGAAAAAATCCCTCACCTTCGATCATCCAATCGAGCGGGCGATTGGTCGTATCCACAGAACCTTGATCAAAGTTTAATTGCGTACCGGAAACGCGTACCCCCGTACCGACCAAGACACCATGCGGGATAGCCTCGTTTTGGACATTCGGCACACCAGGCTCGCGTCTAACTTGGTACAACAAATCCTCGAAGTTCACGCGTGAACGCTTGAAACTTTGTGTATTGATGTTGGCCAGGTTATTGGCTACGACGTTAAGCTTTTCGTCTAACGCCCGCATACCGGAAGCCGCAGTATTTAGAGCCATGATGGCCATATGCGATAACTCCTACGCCACACGTCCGACGGTTGTAACCGCTTGGCCGGTGACTTGATCTTGTAGTTGGACCATGGTGGCGTTTAACTGATACGCACGGGTCGCTTCGATCATCGACGATAAACCCTTTATCGCGGAAAAATTAGAGCTTTCACGGGCACCCGATCGCACGGTACCGCTCACTGGTGACATGTTTGCCTCAGTCGTTTCAAAGAGGTTTTCACCGGATTTGCGCATGGCTTGCGGGTTGTCTGCTGCAAATAAACCAAGACGGGCGACAACATTATTTCCTTGTCGAATTGTGCCATCTCCGGAAATCTTAATCGGACCACCATCGGAAATAATATTGACAACACTGCTACCTTCACTCAGCACACGCCATTTACCACCACCGCCCGACATCACAAGTTCTCCATCATTGTTGATGGTAAACTCACCATTTCTCGTATATCGTGTCACGTTACCGTCACTAACGGAGAAGAATCCCTCACCCTGAATGGCTACATCGAGTGTACGACCGGTGGTTTCAATAGAACCTTGAGAAAAATCAATAGCGCTTGGACGGACATTCAACCCACCGGCTAAATCGTCCAACACCGTGTGACGAAACATCAGGCCTTGAGCATTTTCAACACTTTCTATGTCTCGTTGCATAACCATAGCAAGGTCTTGCTTAAAACCCGTCGTGCTCGCATTGGCCATGTTATTGGCATTAACCGTCTGCCGGTGTTCGTTCACCTTCATACCCGCAGCCGATAGCCAAAATCCGTATCCACTCATGATGAACTACATCCTTCACTGTGGCTGGTCGCCATGTTCGCGTGGGATGGATCATGGGTGAGGTAGTCAATGTGTGATGCGGTTAGAAACGTTTCGCTCACTGACATCATCGATCGTGCCTGAACGAGTTTACCCAACGCACACCAATCAAGCCTCATCAATGGCTCACTACCCGATGCCTGCATCTTCTGTTCATCGCATCGCATACTCATCTCCCACGGCGCGGCATAACCGACAAGGCATAGCCGCTAACACACACCACCGTCAGTGAGCAGCTATAACAATGCCTGTACCAAAGCTGTGAACGCCACGCGTTAACGAGAAGATTATTCCATGCGAAACAGTTCGTAACCCTATACGTACAAGTAGGTTATATATTTCTTGTTTAACCCTCTTCCTCTATTCACAGGCGATTTGATGTTGTGAATTTCTGCGCAAGAATTGCATCGCATAAGTCGTTTATGCGCATACTAATCGATTGAGACAACATGCGCGTTGCTTCCGAAATGCTAATGCTACCCTCGTGGAGTCTGAGGATTCACGGACGATCGGGTTATCCCTGGAGGCATCGATATCGTCGTCTACCGTCGATGATACGACCAATTCCGTTTGGCAGCATAACCGACGCGATCTTGTTTGGAACTTTTCCAATCACGTCTGGTGTTATAGCCTTGGTAGCGTTTAGGGGTGTATTTGAATGACGGTGGATGATAGCTCCAGGCAGCATTGTCGTGGACGGACCATGCGCGCCGCGTCGGATCCTGGTGCTGGGTACGGATAGAGAATGGTGCCGGTACAAAGCGGACTTCGGACTCACTCATCTGCGGTGGCGTAGCAACGTCTGATTCATCTGCTGCTGGATAAGCATCCGTCTCATGTATAATTCCGGCAGTATTGTGGTAGACTACGACCACGCCTCGTTGAACGATCTTCTTGGCACCATCGACAATCATTTCCCGCGACGATTTATTGATGGCTGAGATTGCCACTTTGGACGAGATCGGCGATTGGACCGCCTCATCGTGTCGAACGATCAAGATGATAGGTTTCTTTTCGGAATCGACGTTCGAATCTTCCTGTTGTGCCCTTGCGGTAGAAAAAGGTCCAAAACCGAGTGTCGCCATCACGATCGGTATCAATGCCATCGTCTTTCTCTCAAACATAACGTCCCCCCTCATCAAGTCCATGACCTTGGACACCCTGCCGGCACTAACCGCCAGCCTACCGACACATAAGCGGCAACCGACAACGCCTAACTTAGCCAAGCATCTGTGAAACCTCTACTATTATAGATGCATATGCAGCGTTCTTTCTTCCCTCATTTTTTAAGATTAGGGCAGGTATAACGACCTATAACAAGCAAAGTTAGCCTGACAACGCTGGCTATCGTTATCCCATAAACGTGACGCAAAAAAAGCGATACACAAAACACAGGGGCTATCGCCAAGAGGCATTTCTATCGTTTGACATTCCGCACCTGCTGATTGTCCTCATTGTATTCTAGCCGGACTAAGGACAACTCGGCACACAAGTTCCGGTTAGGCAATCTGTTACGCCAAATCCAAAGTCGCCGCCGGCGAAGGCGACGACGGCCCGTAAGATGTCATTACTGGCGACAATGCCGTTGGGGGTCTTGCCGTCATTATCCACGCGTGACAGATGCGGTGCGGCAGGATTAAGTTGGAATTTTTGCACCACCGAAGTTATGTCATTAACCGTGACAATACCATCCGGTGCAGTCCATGCGCCAGCTACGAGAGAGCCGACCACATCACCAAACTGCCGACTGGCACTAATCTGAGGCGTTGTGGTAAAGATCGATAGTGATGACGAGAAGACGACATCATCAGCCGTAGCTTCGACTACATACTCATTACCCGGCACGACCTCGCAGCCACGAACATGGATCACCGAGTCCGTCCAATCGCAGAACTCCGGTGTTTGCACCAATTCGCCAAGCTTGCCATCCGCCCCCGCATCTTGCAACGTGCAACTCACGTACCAAGGTGTAACCGAGCCTACGCGCGTCACACGCAAGGCGGTCAACTGTCCCACATTCGTACTGGGATCGAAGGATAAATAACGATCTTTGGTCATGTCATGCGGCGTAAGCGCAGTCGCGGGAGCAGCAATAAAAACGGATAATTTTTCAAACTTGCCCACACCTACAAGTGTAGGTGCGAATTCCGGTGGGATCAGGGTACGATAGTAAACGCTACAATTGTTTACGGTCACACTCGCACCGACGCCTACGTTCAACGTGTCGACATATAGCGCTTCGGGATCGCCGCGAATAAAATGCTCGTTGTCGAAGTCATCCACAAAGGTGACCGTGGCATTATCACCAATGTCCACCAGACCTATAGACCCATTGGTGTATGGCGTACATGTTTCATTGGTACATCCGGGTGTTCCCAAGCCACATGGCGTCAATGTCTCACTACACCCTTGTAGCGCAAAGCCATTCGAGCCTGCCCTAACATCTCGACCGGCGACTTCAAAAAAGTGTGTATCCAGCGAGGACAATGCGATACCGCCGGTTGACCAATCGAAAGTTAGCGGCGCCGTGGAATGATTGATCACATCACCCTTCACGAGTACCTGCGCTTCGCTAACTACTGTCGTACTCCTGGCACAATTCGCACTCGTAGTTACCACCACGTTATCTTGCATGCGTAGACTACCGCCGATGTTCACATTAGGCGTACCCGTGCGTCGACCACCACCACACCCGTTGGGATCAAATTTGGGTGGCGGTGTGACCCCACCGCGAGATGGCAGACAATCCGCCGCCGTCTCCAGTGATCCTTCCATGATTAAATCACCGGTTACGTTGAGCGTCATTTTATCATCGAGCACTAACTCACCACCATTAGTTTGAGCCGCACAACTACCGCCGCTAATCACTACCGTACCCGCATCAATGGTCGAAGCTACAACCACCGCTACAGGGTCTTTAGACACCCGACCACCAGCGGCGATTTCCAATGTATCCGAAACCACCAGACGGCTAAGTTCGTCCATAAATACTTTACCACTGTTGCGTACTTGCACACCGTCTGTGGTGACCACGTGCGTACCTCGAATAAACAGCTCTGCGTTCACTACACCACGCAGCCCCGTCGTATCGCCGTTGACATCAATCCCACCTGGCAAAGCCGTGGTCAAGTCTCCACCGGACACATCCAGGCTGGCACAACTACGGATGTTCATGGTATCCACCGTCACATCGGCATCGAGAATCAGTTTCGCACCGCAACCATCCAACGTGGCGCTATAGGAATCTATCGCGTCGTTTATGGCTGCCACACCACCGACCCAGTTGGTTCCGTCCGTATAGTTGCTGCTACCACCACCACCGTCTGCCACCAGACATTCATCGGGAATGCCGTTGCCGTTGGCATCCGTACTGAATGCGCCAATGCAGGGTGAGCCGTCGCAATCGGTTGAATTCAGGCAGTCCAGGCCATCGTTGATACCACCATTGCATACACCGGTTATATCGCAAAGGTCGGGAATATCATTGCTGTTGCAGTCATTACATGTCGGGTCGTTATCCCTGTCGCACTGATCGATATCGCATTCATCGGGGATGCCGTTACCGTTGCAATCGGAGCAATTAGGATCACCCGTACAGTTTGCCAGGTCTTCGACATCAGGAATGCCGTTGAAGTTGCAATCAGCCACAACACTCAGGGTCAAATCCGTGGCGTTGTAATTGAGTTGAAACGCCAGGCCGTTGCCTATGGGGCTGCGATCCACCTGGGCGAAAGTACCTACACTTGACGCATAGGTCATGACGGTAAAGGTGTCACTCACTAGCGGCGTAAAGGCAAACGCCCGATCGATAACCAAGAGCCCATCCAACGTAGCCACACCGGATATGTTAATCTGATCGAAGCTACTCGGCGCGCTCCCATCGATTTCAAGAATGAGTTGACCATCGCTATTTTGTGTGTAGTTGCCCGTGATGGTGAGCACACCCGGCGAGGTGCCGGGATAAATGCGACCACTGCTGACGTAGTTACCGTTCATCTGACCACTACTGAAAATCTGCCCGTCTTGGCCGATGGTCGTACCAAATCCCCCAACATCGGTCATCACACCAAAGTCGGAAATGGTTACGATCGCCGGGCCACTAACACCAATATCTGTTGGACCGTACGTTTCCCATGTCCCACCATTGAGGGTCAACATAGCTGTACCACCGGCTGCAGTGCCAATGGTTGTCGTGCCACCGGGTGTGAGAGACCCACCCGTACGCAATGTCCCGCCAGCGAACACCACCAACTGACCTACCGGACCCACGCGAAATCCGTCACCGGCCTGCGTTTGGTCGAATAAGCCAATTAATTCTCTGATCGTTAAGATCCCTTGTCCTGTAATCGAATTCCCTACATCAAATCCAGCGCCGCTAGTCCACGAGCCTTGAATCGACACTTCTGCAGTGGCGTCATTGCCGATTGATCCACCACCAACGCTATTGATGCTTCCGCTGGAGCTAATTGTTAGCGATGCCATTCCCATAACAGCACCAACATCGAGGCGATCGCTTGTCGTGATGGAAGAGCCGGCCCCCGTAACCAGGACATCACCCACGGCTGAGGGGTTGATGCCAATGGCGATGTTGCTGCAATTGACGACTCCGCCATTGGTCACATTCAGCGTCCCATCACCAAAATTCCCAACAGTCATACCCGAAGCTGTGCAGTCTAAGTTTGAGCCTGCACCGTCTACATTGACAGTACCGATTTGGGTGTCGCTACGTCCTATGCGGATGGGTTCAATGCCGGTGACCGTAGCGTCCGCTCCGTTTTGCAGGGTAAACGTACCCGATGTGGAAGTAGACGTAAAACCACCGACGTACAGATTATTTGTTATGATGCTTGTAGTCCCACCGTCGAGAATCAGATTGGCAGTGTTATTAGGTGCTCCCTTTCCGACCACTACACGCGCCAAGCTATTGGCTTGCATAGTGCCGTTGGTCAGCGTGAGTTGAGATGTAAACAAATCATCTGTGGCTAGGACATCGAGAAAGCTGGTAATCGTGTATTGATTACCACCTAGATCAAACGTAACAACATCGTTACCAACGCTCAACCCGGCTGTAGTCACATTGTCAGCGAATGTTACGGAATAACCAGTCGTGCCTAGATTAAAATAGGCGTTATCGAGCGAACCGGGAACACCTGATTGATCCCAGTTTCCATCGCCGGAAAAACCGCCACCGGCTGGGGTGTTCCAATTATAGTGTATGGGTGGAACGTTCTCGTAGGCACCCATATCAACGATAGGCGGTGTGCCGTTTCCAGTATCTGCAATACTGGATATATCGACGAATCTCGGCGTGCCATCGAGGTCAAAAGGAATCGGTTCAGTTGTGTCCCCGTCGTTATCGAGGTCGAGAGTATCGGCAGGAACAGCCGTGTTGTCACCCGCATCAATCGCCGGTGAACCATCCCGAATCCGCAAATCGTCATCTTGGGTTCCGGCGATGTTATCCGCCCCATCGGCGTCAACAAACAGCGGATCGCTCGCACTGTTTCCGGTTCCGCCGGCTCCCGTCCAGGTGCCCATGACGATGCTGTAATTGACTACTGGTAAGCCACTGACCGTGTGAATCTGTGCGGACTCATCCATTCCTCCCGAATCGCTGTTCCCCCACAGGATGCAATTAGTCAGGATGGGATTATTTAATCCGGACCCGTTGTACAGTCCACCGCCATCTAGAAATGCATCGTTCTCACTGAACGTGCAGTTGGTCAACGTCGGGCTGCAGTTGTCGTTGCTCATCCCACCACCGAGAAGCGCGGTGTTTTTGTTGAATGTGCAGTTGGTCAGTACCGGATCACTGAGGGTAAAGTTGGCTACACCTCCACCATTCCCCCCCGCCGAATTTGACCGAAAAGTGCTACTCGTCACTGTTGGATTGCAGTTGTCCACGTTCTGGATTGCACCCCCATTGGCATTCGCATAATTATCTACAAACTCACAGTTTGTTATAGTAGGGTTGCTGTCAACGCGATTGAAAATCGCACCGCCACTAGCCATGGCCGAGTTGTCGCGGAACAAGCAACTTACGATCATTGGGTTACTTGTGGTGTTGGATATGGCACCTCCGTCACTGTCGAACGCCCAATTCTCGGACAAGGTGCATTGTTCTATTGTGGGACTACTACTGCCATTGAATATACCACCACCGGTAAAACCTGCATTGCCCAAGAATGTGCAGCGGGTCACGGTGGGCATACCGATGTCATTGCGCATGCCACCGCCGGCATTATTTGGAGATGAGATGTTGTTGGCATTCCCACCAGTGATGGTGAATCCGTCGATCACGGCCGTCGAATCCGTCGCGCTCCCCATCGTAACGTGGTAGCTGTTCTCGCCGTTGTTATTGGAGATGATGCAGAACCCGTCATCCGCGCATAGTTCACCGTTGGAAGCACATTGCGCGTGTATCGTACAAGCAACCGGCGAGTCATCACCGCTAAGATCACCACTGAGTATTGTGACGTTGACTTCCGGGTCGCGCTGAGAAAGCATCGTCTCGCTTCCGGCAAATCCGCCGTAAATAGCTACGCCGTTGAGGAGTTGGAATGTCGCTGTGCGATCGCACGGTCCGGGGACGCACGTACCGGTAGGGTTGGCCGCGTCGCGGTCGGGAAGGTATGTCCCTGCAGCTACCCAAATGTCGCGAGAAGCGTTTCCCGCTACGGCTAGGGCGTCCTGTAAGCTGGTGTACGCATCGGTCCAACTCGAACCATCGTTTGCCCCGCTCGCGTCGTCGTTGACGAAGATCGGTGGATTGAATTCATAAGCCCCTATATCGACATTCGGCGTCCCTAAAGCTCCAGCGTTGCCGGTATCGACAACACTAAGGTCATCGATACGCCGCGTGTTACCGTCTAGGTCATGAGGGATGATCTCCGACGTATTGCCGTTATTGTCGACGTCACCCGTGTCAGTGGGTAAGGCGTCATTATCACCTGCATCTATCACAGGTGAACCGACCTGGATGCGCAAATTGTCGTCTTGGGTTCCAGCGATGTTATCCGCGCCGTCGGCGTCGATAAACAACGGATCACCACCTATATTTCCCGTACCACCAAGTCCTCCCGTTAGACCTTGGATAAGATTGTAATTGACCAAAGGTGTCCCCGTTCCGTCATCGTTGAACTGCGCAGACTCGTCGATCCCGCCGCTATCGCTGTTGGCCCAGAAAATACAATTAGTCACAATGGCGTCACTGTTATTGGTAGTGCTTAATCCACCGCCGTCCGCGCCGGTCGAATTATCGACAAACGTGCAGTTTGTGATCGTGGGAGTAGCGCTTGAGAAATTGGCCATGCCGCCCCCATCGCCCAGTTGTGCGGAGTTACCATGGAACGATGTATTCACCACCATAGGATTGCTGTTCTGCATGTACATTGCACCGCCATCACCTACGGCCGTGTTCCCGAAGTAGGTACAATTGATTATCGACACAGCGGGACCGGCATCGCTATACATCCCCCCACCGGTGAAGGCGGCGTTGCCAAAGAAGCGACATCCGACAAGTTGAGGACTTGAGGAGGTATTGCTGAAAAGACCGCCACCACTTCCACTGGCTACATTATTGTCAAAATCACACCGGGTTACCGTTGGCACACTTCCGTCACCGTTGGCAATACCCCCGCCATTGCGCGCCGCGTTCTGATGAAAATTGCAGTCAATGATTGACACTGTAGATCTAGCGTTGTTGATTCCTCCACCTTCGTCTGCCATGTTGTATTCGAATAGGCAACTGGTCAACGCGGAATTGGACGTGTCATTCCAAACACCGCCTCCCCAGAGATCGGTGTTGTTTCTGCGGAACGTGCAGTTCGTTATCGCGGGGTTCCCACCATTATTGTACATTCCACCTCCCTGGTTATGGGGAGGTGCAACATCATTAGCATTGCCCGCGGTGATAATAATACCATCAAGAATAGCAGTCGCATCGGTCCCACTCCCAGTCGTCACATGATAACTGTTCTCGCCGTTATTGCTGAATATGATGCAAAATCCATCATCGGCACATAGACCTCCATGGGCATCGCAATCAGGTGAGTCGGTCGTACAGGCGATCAGTGTATCGTCGCCACCTATGTCACCACTTAGGCTTGTCACGTTGACAACCGGATCGCGTTGCGCAAGTAGTGTCTCGCCGCCCGCGAAGCCGCCGTAAATAGCTACTCCATTGAGAAGTTGAAATGTTGCTGTTCGATCACCCGGTGTTATTCCCCCGCCATCATCAGGAAAATACGCCCCGGCGGCTACCCAGATGGAAGTAAACGGTCCCCCCGTAATTCCCGGGTCGGCTAAGGCATCCTGCAAACTCGTGTACGCATCGGCCCAACTTGTTCCATTAGAAGCACCGGTTGCGGAGACATCCACATATTTCCAGCAGTCGATAGCAGGGCCTCCACACACCCCCGTTGTGCATGTATCGGGGTTTGTACACACGTTACCGTCGTCGCAGGGAGTACCATCACCAAGGTTGTTCGGCAAGCAAATTCCAACACCATCGCAGGTGTCGGGGTTGTCACACTGCGAACTCGATGGGTCGCCACATGACGAACCGGCTGGCAACAACGGATTCGAACACACGCCGGCGTTGCACATGTCATCGGTACAATCGATGCCATCGTCACAATCCAAGGCAGTAAAGCACTCGGCTACATCGATTGTCAGTCCCTGCCAAGTTGCGGGGATGTTGACTGAAAACTCATCAAGCAAAAAGCTAGTCGTTGGGGGATCGACGATGTCAATCGTGAAGGTGCCCTGAGCGTCAACGGATGCCGTGTAGACAAACTCGCCCAAGTACTGAGGTGTCACACCGACCGTAGTACTTCCGACGAAATCCAAGAGCGCTATAAGCTTTGGGTTTGTGCCGGGGCACGACCCATTGTTGGTGATTTCGATCGATGAATCCGACCTGAAGATGTAGTCCGGGTCGCTTGTGTTAATGACTGGTGGAACATTGTAGTCAACTGACCCTGCAATCCCTCCTGTAGCCGAACAGGGCATCCACATTTCAGAGCCTCTAACGCCAACCGAGGGGCTAGCCGAGACGTAGATCTTATACGTGACCGTCTGGCCGTTATATACTTCTGTCGGACCAGTAAGCGATACCGTTACAACCCCAAAGGCCGGCACCGTCAACATCGTGCCAATCCAAGCGCTCAAAACCACACGGCTCATTACGTTCATATTCTTACTCCCTTCGAAACTACGATATGCAGGGCATTACACGATAAAATGAAGGAACCGAGACTCCCAAGTGCCAGTGTTACAACTGTGGGTGTGAAAGTGGACGTGAATCGCGGCTCAGAAGATCGAACTTCCTCTTTGGGCCTTTCCCCTTTCAACTCGATTCCTAAACAAGTGAGACCATAATAGCAAGTCATAGTGGAAATTCCAAACTATTTCTACAAAAAACACCTGATAACACGCGTCCCGCCCATGAGACGGAGAATCCTTATTTTTTTCTTTTTTGTGAACAGAATTTACACGTCAAATACGACCGTAAGTATTCGTTAAGTATCGCAATCAACTCACCAAGAGCTATATTCCCTCCAGTCCGGCTCCGGATTGAATGTCTCTGGAGCCAGGCCCTCTGTAGGGAGAAGCATCAGAGCTTTGGGGTAAGGCTCTCATGCAGTGAATCAGGCTTGAAACTGGTATTCCTCACCGGATTTCACCGTCGCTATATTGATAAGCCACATTTGACCGGCGCGCGCCCACTTTTTTTACAAAAAATATGGAAATTATTTTATTTCCCAAGTATGTTGCTGTTCATACGGCGGGTGGGTGGCATGGACAAACGCCGCGGAATCGGGCTGTCGAATGTCCAATGGATGCTACGCGCGGCGCTTGCCCGTGCAGGCGTAACTGAGGAAAAGCACGGGCAAGCGTCGCCCCTACGCCTCGTTTCATCCGCGATCCCCTCAACGCGACGCTTGTCCATGCCACCCAACTCAAGCTTGCCTAATCTGTATTGCACCCGCGGCAAAGTGACGTAAGTGTTTCCTAATACGCCACTTACAACCGAATAGGGCCGGTCGTTCTTTAGTTCGTCACGACATGAGCACCTGATCCGATCCGGTTGCGCCAGCGTCCGGTGTCTTCGGATGGTCACACACGTCATACCTGTTCTATGTGATGGCAGTGTATATGGCTTTTTGAAGACACGGGTCGCTTGCACTCGCCGCTCGGATTGGACTCCCTCGAAACGAGATGGACCACTGGTCATCGTAAAATATTTGATAAGGCGTATGAAACCACATAACTGAACCGCACCTGTGAGGAAGCAGCCTCGTGTTAGATAATAAAGTCGGGCCGTAGCCCGAACTACAAACTCGAATAAAAGCCGTTAAGCGAGTTATTATCCGTCATAAAACATGCACGACGCCGAATCCTAGTGCTTTGTCACGCCTTAATTTTGGGATATACGGACTTCAGTTTGCACCGTGCGTCTTCGATTTTCATTTGCCAATCAACGCCTCGTTGCGTTGCATTAACATCAGTTGACCAGGCAGCCGTTTCTTCACGAAGCGT
>JAJRWX010000028.1 GCA_024276605.1 Planctomycetota bacterium | reverse complement strand
TCAATATCGGATACGCCTGGAACACCGGAATCCACTGCTGATTGACCAGCGGCGAAGTTGATGTTCAGACCCGTTGGCATATGCATGATGCCGCCAGAACCCATAAAGCATTCCTGCTGAGCGATCGAGGAACCAGACTGCACGTTACCGCAAGCACCGGAATCGCCGGTACCTGAGCTGTCGTCTTCAGTTTCGATATATGCAACACCGGCAGCGACTTTGAAATCACCGAACTGGCCAGCATAGCGCAGAGCCACATCCCAGTAATCGCTTTCACCCCAGGATGCGCTGAGTACGAATCCTCTGAGTTTAGGACTGTCGTAACGGACACGGTCCGCACGTCCACCACCGTCAAGGTTGTTGAAGAGAGCGCCAGAAACGCTTCCGCCAACCAATGTGCTGGAGACGTTCGAACGGGCGAAGAAAGTGGTACCCGATAGATCGATCTGAGCAACACTGTCAGATGCGGTGTGGCTGTGACCGAAAGAAACCGTTCCCAGTCTCTTCGATGTGATGTGGATGACGTTGTGACGCAGGGTCAACCGGCCAGGATCAGTACCGTCATCATCAGTCACGCTGGTTCTGTTGGCATATGTGTCATCGATCTGCCACTCAAACCGGTAACCGACCGAGACGTCTGAGCTGATGCGGGCACCGCCTTTGAGACCCCAACGGGAAATACCGCTCTGGGCGATATCGACATTGTAGAGGTCGGAACGGCTGTTGCCTGAACCGTCATCGTCTTCCCAGTACATCAATGCACGGGTGACAAAGCCATAAACCTTGACGGAAACCTTGCGGTTGCCCTTGCGAACAGTTGTTGCCTCGAGTTCCGCAACGCGTTCCTCGAGATCAGCACAGCAATCACCACCAAGACCGCCGGCAACTGCCGGTGTCATCATTCCGCCGGCAAGAATGCCCGCAGCTGCGATGATCGCGAAACGACTAGATGTTTTCATCAGTCCCCCAATCATAATATTCTCCAATCCAAATCTTTTTTCATGTCCGTATTCGCGCAAATGTTCGAGCGCCCGAAAGCGAGACCACCTGCACTTAATGAGCCTGGAACGCGCGCGATTTACGGACGCACGGATTTCAAGGCGACGCATAGGCTACTGAATGGAATGTGAGAGATACGCCTCACGTGTACTCGCGGTACTTAAACGGTACTCTAAAGATTTTGAGATCTCGAAGGTGTGGGCGGTATGGGAGCGCGTTAGTCCGGCTCTGATATCGCTTTGGTTGCAGCTTCCACCTCAATGAGTGAGGTATGGCGGCACGCCTTGATCTGATCTCACACGCGAAACTATTTTGACTACGACTCGATAAATACTTGATTGCCAATGGTTGCGTAAACCATTTCCGCCATTTGTTCAGGTAAATGAACTCAGTCTGTGTCTAATCGGCAACGGCAAGTCGCCGGAAACCGCCATTTTTAGGGACTCTCTGATTAAGGGGCGCGGAATAATTATTTAGCCAACCTATTTGAACAGCCCCGCATCTGATCGGATTATGGCTAAATCCGTTTAATTCTCCCCGGGGCGATTCGTTTTATGCAAAATGTTCGAAGGGGGGATATGGGGATGCACGAAAAGAGCAGCAGGCAGGGAACCCTCCCCGCCTGCAATGAACTATTATGGACGCACGTATTTGTAACCGTGTTCCTGAAGCGAGATCAACTGGACCACGCCTGAAGGCACCATTTTGGCTTCACCAATCAAGACAACTTTCTTGCCGGATTTTTTGCTCATCTTGCGGTGGGTATTTCCGCAAGCGGAGAATGCAATATTTTTGTTTGCCAGCGCCATTGCAGCGATCCTGGCTTTTACCGGGCTGGTATCGGCACGAAACATGTGCAGGCCCGGACCGTAAGCCACGATTTCAACGTCGACGGTCTGGCCCTTTGACTTGTAATATTTGATAACGTTCTGAGCATTGTTCAGCGTCATGCCCATGACTTTTTTATCATTCTGATCAACATGAAACGCCACTTTATGATGGGTTTTGTCGGCGGCGACAACCGCACCGCTGGCAATTCCCATGGCAACAAGTCCAAACAATGCAAACATCAATCGGTTCATTCTTTTTCTCCCTGTTTATTTTATGTACTCGGTGTTTAGTCCAACTTAGCCCAAGAACATTATCACTCAAAGTTTGGCTTAGCTATTCGGGGAAATACCAGATTGGCTTCCAGACAATCACTATTCCGTGATTTATCGACCATGCCTGACAAGCAAGCTTACGGTGAGGTGATGATCCGGTCACAGGTTCCCGCTGCTTCCAGCCAATCGTTCCTTAGCCAGGTCTTTCCACTTCGCTAAAAAATACCCACAAAAAAAGGCGGCCCCCGAAGGGGCCGCCTCAGACTAGTCTGTGACTAGTCGGTTCTATCACATTTGTCTAACGAGTTAGGCTCACTTTATCAGGTCGCCTGACTTAGTCAGTCTGACTTAGTCAGTCTGACTTAGTCAGTTAGAACCGGATGTTAAAGCCAAACAGTGTTGTCGTTGTTTCGTCGCCTGTGGCGTCAAAAATGTTGTCTTCCTGATAGTTACGATGGCTGAGGAAGACCTGGAAGACGGCTGAGTCAAAGTTCTGAACGATGCCCAGTCCCCACATTGTACCGTCAGCAATATCAAAGCCGAACAGATCCTGTGTTGATTCCCAGTACTCGCCGTAGATGCCGGTTTTGCCAACTCCGAAGAAGTTCTGCAAGATACCGCCTTTAACGTACCAATAGTTGTATGTGGTGTCGTTAAATCCAGCGAGAGGAATTGTCTCTTCACCAGCAGCGAAGTTGATGTTCAGGCCGGTTGGTGTATGGAGAATGCCACCAGAACCCATGATGCATTCAATGTCCAGGCCACCTGTGCTGCCGTTTGTGACGTTGCCGCAAGCACCTGAATCGCCAGTTCCACCATTGTCGTCTTCAGTCCGGATATAAGCAACACCGGCTGCGACTTTGAAATCACCGATTTTGTTGGCAAAACGCAGAGCTACATCCCAGTAATCACTTTCGCCGAAGGACGCGCTAAGAACGAAGCCAGCCAGTTTCGGGCTGTCATAACGAACACGGTCAGCACGACCGCCACCGTCAAGATTGTCGAACAGGCCGCGTGCAACATTGGCACCGCTCATGAGCGTGGCGTTGACGTTCGAGCGGGCGAAGAATGTCGTGCCCGAGAGATCGATCTGCGCAACACTGTCAGATGCGGTGTGGCTGTGACCAAGTGACAATGTACCCAATGTCTTGGATTTGACGTGGATGACGTTGTGACGAAGCGTCAACACGCCCGGATCGTTGGAGCCGTCGTC
>JAJRWX010000027.1 GCA_024276605.1 Planctomycetota bacterium | reverse complement strand
GTGTCTTGATTACCTCCCGCAACGTATCGCGTTCTTCATCACTCAATCGAACCACGTACTTCTTCTGCATCGGGAAACCTCCTTGTCTTCCGAAACGTCAAAAACAAGAAGATAGGATAACCCCTATTCTTAGCTGTGACACAGCACTAGAGCGTGCCGCGCTTCTATAGCGCTTGCGTTAGCTGCCTGTGTACGGCACGAGTGCCATGAAGCGGGCCTGCTTAACAGCCTGCTTGAGTGCATTTTGCTCCTGCGCACTAGTCCCTGCACGTTTGCGGGACATCAACTTGCTGGACGTAGTCAAAAACTTTCGAAGCAATTCAACTTCTTTGAAATCAACCAAAGGTCCATCCCAATCCTTGCGGTGTCGGTCGGGAAATCTGCACTTGGAGTTAAATCCACCATTTTTTTGTTCTTTAGGTCGCATCAGTACTTATATTCCTTCAATATCGCTTAGCCACAATCGGCTTCGTCTTGGGTCTGATTAGCCAACTGCATGACCCGTTCGTATTCTTCCTTCGTCACCTCTTCCGATTCGTCGATGAGGAGGATCGGAATCCCATCACGGATCGGGTATCTATACCGCGATTCCGGGTCGGTAGCATACAACCAATCGTCAACCTGGACCAGCCGACACCTCGTCCGAGGGCACGCGAGCTTCTCAAGCCAGATATTATCGACCCTTGTCACTTTATCCACGCTCAACCCGACATTCCTAGCCCCTCACTAGCCAACTGCCCCATGGCAAAGGGCTATGGTACCCGTGGCAAAGCTTGTGGCAAGCTCAAAACATTCTATGAAAACAGAAGCCACCCCAATCCCACAATAATGGACGATATGGCCACTAATGCTAGTTATAGCGCCCTTTTTTGACGGGTTCAAATAGCTTCCGTATATTGGTCAGAAACTAAGGACACACGAGATGTCCAACACATATAAAGGTGAAACCCACGATGACAACACAGACAACCAACAATGCCCTTGGCACCAAAAGCACACTATCCACAGCCGGGGGCGACGTCTCGTTCCATCGCCTATCAGCCATCACAGACCAAGGCATGGGCGATATTTCGCGTCTGCCGTTTAGTATTAAGGTGCTGCTCGAAAGCGTATTGCGTAATGTGGACGGCTTCACGATAACTGAAAGTGACGTAGCCACCCTTTCCAACTGGAGTTCATCCACTGCGGGCAAACAAGAAACGCCGTTCATTCCGGCCCGTGTGTTGTTGCAAGACTTTACCGGCGTTCCCGCTGTTGTAGACTTGGCGGCTATGCGCGATGCGATGGCTAACTTGGGCGGAGACCCCAAACGCATTAACCCCCTACTGCCCGTAGACCTTGTGATCGACCACTCCGTTCAGGTAGACGCGTTCGGCAGCTCCGATGCCCTGGGTATTAATGCGGACAAGGAGTTCGCCCGTAACTTTGAACGCTATCAATTTTTACGATGGGGCCGTAACGCCTTCGACAACTTCCGCGTCGTACCACCGGCTACCGGCATCGTCCATCAAGTCAATCTCGAATACCTCGCAAGCGTAGTCGCCACCCGAAAGCAAGGCAGCGAAACCATAGCTATGCCTGACAGTCTGGTAGGAACGGATAGTCATACGACCATGATTAACGGGCTGGGCGTTGTAGCCTGGGGGGTAGGCGGTATCGAAGCCGAAGCGGTTATGCTCGGTCAACCGATTTATATGCTCATGCCGGAAGTCATCGGCTTTAAACTTACCGGCTCCCTCCGCGAGGGGGCTACGGCTACCGATCTCGTACTTACGGTGGTTGAACAACTACGGGCCAAAGGCGTGGTGGGGAAATTCGTCGAGTTTTATGGAACAGGTCTAAGTAGTATGCCGCTGGCTGACCGGGCCACCGTGGCCAATATGGCTCCGGAATATGGTGCGACGATGGGATTCTTTCCCGTCGATAAGGAAACGTTGATATTTCTGGAACGCACGGCCCGGAGCCGTGATCTTGTCGATCTCGTCGAGCGTTACACCAAGGAGCAGGGCCTATTCCGCACCGATGACACACCCGACCCCGACTACATTGACACACTCGAATTGGATATGGGCACGGTTGAGCCTAGCCTAGCCGGGCCAAAACGTCCGCAAGATCGAATCTTACTCTCTCAGATGAAACCGGCATTTAAGAAAACGTTGCAAGCGCCGATCACCGAACGAGGTTTCGCACTTAGTGACGAAGACATGGCACGTAAAGTAGAAGCTACCATTAACGGTAAGACCGACACACTGACCCACGGGGCAACCGTCATCGCAGCGATTACGAGCTGCACCAACACCTCGAACCCTTTCGTGATGCTCGCGGCTGGTTTGGTGGCTAAAAAAGCCTGCGAAAAGGGCCTCAGCTCAAAACCCTGGGTCAAGACAAGCCTGGCACCAGGCTCACGTGTGGTGACGGACTATCTCGAAGCCGCCGGAGTCATACCTTTCCTTGAGAAACTGGGCTTTTATAACGTGGGCTATGGCTGCACAACCTGCATCGGGAATAGCGGGCCGCTACCCGAAGCAGTGGCTAGCGCCGTGACCGCAGGTGATCTCGTAGCCACATCCGTGCTCAGCGGCAATCGAAACTTCGAAGGTCGCGTACACGCCTTGGTCAAAGCCAACTACTTAGCCTCCCCGCCGCTGGTCGTCGCTTACGCCATTGCAGGTACGACTGACATAGACCTGACCACCGAACCACTCGGCCAAGACCCCCAAGGTCGGGATGTATTCCTCAAAGATATTTGGCCTTCGCACCGGGAAATTTCAGGGGCTGTCGCGAAGTTTGTGACGCCGGAAAAATACGCACAGCAATATGCCAATGTGTTCGACGGTAATGAGCAATGGAATAAAATCGCCAGTGCAGATTCAGATACCTACCCGTGGGATCAGAACAGCACATATGTGCAAAACCCGCCTTTTTTCGAGGGACTCACTAAAGAAGTTAGCCCGATTCAACCCATCCATGGGGCACGCGTGTTGGTTATGGTGTCCGACTCCGTTACCACGGACCATATTTCCCCGGCTGGAGCGATCAAAGCGGACTCGCCGGCTGGCAAGTTCTTACAAGAATGCGGCGTTTCACCTACGGACTTTAACAGTTACGGTTCTCGACGTGGTAATGACAGAATCATGGCACGTGGCACCTTTGCCAACATTCGACTGCGCAATTTGCTCGCACCCGGAACCGCAGGCGGTATCACCACCTACTTGCCGGACGCTGAGCAGATGTCGATCTTCGACGCCGCCCAAAAATACAAGGCTACAGGTACGCCGCTAATAGTCCTGGCGGGCAAGGAATATGGCACGGGTTCATCACGCGACTGGGCGGCTAAAGGGCCAATGCTACTGGGCATCAGAGCCGTCATCGCGGAAAGCTACGAACGCATCCACCGCAGTAACCTCGTAGGCATGGGTATCCTGCCGCTACAATACAAAGCTGGTGACTCCGCCAAGTCACTGGGACTATCCGGCAAGGAAGTGTTCGACATCGTGGGCATCTCCGACGACGCCCAACCCGGCCAGAACGTGGATATCAACGTCACAGACCCAGACACCAATCAATCTCGCACCATCCAAGTCACCGCCCGACTGGATACCCCCGTAGAGGTAAACTACTACCGAAACGGCGGCATCCTACAAACCGTGTTGAGGAAATTGGCGGAGTAGGGTGAACTTAGTGGTTGGTGGGTAGTGCGTAGTGGGTGGCATGCTCAAACCGAAAGTGCAGGCATGTGATACGTGATATCAAACCATCGCCCAAGCCTTAATTCGCTTACACTATTTGCCTTTATTCGGAGTCTAGCAAGAACCATGTGTGGAGACTGCTAATGTTTTGTTGCTTCTGCTACCACGATTTGCGCGGGCAACAAGTACCGCGCTGCCCGGAATGCGGAACGGCTTTCGCGTTCGGTGATCCCAGTAGTTTTCTTCGCAAATACCCCGGCCGATTCGCACGCATGTTGTTCTGGCTTCGGCGGCGGCGGAGGGTTCTTCTGGCTACGCTTACCATTCTCCTGTTGGTCCATTACGCCGTTGGCGGCTCCCAAATGCAGCGTTTCCCCCAGTCGCTATACCCATTCAGCCAAAGATATCTCGCTTCTACAAACTTGAAGGGCATCCTAACCATCTGGATGATCCAGGCGAATGACGACCCGCAACAAACCAAGTTTGACATCGACGCCGCTAGGCAGGTTATGGGCCGCAGGATCAGTCCTTGGTCGGAAGTCCAGGTTGCAAAGTTGAAAAGGCTGATGATCTTTGCACCCTTCTTCGTTGTTCCCACGATGGCATATCTCGTTGTAGTAGTATTCCTCGTTGGCAATCGGAGGCGTCGACAGTCCTTTGTCTTGCTAGCAATCCTCGCCTCTGTGCTCTTCTGTTTGGGGTACGGTTGCTCGATGCACATTCGCGAGATGGCGATGTGGTGTCGTGGAAGTTATGCATTCCTTGACGACTATGTTTACCTCTCCTGGGTTGATTACACGTGTCCGTTATCAAAGGCGAAGCGGACCATCGTTGCGTACGATGTCCATAGCTTTCGTAGGGCTGGTCGACAGCTGATAGGCTTTGCGGATGGTCATGTCGAATGGTTGTCGGACAATCGTGCAAAGCTGCTCTTTCAAGCTCAGGGAGTTCCATATCCCAAGCAAACTGATTAACGCCTCATTGAATGAACGGGTCATCTCGTTCAACGCCAATCGAAACGGGCCGATGAGTGACGCTACGGGCCGGGTGGCCCGGATCCTTCTTTTTGGACCTGGGGGAGTCGATGATCTCCCTGGTGCCACGTTTACGGCATGACGAAGTTATTCCGAAATAGGAGGTTGATGATGGCGTACATTTATCGAATGTTTGTTGCCGCATTGTGCAAGCGATCATCGTCTCCCCCACCTCGAAACGAGGTGGGGCACGCTGCCATTCTGCACTTTTGAAAGAAAAAAGCATCAGGAAGAATTATTCTGTTGGACAGCATGTAAATGACGCGCATTTGCCAGCCGTCATTCCACATGCCGCGCGGCTTATCATATCGGATATGTGTCATATTGACGGCACAATACAAATGAAACCAGCATGATCTACGGGCAATTCGGTACGCAGGTTCCGGTGAGACAATCGGTTACGCCATAACCAAAATCTCCACCGGCGAAGCCTAATACCACACGTAGAATATCGCTGGAGGTAATGATGGCGTTTGGTATTTGACCGTCGGTATCTATCAGCGCCGTGTGCGGGGCCTGGGGTTGAATCTGAAACTTTTGTACGGCTGCGATAATGTCATTGGTGGTGACAAGCCCGTCCGGACCTGACCACTGGCCGAAAATTAATATACCCACCAAATCACCGAACTGACGCCCGGAGGCAAATGGAGGGAAAGTCGTCCAAAAGGTATCCGCTCGTGAATAGGATATCGTATCCGATGAAGCGTCAAGGGCATACGAATTACCCGGAACGATTTCACATCCGCGCACATGTAACACAGGTGCCGACCACACACACACCTCCGGCGTTGGTACCAATTGAGTAAACATACCCTCTGCCCCGAAATCCTCCAAGGTACAACTGATATACCACGGGGTCGTTGATCCCGTGCGCGTGACGCGCAAAGCGACAGGTGTAGCCCCGTTTGTACTCGGATTCAGCGATAAATATCGATCCTTGGTCACGCGATCCAGCGGCGGTGGTAGGGCAGGTGGACAAATCATCGCACCCACATTTTCGCATACATCCGGCACGCCGTTACCATTACAATCAACTTGGGGGTCTTGGGAATCAATTAAGTCGTCCACCCCATTCCCGTTACAATCAGCCGTCCTAAAGAGAAATGACATCGTATCGCCAGAATTACTGATCTCAGTAATGACATGGCCGGTATCAATAATGTTACCAAAAGCATAACCATCGGTATTGGGCAGGGTGTCCGGACCGATTTCTGAAACACCCATACCATGATATAAATCACCGGCATCGCCACGGTTGTTACCGTTCTCCAGATCATAATCGCCATCAGCTTGTAATACCGCATTGCGATAATGTTTACCGTTGCCCGGCCAACCGGGCTGTCCAGGAAAACCTTCGTTTTGATTGCCCGATTCATTTTCATCAATATGCCAGATGCACAGCCCACCTTGCGGAATAGTTGACTCCACCCCTAACGGTTGCCGATTATCAATGAGCAAGTATTCACCGGCTTCAAACCCATCATCAATGCGATAGATGACGGGATTAAATTCGACGTTAGGTAAGGTGTGGTTGCCTGGGCTAATCACCGTCGGCGTGGCCCACCCTAAAAAGAATTTACTAAACGGTGAAAAATGCGGCGGATGATATTGCGAACCGTCAAAACCCCAACTGTTAGCCATCATACCATAAGAGCCGCAGCCCTCACCTGGTTTGTTGGTGTCGTAAAAATCCGGCAAATTGAAAAAGTGGCCGGTCTCATGACATATCACACCTACGCGGCCAATCTCGCTACCACTTGTACTCCACAAACCCGGACTCACGTGATAAGAACTCACCTTCACGCCTTCCGCAGAAGTCCACGTCGAGATACTCCCCTTGTGAGACCAAATACGATCCGCAGAAGCGGTGCCATCAGCATCGGTACCACCAAATTCTGCACCATATCCGGAATGAATAAAGGCAATGGCATCTACCCAGCCGTCATTATCTTTGTCAAATTGGCTGAAATCGATGAACGGGTCTGCGGCATTCAGCGCAGCTCTAATGCCTGATTTGAAGGTGGAATTAAGACCGGATGAACCAGCGGCATAGAACTGTTCCGTCTGTGGCATATTAATCCAACCCGTCACGGAAGACTCAATGGTCAATTGCCCGTAGTAATTTTCAAAATATACATCCTTGACGCTACCCGTCGGAGCTAAGCGATCGCCACCTACCACGTTAAATAAGACATCGACATCGCTATTGGTGGGCAGCGTTCGCCCCATATGATTTGAAAACCGCATCATAATCACAACATTTTCGACCACACCAACCACAGGCGGCGCGGCAGCAGCGGCGGCACCACGTGTGGATGCAAACATAGGACTACTCTGACGGATCGCTTCGATCCCTTCCGCCGACGGCAAAAGTCGAGGTGTCAAACCGACGGCACGAGGATCACCTTTACCAACCACCAAACCACTTGATACTAATCGGTCATCATGACTCACTTTGGCATAGACATAAGCCCCATTTTCGATGATCACGGTAAACCGATTCTCATCAGCGTACCAATGAAAGTATTCATCACCGTAAATATTAAGCGTGATCATCCGCTCATCCGGTTGAGCAACCTCGAAGGGGTGAGGGCTTGCCGGCATAGCCGACGTGCGCTGCACCATCCAGCCTGTCACACAGCACAGCGATAAAACCATTAGAGTCGTATGGTGGTATTTATTCGTCAACGTAATTCCCTCCTAGCAAGTGTATCCGCATCACACGAGCGATCGTGAATACCGGCCCATATCCACATGTATGCTCGAAACACGGATCTCAATCTACACACCCCATTAGGCTACCAAAATCGAGGACGAAATTCAATAAAAAACCCAAAAAAGCCATTAGGGAACGTGCATGACCGTTTGTGCGGCCTAAAGTGGGTGGCATGGGCCAGCGTCGCAGATTCAGTAGAAGCGTCTTGGGCAACGCTTGCCCGTGCCATCCACCTGCCGATTCTGCCACTACCGTTTGCACAGGAATGACATCATAGTGCTACTTGAGATGCAGTAAGTTAAGGACAATTCGGTACACAGGTACCGGTGAGGCAACCCGTCACGCCATAACCAAAGTCATCACCGGCAAAGCCACCGAGTACGCGCAGGATGTCCTTAACATCCACGATCGTATCGGGAACCTGGCCGTCAGTGTCTACGCGCGAAATATGCGGCGCACTTATACGGTTCGCGAAATGGAAGATCACAGCCACGATATCACTCGTCGTGACTAACCCATCCGGCGCACTCCATGCCCCACCGAGTAACTCACCCACCAAATCACCGAACTGTCGTACCGCCAATTGCGGCGGTGTTGTCCACACGATCCGTGGTTGGGAAAACGACACATCGTCAATCGTCGCTTCAATGATATAATCGTTACCCGGCACGATCGTACAACCACGGACATGAATCACATCCAGCGGCGAAGCCGTCAGACCGGACCAATCACAAAACACCGGCGCCGGCGTCAATAAACCAACGATGCCTTCCGCCCCTACATCCGTCAACGTTGCACAATCGACATACCAGGAAGAGGTATCGGTCGCACGTGTGACACGATACCCCACAACCGTACTCCCGTTCACTGAGGGATTAAAGGAAAGGTAGCGATCTTTTGTCACATCATGAGGACTACCAGCCGATCCCGGTGCCACGAGTCCGACACCCGTGCATGAAAGATCAATCTCTCCAGACCCCCGCGCACCGGCCCAGCCACCCACACGAAGGATCACGTCATCACCAATCACCACCGGCACCGTAAGCTCAGCCGGTCCACCTGACGATCCACAACTATCATCTGCACAACCCAACTGCATACCCGTCGGATCGCAAGCGGGCGATTCATAAATCTGTAACGTATTGTCATAGCCGGTATTCGTACACAACGATACGAACAGATCCCCCGTACACTGCGCTTTATGCATATACCAAATATCGTTCTTGCCGACACTTCGATCGCCGCTCAAACAATCTTCCGGCCCACTGGTCTGGGTGAGGCTCGTATCGAAGGCAGTCACACCTTCAACAATGTCGCGTGCACCGGTGCATTCATCGTTCAGCGCGCAAACGGCTAAGGCCTGCTCCACGCACAGCGAATCCCAGGCATCTCGATTGACGTCACAACAATTCGGATCAATATCGCACACCACCTGACAACATCCGCCATCATCACAACCCGCGTTGCCATGCGATATATCGCAAGCCCCAACACCGCTACGACAAGCGCAAAAGACCTCACTACATGATGAAGCGATCAAGAACTCGCCGCCTATTTGTTGCGTACAATCCTGCTCGGTCAGCGATGGCACACACACGGCACCATCACAACAAGCCCCCAAACAAACAGCATCACAGACCTGTCCGCCAAACCAATTGCCGCCAATCGCCTGGCACGTCGATCGAGACACGCCGTCATCGCAGATTAACGGTTGACAACATGCCCCGCTGCACGGTATCGAGTTACAATCACCACCTTCGGTAAAAACGCCGCCTACCCCGGCACAAGTCCCCACTGTCACGTCTTCCATGCAGTTCGTACCATCACAACACGATCCCAGACACGTCGTTGCGCAATCCTCACGGACCGTAAAAACCCCACCCAAGGCCTGGCAATCACTATCCGTGACACTATCTTGGCAGGTATTGATCAAACAACATGCACCAAGACATGTTTCAACACCACAATCAGGTAACACCTGAGCGATAAACCCGAATATACGCCACGCGCCGCGACCCAACGTACCGACAACCAATAGGTCATCAGCCGGATCAAAGTCCATATCATACACCGGCACATTCGGCAGATTCATTCCCACCTGCTGCCACACACCCAGACTGGTTAGCAGCGAAACATAAACACCGGCCCCGGTTCCCACGACAATAGCATCAACACCCATCGCCGTAGCCACGTAGGTGATAGCCCGCGTATTGCCGGTGGCGGGTAAGTCGCCGGTGACATCGAGCCAAGTCCCACCGGCATCCGTGGTTCGATACACACGGTCGCTACTATCTATCACAAAAAGATGGGTCCAGTCATCGGGATCAATTGCCAGATCACGAATATAACTTCCTGGAAACGCACTAGTAGTCGGCAACAGCGTCGATTGCGGCAAGCTGCGCATGAAGATCATCGATCCATCGCCGACATAGACAACCTTGTCATTCGCTACGCCGTCCAAGCGACCGCCAAACACCATCGCCTGTCGATTGACCCTGATCCCCGAACCAATCTCGCGCACCGTATCCCCACGATCCATCGATTCGTATACCGAAGCGCCGCCACCGATGAGTAATTGTGTCTGGTCGTTGGCATTTAGTGCCAGCGGAGTGACAAATTGCGTACTGCCTGCGCCTCCGGTAATCAACGGTGTACCGCCTCCCACCAAGGTTAACGCGGGAAACACCTGGCTAATAAGCACATTGCTTGCATCATACGTCTGGCGACGAAATAAACCCAAAAACTGCAAACTGGAATAGCGTGTGGAAGAACCCGGCGCACTACTGTCATCAACTACGACATCGCCGCCATCCGCCGTAGACACACTGTTCCAGATCTTGCTACCCTCAGTGACCTGTTGCGGTGTCCCGGTATCCTGCGCTCCACCGATAATCACGTTGGTGTTACTGTCATAGGCTATATTGTGAAATTCAGTGGTTTGCAGGTCGCCGTTGATCGAAACCCAATCGCCCGTATTGTCTTGCGGTGAAGTTCGCCGATAGACACCACCATCATCAACTTCGATAATCCTACCCGCAGCATCAAACACCATCTCACGTGAATCAGCGTGCGGAGCACTGGAATTGGCCGTACCACCCCCCGCAGCCCCCAACACGTTCGAATGCGTTAAATGAACCCACTGATTACCCATCGCCGCAGCCGCGTTTCCTCTGAACAATCGACCGGAGAAATCACGCGCACCAATCGACGTGGGAAATTGAAACTCCAACGGCTGTCGATCACCACCTACGTACACGATATTCACGTCAAAAGGATCAGCTACGATTGAAAAATGTATAGTCCCCTGTCCACCTGGTTGGCCATCGTCTCGTTTGAAACGCGGGTTCGTACCCACATCCACACCACCTTCATTCGTCTGTGGCGTATCCATTTGTATCCATGTAACGCCGCCATCGATCGAACGAAACACACCACCGTTGCGTAACTGTCCAGCGTTGAGAATAGCCACATACACCGCTTGCGTATTCAAACTGATATTATCGTGGATCGCCATTTCGACGTTGCTCGTCCCGCCACTACCGTCAAACATCAACCCGTTCATCGTGGCGTTACTCACGCGTGTCCATGTAGCCCCGGTGTCCACCGATTTATATACGCCGTTACCCGAACCTGCATCGCGCAGGGAGGTATATAGCACACTGGGCGTGTTGCGATGACCGACCAGATCAAAACATCTACCTTGCGGCGGTCCGCCCGGCGCTCCGGACACCTGATAGAAAGTTGCACCACTATCTACGCTGCGAAATAGGCCGATGTTCCCGAAAGTAAACGGCTGAGAAAAATTGACGGAGACGACGATCGTAGAACCGCGAGCCGCCAGGCCTGAGATGTTTTTATCGACAAGCACACTACCGCCATCAAGCAGCGTCCAACTCGCACCGCCATCCGTTGTACGCATCAGCCCGGCACGCAAACCGCCGGCGCTGCCAAAGCTGCTGAATCGTCCAACCCCGGCGACAAGTGTTTCATGAGTGAAGTCTGTGGGATCAAACTCCAGCGCCCCAATCGATAACGAGGGCATATCATCGGTTAATGGAATCCACGTGGGGCTAATCGCTGTGGCATTGGTTGATTTCCATAGGCCGCCATTGACGGCCCCGAGATAGATCACGTCCGGGTCTAGCGGATGCGCTGCCACGGTGTGTACGGCGCCAACTACTTCGTTATTAGGCACAATGTTTTCAACCTGCCCGTTAAGCGTAGGCCCAGGCCCTTGCGCCTCCCAAATATTTCCACCAATGGGTAGCGAGCTACTTCGGCGCACACTGACGCGCTTCACGGATGCAGCGTCCACCCCTTTTTCGAATGATTCACTGGGCGCATCGTCAGCCGGCCATTGCGCTAACGGAACCTCGCTTACCGGCACTTCATTCGCTAGCAATGCCCCGGCTATGTGGCCAAAGACCACACATGTCAGCCATATCCTACACCACGTTGTCACCCGCACGATGAACCCCCCTAACAAATCACCTAGCAAACAAAAGCCTTTCATACTTTAACGACATGCATACGACAAATCAGAGCTACTGGCGCAAGCCTGCGGACACGCTATCAGAGCCGCACGGCGCAAGCCTGCGGTCACGCGGCCTAATAACACCACCGTCACGAATCATCCTCGCCACCCGGCGCATTGGACAAGCCTCCAAACTGCTCGACGAAGTCTGAAAGATCAACAAGATTGACTAGGTCATTGTCATCTGCATCGAAGATGCACGTGCAGACTGATGCTTGGGCTGACGTGTTGCCCACGGCGCCGAAACAAAGCTGGAATTGGGCGAAGTCAGCTAAAGTCAACTGATCATCGGCGTCATAATCACCGAATATGTTTAACTTCGTGGATTCGTAGGCGCCGATATCCGTTCGACAACCCTGCTTTCGAACGTTACCGTCAAGATCGGTTGCATTGATGGGATGTGACAACGTCGGATCACCGCGATTGATACATGGGGAAACCAAGGAAAGCCGAAAGTCATCGTCCGATGTACCGGGAATGTTATCTACGCCGTACTCATCAATGAATAGAGGATCAGCACCGAAATCGCCTACGCCTCCCACGGTACGTTCTGCTAAGGAATTCCAGCCCTCAATATCATTATAAGAAAATGCCACTTCACCAATCCTAAAGGAAATCTGTTCGACTATCGGCGTCTGTCCACCGGCCCTGTTGCCCCAGGCGATAGAATTCGTGATGTTCATAGTAGCGTTTTGGACTCGGATCCCACCCCCCTCACCAAATATGTCACGCGACGCGACATTACGCACGATCGTACTGTTTGACAGATTTACATGGCCACCTGCCAGAAAAACTGCACCGCCAAACGCGGCTCTGTTGTCAACCAATAAGGAGTTTTGAATAGTCGTAAGCGAAGATGAAAGATTTAATCCACCACCACCACCAGCATCGCCGCCAAGTAACTCCGAAGCCCTGTTTCCTCGAATAATCACCCTTTCCAGCGAAAGTGTGCCCACAAAGGCGACAATCCCCCCCCCACCCCCCCTCTTCACCTCATTGAAGCTGATTTCAGAATCTATCAAGGATAAATTACAACCAAAACATTCCAATCCACCGCCTCCATAAACTGCGGTATTATCGTGAATGTACGTGTTTGAAATATTGATATTCGAGCCTGAAATAGCTACGCCACCGCCACGCACCCCTGCATGGCTATCATATATGTTACAGCGGCTGACGGTTAATATACTGTTAAAGGCAAGAATGCCCCCACCGTTCTTACTACCACTCGCATTGCCATGCGCAATGGAAAAGCCGTCGATCGTGGCGGATTCCAAGACAATAAAAGAAGTAACGACGTGATAGGCATTGTCGGAGTTGTCGCCAATAAAAGTATCGTCATCCCTATTCAAATCCCCACTTAGCAAGGTTTCGTATAAATCAACGTCGCGCAAATCGGGTTGACTTCCTCCGCAACCGCTGTAACCCCCTTCAAATGTCATGCCACTAAGGATATTGAACGTAGCGTCTCGCGGATCAGCTAACCCTTGGGTTGAAGGTGTGTAAACACCGTCCGCTACGCGAACGGTGTCGCAACCGTCAGCTACTAACAGCGCATCAGATAGGCTCAAGAAAGCACTACACCAACTCGAACCATCATGCACCGGCCCCGTAGCGTTTTGATCGACGTAGTAAACCTCGCACAAGGGATAAGGAGTCTGCGCAAGCGACACCTGTAAACCCACCGCAAGCCAAGCAAAGAAACAGACATATGCCGGAAGTCGAGTC
>JAJRWX010000026.1 GCA_024276605.1 Planctomycetota bacterium | reverse complement strand
GCCGTCCAGCTTGGCTAGAAATAGTCCGGTGACATCTACATGTTGCGAGAATTGACGCGCTTGGACAATGGCGTTTTGTCCGATGGTGGCATCGAGTACCAGCAAGACTTCATGGGGTGCGCCTGGAATTTCTCGCTGCACCACCTTTTGAATTTTGCCGAGTTCGCGCATCAGATGATCCTGTGTATGAAGGCGACCGGCGGTGTCAATAAGTAAAATATCAGCCGATCGGGCTACAGCGGCTTCACAGGCATCGTAAGCCACCGCGCCTGGGTCTGCGCCTTGGTCATGCTTGACCATTTGAACACCGATACGCTCAGACCACACGGTCAGTTGGGCTACCGCTGCCGCCCGAAAGGTATCGCACGCGCCAAGGATGACCTTGTTATCCTGCTGCGTCAGATAATGGGCGAGTTTGGCTACGCTCGTTGTTTTCCCTGAGCCGTTGATGCCTGTGACAAGAATAACCGTCGGTCCGGATTCAGCGACGCTGAGCTGACGATCGGACTCGGGCCACAGCTTAATAATGTGATCCTGAAGATACTCATTGATTTCCTGTTCTTGAGTAATGGTGCCATTTTTCCAACCGGTAGAAATCAATTTAATGAGTTTGGATGTGGTGGTAGGACCGAAATCAGCCGCCAACATCGACTCTTCCAATCGCGTGAGTGTGTCTTGATCGATTTGTTGCCCCACACGCAAAACCGACCGAAAGCCGGTTGTAATCCGATCACGCGTTCTGGCTAATCCCTTTTTGAAACGATCGAACAAACCCATGTCTATGTTTCCTCACCCGTTTTTGACATTCGTCGAAAGACTTCATCCAGTACCCCATTTACAAAACCCGGTGAATCTTTTCCGCCGAAAGTACGACCAATTTCGATGGCTTCGTTCATGACCACTTTATGCGGCGTATCTCCCTGCTCCAGTTCTGCAATCGCAACCCGGAGAATGTTACGTTCAACCAAGGCAATACGCGAGATGGTCCACCCATGACACGATACCGAAATGAGTTTGTCGATGTTGGCTTGATGTTGCCACATGGTCTGGACAAGCTTTTGTGCGAAATCGATGATAAGGTTATCGTCAGTCTGCGTGGCAAGATACTCAGCGAGTAGTGCTTCACGCTCTTGGGGTTGAGCATCCCACTGGCAAAGTGATTGCATGGCGAGGATGCGCGCTTCTCGGCGCTTCGATGGGTCAACAGCCATGATGGGTTACAGATCTGATGGTAATTGAAGTATAAGATTGACAAGTTCTATAGCAGACATCGCCGCATCAACACCCTTGTTACCGGCTTTAGAACCGGCACGTTCGATGGCTTGTTCAAGTGTATCTGCCGTGATGACACCAAAGGTCGTTGGTATGCCGGTTTCAAGACCGATCTGCGCGATCCCCTTCGCGGCCTCTGCCGCAACATACTCAAAATGTGCCGTTTGGCCACGTATCACACACCCCAGGCAAATGATGGCATCGTATTCCTGAGATTCCGCTAATTTTAGGGCGACAAAAGGAATTTCAAATGCTCCGGGAACACGCACGCAAGTAATAGCCTGTTCATCACAGCCGTGTCGTTGGAGCACATCTACCGCGCCATCCAGCAGCTTAGCCGTGATAAAGTCATTGAAACGACTGACCACGATGGCAAATCGTTTGCCCTTAGCTTCCAGTTGACCGGATAATTCGTTAATCATTACCAATTCATCCATTGAGATAGCTCAATCACCCATATTATAACCGGGTGACGGGGCACTGTAACCGCAATGAGGTCGTCACGTCAAAAAACAGGAACCCATCGCCTTGCAGAATCGCGCCTTTCAGGAAGCGGCCATTGGTGGGCTGGAAAAATGACCACTTCTTGATGGCGCGGTTCGGTTAAAACCTATCCAACAAATCAATCGTGACGGAGCACTGGTAGACTATTTCCCCGTACGAACAGCTTGGATTTTCCCCATCTGTTGGTCCTCGATGGTCATAAAATCAGCCAAGTCTCCACTAGAAAGAATTATCACAAGGTCATCAACAGATAAAGTAGACTGTATGCGGAATGTGGCTATCCCCTTGGAGAATGATTTGTGGATACTTTGAATTTTATCTGGTACGGCATCTTGGAGTTTTCGCTTGATATTGATGGCATCCACCGCAGAAACACCTTGAACCTCCAGCACCAGCGTGCCCCCGGCGGATATCTGCGTTGACCAACTTTTCATGGCACTCCAGTATAACCTATCAGCCAATTCCTCTGCGCAGTTGAGCAGTGCCTTTCGGCCACCCTGGTGTGAACCGGCATAAGCGGTTCGTGCGCCGCCACGGCAGTTTGTTAATACTTCAGAAGTGATGAGCTTGCCCGTATCGGTGTGATACATCTTGAGTAGACCATCAGCGTTATACATAGCCGTCGATTGTCCGGCTAAATTTCGAGACCCCGCGGTATTGGTATTGGCGTAGCCTGAAATGAAAATCTGCGTATGAAAATTTTTCGCGATAGCCTGCATTTTAGACACGTTGTTGTTGGCCACCGCGTCAGCCATTTCTTTTTGTTCGATAGCCTTCAGTTGACTACGGGCATAAAGGTCGAATCCCATCTTGGTAAAGCGATTTTCGATGTGTGCTTCTAACACACTGCCCTCTTGTAATACGCCGTCGATAGTCTCTTTGACGTAGACCATAATCCCGGGTCTGCCGACTTGATCGAGGACGTTTTGCACGCCTCCCCAACTAGCCGCCACGTCTCCTTTTTTGACAAATGCACGAATACGACATGATTTCAAGCCACCTACCGCATTGCTATAACCAAGAACTTTAACTTGACTAACAAAGCCATCGGCGCGGGCGTATATGGCATCGCGTACCAACTCGAAATTATCGGTTTGGGAATGTGAACTTATTTCCGAGCCTGCCCCTTGACTAAGGGCGTTGCGCATGGCATCTCGCAATGCAGCCTCTTCGGTGACACCGAGACCTTTATCTTCGACCCACACACCGTCGCTTTGCGCTTGTGTGGATTGCCCCAGTAACACCACCAGACTCAGTTGAATGATCGTCGTGCGTAATAAACGGTGCATAACTTATCTCATCTCCCATTAAGATCGAGTAAAGTGGGATAACCCTTATATCACGAAGCGCAGACTGTAGCCCGCGAGGTTATGAGCGACAATGATGACATCAAAAGTCACCTATTGACCACGACTCGGGTCTACAACCATAGTACCGGGAGACTCCATCTGATACTCCCCTGGCATCGCATGTACAGGCTCCTTAGTTTGGACAGGCTCGTTTGTATACTCAAAAGTATACTCCGTCGTGTGAGAAGAAGTTTTGCACGCCACCGATAAACAACCTACGCTAAAACAACCCACAACAAACATGAGAATAATTCGCCAATTATGCTTAGTTATCATTACATTTTTCCTATGTTATATTGAACTTGGTCTACTTACGTCGAGATACGATTAGACTTTGTTGGTTAACAACGGTCCAGACCTCTGCGGCTGGCATAGACACTCTTATGCGGGCCACACCACTTTCAAATACCGGCTCATCGGTAGTTGCCCCACGCAAGACGGCTTGTAATTGTGTAGAAATGTCGTCATTTTCCGCCACAAAGTCCCGCACCGTTGTGTTGGAATCGATACGCAGCCCATAGGCGTTTTCAGCTAACTTTCGCATGCCATCCAGCGTCGCTGCGCGGGCAGCCCTCAGCCTTCCCATGACAGTGCTACCAATTTCCGGGTCCGTACCCTCGCCAAACACCTCGATTCGTTCCGTAAACCACCTTGGTGTTTGGTAACCCGCCTGTCGTGCTGAAGCCTGAAAGCGACTAGGTGCTACTCCGGAACCTACAGCTCGAATCGAGCTGCGCACAACGTTTTTCTTAACGTTTACAATGTCAGTTGTAGACACATGGTTGCCGTGATAATGTTGTTTGTGCAATTCTGTGATGCGCGTCACGACCTTAGCCAGGGGGACTTCCAAGACAACTTCGGCAATCAGTTCATCATCATGAAGGTACGTACTTACCTCGGAGGCACCCACAACCAATCCGCTAGCTCTGGCACTGATTTCATCCGTTTCCGTGATGAAATCACGTACGAGCGTATTCGAGTTCAAGCGCAATCCTTTAATTTCTTCGAGCAATCGTCGCATAGCATCCACGCGGGCAGCGCGCGGAGCCATCAATCTAGCCTGTGGTGGAATGGTCTTCCAAATGGCGGGCACCGACATGCGTGATGTTGAAATACCAGCCGGCAATGGAGTCAACACCTCTTCAAATCCTTCCGGCAGGCCAGGTGGCAATTCAGGTCTAGGTGCACCGGAACCTGTCACGCGAATCACATTGCGTTTGATCCGCTGTGTAATATTCTCAATATCCGTCGTCGAGACATGATTACCGCGATATGTCGAAGTATACACTTTTTTGAGATGCGTCACCAGCTTTGCCACGGTTACTTCTGCATCGACTTCGCAGACACCATCATCGTAATAGCGGGGCGTGCCAAACCTAATACCTTTGATAAAATGATTCACAGATGTACGAATCTCATCCGACTCGGCGACGAAATCACGCACGTAGGTATTAGAGTTGAGTTGTACGCCGTAAACGGTCTCAGCCAATTTGCGATATCCATCCGCCTCCGCAGCTCGTTTGGCTAGTAGCTTATTCTGGGCATTCGACACTTGTCCCCATGCTATGGAAGTAAATGTCAAACCGCACATCACCACCACCATCGACGCAAAACCTCGTACCAATTTCGTCATTACTCTTCTCCTCATTTAGCCTACGGCACATCCGTACATATTGTTGCCGGTTAATAATCGAATTCCCAACTAGAACGTAGCCCAAATCTAGCCATGTATGGCATAATCATGCCTATATAGACACACTTGAGTTGATATGGTTGGTGCCTTTTTGACAACTTCGACGCCTCATCCTGGTAGGCCAAAACAAGCTTACCGATCATGTATTGCAGTTAAAAAGAGTTTTTTCGAATAATCTCAGCCGAAAACCAGCATGTCCGGATTCGACCGCCACACAATGATAGAGCTTCCTCTATAGTCGCCGCAAACAGCCTTGCCAAGTAGCATCCTAACCGAATTCCCCCAATTTTGCGCCCTATTTCATTTTTGACTATATCCTACACCGTTCGAACGCCGAATCTCACAGCAGGATCACGGCGGCAAACGCGTCAAGTTGCCGCATGAGTTGCCCGGTCGAAATATTGGTTCGGACACTGAGTGGGGGATACTGTTACAACGAATTGGCGTAAAACTGTATAGATATGATATCGAGAAGATTCATACCAGTGGCGATTAGCGTAGTTTCCGCGACCATAGCGGGCTGCGGTGTGGATGTAATCGATCCAAATGAATTCCGATTTCTTGCTCCATTGACTATTGAAAAAGTAGAGGTCGCATCAGCTATCATTGACACCGGAGGTGGCTACGAGGTCTTACTTCGAAGCACTTACGATTTACCAATCGTTGATACGGTAGATGTTGTTACGTTTAGAGGTATCGAGCGTGTCGCGGTCACAGCACCGTTTAACTACACAACTGGTTCTATCGGCGCGGTGTCCGATGGTGCGATTGTGGGAATCTCGACCTGTGATTGTAATGGTCTTGGGTTTGAATTTTTCCGCAAAACGGGACTGGTCTTGGCGCTTGATTTTGATTTTCGCCAGGCCGCATTTCAAACGACTGCGCCATTGGAGGGTGTGCGTATCCTCTTTGATGACCCTCCGTAAACTTTTCAAGGGTTTGATGCTGCGTTTCTGCGGGTGGTGGTTGACATCAACAACCGGCAAATACCAGCTTCTGCACTTGTCGATACCGGCGCAACAAGAACGATTATTCAGCGTAAGTTCACCGAAGCATTTATTATACAACCTGGGGATACGATCGAATTAACGCTCACGCAAAATCAACTGGGTGGTGTCAAATTGTTAGCCGGTCTGTTCGATAATCCAGCATTACCCGACATCATCATCGGGTTGGACGTAATGAGAGTTTGGGGAAGTCAATGGTACTTCGACTTTGCACACGAGCGTAGTCGCTTTACCGTGATCCCAAATCCTGCCAACTTTTTGCCTGCAGCGCAAGCGATCCCCTAACTTGATACGATTGTATCAGTCCCTGATCACATTAATCGCAGACGTCACAATTAGTGGCTAGGTAGAAGTAGCCAAGAGAGTGTCATTTACCACAAACCAGAGCCTGTTTCACGGTTCGTCTATGTGCCCAAACTTGATTGGTGCCCAGGTTAAATAATGCTTTGTGCTTATTTGATTTTGAACGATAACTCGTCATAGTCCTTGCATGTGCTTGTTTTATTTTGTTATATGCGATCGAAGGCATTTGACGATTGGCAACCGTGCTATGATGCTTCGTATGATGCCTGTCGAGCTTTCTATAGTGCTGACACTACTTTTTGGTACGATGACTGGGACAATAATGACTTCTCAGTAGATGAACCTATAGAGAGAATCATATATCACCATGCATTAGAATCCGGATTGTAGGTAGCCTATATGTCATCCACATCTAACCAACATATTGATCAAATTGTTTCGCAGGCCAAACGAATGACAGTCAAGGAGCGAGATGATTTTTTATCAAAAGCTTGTGGTGACGATGAAACACTTCGCAGTCGGGTAGAAGCCATTCTTGCCGCAAATCGATCATCAGAAGAAACCTTGGCTACTTCTCCATCGCGATCATCATATAGAGCTAAACATGTACCTACCATTGAGGGCTATGATATCCTCGGCGTACTTGGTCAAGGGGGGATGGGTATTGTCTACCATGCTCGGCAAAGAAAGTTAAATCGTACTGTGGCGTTGAAAGTGCTGCCGGCGATCGTTGGTTCTGCCAGTCCGTCTGCCGTAGGCCGGTTTCGACGAGAAGCCACGGCTGCCGCCCGGCTTCATCATACAAACATTGTGCCGATCTACGATTTCGGCGAATCCCATGACGCGTACTACTACGCCATGGAACTGATCGAAGGTCAGCCACTAAATATTCTCATCAGTCGTTTTGCTGAGTTGCATGCGCCTTCAGCCTCACCAACACAACTGTTAACCGTCATGCATCGGGCCATGACCGATGACGGCGAAAGAGCCGTGTCCGAATCCGGCATCTCGTCCGGTCGCATGAGTAGCAGCCAGGCGGGGTCATCTTCAGCGGGACACGGCAAACCCTATTATCAACAGGTGGCTAGGTGGATGGCGGACGCTGCGGATGCGCTGCATTATGCCCACGGTGAAGGTATCGTTCATCGAGACATCAAACCCGCCAACCTCATTTTATCCGACGATGGTCGTATTATGATCGCGGACTTTGGTCTAGCCAAAAGCGATGAGGACGTATCTGTCACTATGACGGGTACCTTGCTGGGTACACTACGTTATATGAGCCCTGAACAGGCCATGGCTCGGCGCGTTCGAATTGATCATCGCACGGATATCTATTCGCTCGGGGTAACGCTGTATGAATTACTCTGCTTTCAACCTGCCTATCCTGGCTCGGATGAAAAACAGATTCTTAGTGACATTATCACGCGTGATTCGATTCCACCGCGAAAGCTGGTAAGTGAAGTACCGCAGGAACTCGAGATTATTTGTCAAAAAGCGATGGAGAAATCACCTGATGCGCGGTATGCAACCGCCGGCGCATTGGTGGATGATCTGCGCAGGTTCATGCAAGATCTTCCCATTCACGCGCGCAAGCCAAGCGTGGCCATGCGTCTAACAAAATTTGCACGACGACGCCCCGCGCATTTAACCGCCACCGTAGCTATCGTGCTACTTTCCATAGCCGTCACTATCGTTCATATTCAACGTGGACGCACGGATCGTGCCAGAGAATCTGAACAAAAAGCCTTAATCGCCAAGCTCTGCGAGAGTGGATACAACTACCGCATGAATGATAAATGGGAAGAAGCTGATGCGGAATTTCGTGAGGCCTTAGCGCTTGATCCTGATAACCTTCAAACGCTTTCTTATGTCATTTGGCTTGGCATCGAGCGGTGTAAAAATGACAAGTCATGGAAAACGGTGGAAAATCTTAAGCAGCTCAGTCGCACTTGCGAACGTGTGCTTTCATCCGCCCCGCAAAACACGAACGTGCTTAACTACCATAGCGTCATCCTAAAAAATTTAGGACAATACGATCGGGCCGTCGAAACAGCAGAGCAATTGCTTACCCATACGCCTGATTCATTCCCCGCGTGGACAAATTTGGGGGCATTCTACGCCTTGAAGCACAATCTCGATCGGGCCTATGAGTGTCTACAGAAGGGCGTGGACTTGGCACGAGGATCAAGTGATTATCGTGGAGAAGACCGAGCACCGGTGTGGCGTAGTTTGGCTGCATTGCAGTTGCACATGGGGCACGCAGGTGCTGAGACCAGTATTCGCCAAGCATTGAATCAAAACAATGATGACATATACACTTGGCTACTTCGAACACGAATGCGTCTCACGCTAACTGGATCGATTGACTTTCGTGATGCACTCGATGATGCCAAGTACGTTGATCGCAAGTCAAACGAGCGGCACCCCCTCGCCAAGCGCCTTCTTGCCCTAGCCTATTTGCGCAATGAGGAATATGTACGTGCCATCAAACACGCTCGATTGGCCATAGAATTTGGTGACGAGGCGGTCGTCAATCATCTCATCATAGCCATTGCTCAGGCCCGGCGAGGTAACCGATTTGGCGCTGCAGATGGGATGGATGCAGCCATAAAACACTGGCCCGACATATCATCAGATGTAGGGTACACCGTCTCGTACAACGATGGTTTCCTCTGGTTTGAGTCACTCGCAGAATTACGCCTCCTGAAAAGCGAAGCCGAAGAACTTATCGGACGCCTAGACACATCACCGTAAAGTCGGGGCACGATCTGGCTATATCAGTTCGACCATTCAACTACCGATAACTCATGCATAAAGCGCCTTGAAAGCTATGCAGAGTGAATCGGCGCAGTTTCTAGTGATTCCAGCACAACCATGGTGCATGGCGGACAGGAATATGCAGCAAACTCTCGAAGTCAATCATACGGTAATCAATGAGGATACAGCCTCCGTGCAAGTGTCTCCGGCGCTGCCATCATCTGTTGACGATGCGAATGGCTGGCGAAAGGCTGTCGCCTCAAAATACGCAGTCAAGTCCGAATCAACGGGTACTGCGAAATTGAAATACCACACCAGGCTACTCCATCGTCGCTTGGCGACCATCGTGGAGCCGGGTGCCCGTGTGCTGGAAATTGGTTGCGGCACAGGAGAACTGTTAGCTTCGCTCAAACCATCGGTAGGTGTAGGTGTTGATATCGATGGCGAAGCCATTCGAACGGCCACTCGACGTCATCCCGCATTGAGGTTTAAGAAACTATGCGGTGAAGATATTCAATCCTTAGCTGATACATTTGACTATGTCATCATCGCCAACGTGATGGATGATGTATACGATATGCGTGCCTTGTTCGATGCAGTGCGTACTGTTTGTCATGATCGATCGCGCGTTCTCATAGTCCACGAAGGCGTATTTTGGCGAACCACTCGTCGTATCGCCGTCTCACTTTGGCCAGTGAAGAAAGGCTCGGTTCGCAATTTAGTTCCACTTGATGAAGTGAGACGGTTGGCTGATCTGTCCGGGCTTGAAACCATCCGTTCGTTCGGTCTGGCCTTATTGCCGGTATATGTGCCTTTGCTTTCCACGATAGCCAATAGATTTGTTGCGCATCTTCCTCTGATACATCGCGTGAGTTCTCAGCACATTCTAGTGACCAGACCCATTCCAGATGAGGCGCACCCAGTGCCGGCCATAAAAAGTGTATCGATCGTCGTTCCAGCCAGAAATGAGGCAGGGCACATCAAGGAAATTGTTCAACGTCTGCCGATGATGGCGCGCCACCAGGAACTTATTTTCGTGGAGGGTGGAAGTTCAGATAACACTTGGGAAGTTATCCAGGAAACAGCTTCATCCTATGTGGGGCCGCTGGTCATCAAATGTATGCAACAAGATGGAAAGGGGAAAGGGGACGCTGTTCGTAAAGGGTTTGAATCAGCAACTGGCGATGTGTTAATGATTTTGGATGCGGATATATCAGTTCCCCCCGAAGAACTGCCGGGTTTTGTTTCGACCCTGTCCAGTGGGCGTGGCGAGTTTATCAACGGCACGCGCTTAATCTATCAGATGGAGCGTGACGCCATGCGCTTCCTTAATTTTCTCGGTAACACCGCCTTCGCGTGGGTGTTTACCTATTTACTGTCCCAACGATTTAGAGACACACTATGCGGAACCAAAGTTCTCACCCGTGCGGACTATCAACGATTGGCTAAGCATCGTGCATACTTTGGCGATTTTGATCCCTTCGGCGATTTCGATCTGCTGTTTGGTGCGGCTAGATTAAATTTGAAAATCGTTGATGTTCCGATTCACTACAAGTCAAGGACTTATGGAGAAACCAACATTTCGCGTTTCAGTCATGGGTGGCAATTGCTCCGCATGTGCGTCTTTGCCGCCAAGCGCATCAAGTTCATATAACTAACGGCTGAAGCAATCGCTATTTTATTGTAGCAATCGAACCCGGTCTTTGATCGAGAGGTGGTTTCGAAGCAGCGATACACAATAAACAAAGGCCCTGTAAGTGATGTAACGTGGACCATGACGCAATCAGTTATATCTACTTCTAATCACTCACTCGCGTCTGTCGAAGTGAAGCCTATTGGTCAAACATGGTCGGGGGCGATCTCAACTATCTCGCGTTGGTCATTTATCATCATCGCATCAATCACCGCCGTCTCCTCTATGCAAGTGAAGTGGTCATTAGCCAAAGAATTTTCTTGGCAGTGTGACGAAATACCCATGTTCAGGCGTACTACCGGCGCCGGTGCCCATGTAACAAACGAAGCCGAGGCGGCGGTGTATCAGCCGTCATTATACCATGCCCGTTCCGGTGCCTTGCGTAGCCTGCGTGCGCCTACAACCATTTCAGCCATCCATACGACGACCGGATTTTGGGTGAATATGACTACACAGTTATTCGGGGTCTCACCATTGGCCGCTCGACTCATGCCCATGTTCTGGAGCATGATTGCCATTGCCGTGGCCGGTGTTGCAGGATACTGGTTCACAAAACGTGTGGAGGTAGGTTCCGTAGCAGCTATCATCGTCAGCCTATCACCACATGCTATTGTCTATGGTGCACAAGCACGTGGCTATGCAGAGGCGATGGCTTTGGCACCATTGTTAATCATGGCGATTGAATGGTTACGCCGACATCCTCATAGTAAGTTGAGAGCCTTGCTTGTGGTGATAGTAGCCATCCACTTATCATTGACCGTATATACCGCATGGGTGTATTGGACGCTTCCAGTTTTGATATTGGGCGTGTTCATATTGCCAAAACGTGTAACATCCAAGGTGGATGAAAAAAGACTAAGATCGGTAATGCTATTGGTAACGTGCGGTCTCATTGGATTCATGAGCCTATACACGATAGATAGATGGCCATCCTTATCATTCACGGCGTCAAACATGGGTGTTCCCGTACATAGCACTCACGATTTTATGGTATTTGTAACTGATGCGCTAACTCATTTGCTTGGGGTAACGTATATCATTCTTATTCCACTGTTTTTAGTGGGTGTGATGACACATCGCAGATCGTGTGACCCGTGGTGGTTAAAGGCGCTGGCTGTCAGTGGGGCGTTAATGCTGCTGTTTATGGTGCTGAATGGATCAGCCGGTTATCCCAGAAACTTCGGCCTGTGGGTGGTTCTAATAGCCGTGTTAGTTGGTGTGGGGTTTGCTAAAACGTTAGCCGCAACGCAGCGTATTATCCATCCCAACGCGGCAGCCCTCGGTGCTCCCATCATACTTGCGGTGGCATCCATTATGGCATTTCCCCATGCACGTGCCCAGGCACACGACGCCATCTATCCGGATTGGGGAGGCATGGTGCAGAGAATCAATGAAAAGCCTCAGACTTTCGGGCCACGATGGATAGCACGTTGTATGGCTAACCATTGGCAGATTGAGTGGTATCAACCGCATGAAACCATCGATCGATTATTAGCCGTACCTCTCGGCGAAACCGTTGAAATCGTCGTTGGTTTCCAATACGACAAACAGCACGGAGAAATTTCCTATCAACCGGATACTGAGCAAGCAGCTATCGTACCCCGTCCCATCCCACCATTCCTGGCCAACGTTTCTGCTAGTGATATTCGCGGCGTACCCGTGCGTAGGTGGGTTGGTGTGAGGGAAGTTATATCAAGCCTGGATGATACCGATCCTGAAAAAACCGTGTTCTTGGCGATCAGCACCGACGGCTCGGCTATAAGCCATGTCATGGGCTGTATCGATAATCTAGGCCAATCGATTTTGCATGATGTCGTATTCTTTGCACAAAGCCGATCATTGAATGGGAATGTGGTAACACTTATCGCACCTGCTAGCCTAGCCACACGCATAGCTCATGTACTACAGTTGGATATTTCACTTGAGCCGCTCACCCTTCACGCCTTCACACTCACACCGATAAAGGGTACACGATCCGAGAACGCTACCATCTACCGGCATGAATGGATCAACTAGTGGCTGACGGATTTGCCGTGCTTTACGGTTTATGATGAACCACTAGTTCACTTGATAAATCAGCACGAAGTAGATCGTCTTTTCGTAGTTGTCAGGCCGCGTCCGACTAACGCGACCGCGGATTGTAAACGACCCCTAGTTTTATCCATAACATGACAAGTCCACATACCTCACGTTGTTATCGGCGAGTCATAGATCATCGCTTGGTACACGAGGTATCCACATAATAGCAACTGAAACTTCTCCTACTTCATGAAAGCGCCCGATAAATGTTTTACTATATCGTACCGTATTGCTTTCTCATTGAATTAAATCTATCGGTCCTTAGCTACACATCTAAAGTTTTCGTTGCCTATTTGATTAGCAAAATCTGTAGGTCTAGTATTGAACGGGGAAAACGTTATGTGCGCATGAATCAAATGCACACATCTGTGCGTTACTTGTGCTCATAGGGCAATGAGCCTGTCACGCCTGACTTTAGAGTTGGCGTATCGCACAAAACGCAATATGAGGGGGTTAACAAATACACATATGAATGACGCAGAGTTGCGCGCCGTGCGCCATGGGTGACGTTAGTACTTACAAAACGTTTCTGTAAGCTCTGCTCGAGAACATGGAGTATTTGCCTGGTTTCTAATCTATTGAGTGAGGAGAAAGAAAGATGATGAGTAGCCTAAAGAGGAAACTCTCGAGAGGAACGATCAGTCAAAGGCTGGTTTGCTATGTCATGCTAACTGCAGTAGTGGCCACGCCGCCGGTAGCTATAGTGGGCTGCGGTGGTAATGACTTTTTGGGACTGGAAGATTATCAACGTGATTTGCTATTGGGTGCGCTAGGCTTGGCCATTCTAAACGACGGCAGCTTTTTCGGGCTTGGCCTCGGCAATGCAGATGAGGGCGCAGGACAAGCAACGCCCGGCGCCAGCGGCATCAATTGCTGGGATCTTAATGGTAATGGACAAAACGATACAGAGGAAGATACCAATGGCGACGGCGAATTTAACGCCTTGGATTGCCAAGGTGCCGCAGGCGCCAATGGCGTCAGCGGTACAAACGGTTTGGATGGTGCCGACGGCGCAAATGGTGTTGACGGTCAAGACGGTCAACCGGGTGTAACAGGCCCAGCCGGTGGTGGCGGTGGCTCAGGCCCAGCCGGTAAACCTGGTGATGACGGTATCAATTGTTGGGATCTCAATGGCAACGGAATTGGAGACCTCCCAGAGCTTATCGATCAAGAAACCTATACTATTTTGGCGCTGGGCATCGGAGAGCCTGAACCGGAACTCAACGAAGATACGAATGGAGATGGAGTGGTTGATGTCCGCGATTGCCAGGGAGCAAACGGCATTGACGGTAGTAATGGCACTAACGGTATCGATGGCCGGAACTGCTGGGACTTAAACGGAAACGGTATCAAAGACTTCGAAGAAGACTTAAACGGTGATGAAGTTGTCGACATTCGTGATTGCCGAGGTGCTGATGGGCAGAACGGGACTAATGGGACGGACGGTACCGATGGTACGAATGGAACAGACGGCACGAACGGTACGGATGGCATCCATTGCTGGGATCTCAATGCTGACGGCATCAAAGATTTTGTTGAGGATGTTAATGGCGATAACCTCGTCGACGTCAGAGACTGTCGAGGAACGGACGGAATAGACGGTACTAATGGCACTAATGGTATCCACTGCTGGGATCTAAACGGCGACGGTATCAAAGATTTCGCAGAAGATCTGAACGGCGACCAAGTCGTCGACGTGCGCGATTGTCGTGGCCAGGATGGTACCAATGGTACGAATGGAACTGACGGCACCAATGGCATCGATGGTATCAACTGCTGGGATTTGAATGGTGATGGTATCAAAGACATCGCTGAAGATATTAATGGCGACCAAGTTGTTGATGTACGTGACTGCAGCGGCATGGATGGTACTGATGGAACGAACGGCACGGATGGAATCAGTTGTTGGGATCTAAACGCCGATGGCATTAAAGACTTAGCCGAGGATATTAACGGAGACAACGTGGTCGATGTGCGTGATTGTCGCGGTCAGGATGGAACTGACGGCACCAATGGTACAAACGGCACGGATGGTCTGAACTGCTGGGATCTCAACGGCGACGGTATCGGCGATCTTTTAACTGAAGATATTAACCAAGACGTATTTTTCACTGTGGCTGACTGCCGAGGGGCCGATGGCACTAACGGTACAAATGGAACAGACGGTTCGGATGGTCTGAGCTGCTGGGATCTCAACGGCGATGGTGTTGGTGATCTTCTAACTGAAGATATTAACCAAGACGGGTTCTTTACGGTGCTCGATTGTAGAGGTGCCGATGGCGATGATGGCACCAACGGTACGGATGGCGCTGACGGGCGCAACTGTTGGGACTTAAACGGCAACGGCATGGGTGATGTGCCATTTGAAGACCTCAACAACGACTTAATTGTCAACGTGTTGGATTGTCGTGGTGCAAACGGCACCGATGGTCAGGACGGCACTAACGGTACGAATGGCTCAGACGGTCGAAACTGTTGGGATTTGAACAACAACGGGTTGCCTGATCTGTTAACCGAAGATGTAAACAATGACCAAGTTGTTGATGTTCGTGATTGCCGCGGCGCTGCCGGGCAAGATGGAAAGGACGGAGAAAACGGTACCAATGGTTTGAATGGTATTAACTGTTGGGATCTTAACCAAAATGGTGAAGCTGACCTAGCCACCGAAGATATTAATGGAGATCAAACAGTCGATGTTCTCGATTGCCGTGGTCGCGATGGGCAAGACGGTCGTGATGGTGAACGGGGCGAACAAGGCGAACAGGGACCAGCCGGTTCGAGCCTGTTTGATCTGTTTGTCGAAGATTTCTTCACCGTTGAACATGGTAATTATGGATCAATACCCGTAGGTACATCAACACTACCCATCGTTGATATTCGAGAACCGGCCATAGGTGCGTGCGGTTCGGAGGGCGTCGATGTGTTGGCTTATCGCATGGCTATGCCAGTTCGTTATACCCCAGGCAATCCTGTCACGATGCGTGTGTTTATTTGGCGGGATGGGCCGCCTACCGATGGTTGCTTTGTTTTCCGTCTCGACGCATTCCGTGCATCGCACGGTACAACGATCACGCGATACGGCGACGAGCGATACATCAAGCTGGATGTACCGCAGGTTTCATCGCCATTTGGTACGCTATTGGTCATTGATCTGCCATTGAATAACCCCGGCACAGATCCAGCCGATGGCCTGCATCTACCTAATGATTTAAACCCTGGTGACTTACTCGCATTTGAAGTCAACTTGATGGAAGCTTTTGACGATGGTGGATGCTACACGTTCGCAGGTGCGGAATTCTATGAATCTGAGGTGGGTTCGCAGCTGAGCGTCACAAATGCCACTGTATTAACAGATGTAAATGATACGGAATGTATATGTGGTGAAGTTGAAACGGAGTGTCCTTCGGTTGATATGGTATTCATCATGGATACATCAGATGCGATGCAATCAGAGGGAGATGACCTGTGTGACACTATCGAAGGAATTGTCGAAGAGCTGGAAGAGCAAGGCACGACGGTCAACTTCGAGGTGCTGGCGATTGCACCCTACACGCAAGTTGAGCTTCCGAGTTGTATCACTTATGAGCGAGAAAACGTGGGTACGGTATATAGCCGGACTGTTCCCGGTGATCCGGATGGTTGTCCTGGTGATCTGTGGGGCTATGAAGACGGTGTTACAGGTCTTTCTCCATTTCGTGATCGGAATTGGGGGCCTGCTACGGCCACTGTAGCGCAGGAACGAGAATGGTTACCCGGCGCCGTCCGAATCGTTGTGCCGATTAGCAATGCCGCACCGTGCTTGGGTGAACCATGTGATGATCCTGGTGATGATCGAGGAGCTATCGATAACGCTATTGACATCGCCAACGCCAATGATGTCATGATTTCACCCATCATTGCCAGGGAAGCTAGCGCATGCGTGAAGGTATTGGCAGCAGATGCTGCCGCTGCTACCGGTGGCATCATGGTTGACGCTTCAGCGTCTGATCATGGTCATAGTCTAGTGCAACAGATTGCTTCGATCATTGATGCCTCATGCACGTCACCTTGCGATGACAACGATCATGATGGCGATTCGGACTCAGGTTCTGATTCGGATTCTGATTCGTATCCGGATTCGGATTCAGTAAACTAAGTAATAACCTACTCCAACCGTCGGATGGTCGACGGAGATTTATAAGGCCCCGGAGTGTTAATCCGCTCCGGGGCTTCTTCATATCTTAATAGTTTGGGCTATCAAATGTCTGTGGTTCATCACCAGGAAATATACAGCAAGTATGAGTGTCTTATCCGTCAAAATAGTCCTGTAAAGAAACGCGCCTATGGACAGCTTGGCACACATGTACCCTTCAGGCATCCCGTAGCACCGAAGCCAAATTCATCAGCTGCGAAACCCCGCACGGCTCGCAAAATATCATTGGATGCGATTATCGTATTGACATCCTTGCCGTCAGTATCAACCCGGGCGCGGTGAGGAGGGCCGCCGGCATTAGAAAATTTTTGCACAGCCGCTATGATGTCGCTAGTTGTTACAATACCGTCCGGTGCAGACCACATGCTACCGCTAAAGGAGCCTACACTATCGCCGAATTGACGCGACGATACCACGTCCGGTGCAGTCGTGTTTATGGTGATGGCCGCTGAAGCTGTTGTCGCATCAAAAAGCGTTTCGATGGTATATGCATTACCGGGGACAACTTCACAACCATGTACATGAAGTATAGGGGAGGCACTCCAATCACAGAAAATCGGAGTTTGCGTCAACCCGACAAAATGTCCTTCACTGCCACCAGCAACGACATTGCCACAGTCAGCGTACCAAGCGCTGCCACCGGCCACTCTTGTCACGCGGTAGGCTACATCATTCAAGGCGGAACCTGATACATCGATCGAAATATACCTATCTTTAGTCATGACATCTTCCGTCGATGTCGGGATCGCAGGTGCTGCTGGTTGAGCATTAACCAACTCAGCCAGTGCTCCACCTGTCATCTTTACGATATTAAATCCGAACTCGAAATCCGCATCAGTATATGTCGCGAAGACATCCGTCGGTTGATGCCAATGTGGTTGGCTACCGTTACCAATTTCCAGTCTGCGGCGATTTTCACGTACACTTATAGCCGGGGCAAGCGCTTCAAAGGAAACGGAATCGGTACAACACATATCATCTGTGACTTCAGCGGGCATGGTCCCGTAGCGTGCCATCGCACCCCCGACAGCATTTGCCAATATGATGGCATTACCGCCGAATGTGCGATTGGCATTATATTCGACGTCGGCATCCGGAACGGCTAAGTGGTCGTATAGAATCATATCGTGTTGGATGACGCCTAGCCAATTCGGTTCAGCGGGCGTGCCTTGCAGTGTACGATGAGCGGTGACATACGCCTCACTCCCATTTAATCCCGTCTCTTCATTATTCCAGAATGCAAAACGGATACTAATGTCAGTCTCAACACCGGCAAATACACGTGCCAGTTCGAGTACCAGTGCGCTCCCCGATCCATCGTCGTCAGCACCGCCGGCATCTCGAAAATCAGAAAAGTTAATGCTATCCATGTGTGCACTTACGATGTACATGTCCAACGGCTGCACCGTTCCTATTTTTGTGGCATAGACGTTATTCATATTCGTCGCGTTGAAAACGTATGGATCCAACGTGACATTGGTATACCCGTAGGATTCCAACTTCTGTTTGATAAAGTCAATCGCCTGCGCATTCTCCGGCTGTTGCCAATGCCTTGTCCCAAAAGCCGCCAGGTCGGCAATGTTCTGTTTGAAATTCTCTATTTTGAGTTGATTAACCAAAAAATCCGCCGGCCCAGCCGCCCGGCAAATCGGGCCAATAGTGATACATAGTAAAACGCCAACGACAATGCGGTGTGTCCAGCACATGCGAAGCCTCCTTATAATATTGAGTTGCATCAAGTGGCGCGCATGGAGGAGATCGCGCAGCGCCAGTACGTACATGACCATCAGCTTACCAAAATTCAATCAGCGAAGCAAAAGAAATTTGAAAATAGTATGACTTGTAGCAGAGAGGCTGTTTTCTAGTGGATCACCCTAAGAAGGCAAACCTGGCAGGGATTATTGGACATAGGAGCCGTGAAAGCTAAGACCTTCAATCTTTTGATGACTATCAAGGATAAGTCCAACGAACGGCAAAATCGTTGTTTACAGTCTACCCTAAACGAATCTGTACGATGCCAAACGGCTATGTCCTAGCGGAAGACGGAGCAACGCTACTGCTGTATGAACAATCCATTGTCAACGTAATTAGCACGATGAGAGACAGATGAGAGACAAGGGTTTAATGCAACAACGCACAGCCAATCTACTTATCTGATCGTATTTTGGCTACTGTTTGTCATGAGTTTGCGAGCGACTCAGAATGCTAAAGTGTGCCTATTGATCATTATTATCGTCAATGGTCTCTATGAAGCCTCCCTGCACTATCAAGTAAAACATGTTTGGTACTAACCAAGCAGACACGAAGCCGGGCGCCAGCGCTATCGCATGGTGTGATAGCCGAGTCACCACATGACAAATGGCGATCAACAAAAAACATGACCAAACACACCAACATGAGTGAGGCCTGAACACCTGTTCCTACTGGCGGTTCAGCGGCACTGACTATAAGAGAGTTGTATCACTCCATATCAACAAGCCATGCTCAATCGCGGTAATGCATATAATCGGTCAGATATCATCCCATAGTAGCGGCTGACAAATCGTCTTCTCTAGTTGACTGAAATAGCGATGATCGAGTGTTATGCAAGTTCTCGAAAAGTGCTACTTGAAGTGATTCTGATTGTACAGACTACCCAAGTATCCCGCGTTTGACAGCTACCACACAACTGTTGTACAAACAGACTGGATTAGGAAAGGACTATATCGTTCATGTCAAACATTTCATTACAACAACTATCATCAGGGGCATTACTAGGTCTGTTCCCCAAGGTGTATGGTTTGTTAGCTATCGAACGATCCTCCCCTAAGGCTAAAACGCACTATGACGATAGTTATGTTGTGGTGTGATTATTTGGGCACATTTATTCCCGTAGGCAGCGCGGTTACAAAACCGTTCGACTATAGGATAGCATTGTCTCGATATTGATCTTCTGGATTCAAGAGGAGGGCCACGTCATGCAGCGTATCTGTAAAAAACATTGGGTCGCACGGTCTCGCGTTACTTGTTATTTACCCTTTGTCGCGCTAGCGTTGATTGTTGGCATGACTGCACGAGAGGATGCTCAGCCTGCTGCACCGGCAGCGTTAAGCGGTAACGCCGGGTTTACTAAGGCTCAATTCATCTTGCTTGAGCCGAGTGCGCAAGAGGGTGTGGACGAGAACCCGACCCCGGGTGTATTAATCAAGCAAGCACCGGCTAGCTACAGGTTCGGTGATGAGGAAGATATTCGGGTTTTCCGATCTACTTCGACGAGGTCAAGTCAGGCTACGCAGCGGGATGGTGGAACGGCTTTAGAGGGGGAGTTCTGCAATTGCGATAGCGATTGTGCCTCATCCGGCAATCAATGCGAAGTGGTCATTTGCTCTGTTGTGACAGGTGGTCGCGCAGAGCTTGACGTTGGTGAGCAGTATACCTGTCAACTTCAAAAGCGCGCTCATGGTGCTCGATGCGATCTCGACGGTCTCTTCTGTACAGCTGATGAGTGTGACGGTGCAGGGGCTTGTGTTGTTGATCCCGATGTGGATGCTGATGGTCCGTGTTTGAATCGCTGCGATGGCAATAGTCAAAACTTCAATGAGACGTGTGAGAAGGATTCGGATTGCCAGGGTGGTGTTTGCTTGGACGTAGCTACTTGTGACGAAGCCAACGACATTTGTGTGGCACCCGGCGGTGATGTTGGTCGCTGCTGTGCTTACGATATCAATGGTGATGTGGACATTTTTATCAGTGGTTATAAGTCCGCGGCGACTTGCTTCACCGACGGCGGGACTACTTGGCGACGTGTACAGGATACGGCGCTGCAATTCCGTTGCCCTACATACAGCGCCGGTATTGCGTCAACATTCGATGGTGGTGGGGCGCTTGTGCCACCTGCTGTAGGCACGGAAATCGGCCCGGTCCGCCGTACGGATAAGGTATGCGCATTTGACCTGACGCCATGCGAAGATGCAGCGCTTGATTGTCTGAAAGTTTGCGTACAATCGAATGGCCAACTTCCGACGGTTCAGCCTAAGTCTTGTACGGATAATAATGAATGTGTGACGCTAGGCGATGGGACAGCCACGTGTCAGACGCAAACATGTGATCCTTTGATCTGCGGACAGGATGCCTCTCATACCCTGTGTGCGCCCGGTGAGCAGATGCGTTGTCCAGGTGATTTTCGTATTGGTGATGATTACGCTGTTTCAAATGGATCATTTATGGCCTTGAAACAGTTTAGCTATCGTGGTGGTGTCGATCACTCAAACCAGACGTTGTTCTTCGATTTCTGGGATGGTAGTGGCCCAGCGAGATGCAGTGCCGATGGCGCGGCGTGTGGCTTTATCGGGGAATCTTGTGCTGGGGGTGCGGGCTTGTGTTGGGGGCCGATGCGTATCAACGCTTTTGGCGTTGCCCATGACAGTAACGTCACCTCCGACGTGATTACCATAGAAGTCGACTGTGGGCCTAATGACTGTTTTGGCGATACTGATGCTCTGGAAAACCCGGCATTCCGCATTGCCGGTACTGGTTATGTAACCATGAGAAGCACGCGTGCATTCGGCGGGCGTGCCAACGGTTATTGGCGGACATCGGGTACGCCGGATACAGGAACCAATGATGATACGCGCGGATGGCGAAACGGCGGGCCTATTACTGATGATTCTTTGGTTGCAGGCACCAATAACGATATACTTGCGTTTGAACTCGTCGGTGAACTGATTCCAGAGCCTCTTGGTGCCTGCTGTGGTATCAATCGGTTGGTATGTAGTGACAGTGGTTTATCAGTGGATTGCGTGGGTAAACTTGCCGGCGATGCTTGTGGTGTTGCAGGTACTTGCAGCTTATCCTACGAATCTTGTGATGATATTCATCGTTATGAGTGTCGCACATGCGTGAGTGTTGGACCACGTTTGGGGCAGCTCTGTTCAGCAACACGTGAATGTAGCCCATTGGGCAGCGACGAATCGAGATGTTCCGACATTGGATGGAAAGGCGCTAGATTTAATGCCACAACGCCGAAGGATTGTGCAAGCCAGGTATGCGATATTGGTGGATGTTGTAACAATGGTGTTTGTACTGACCTGCTTCTGTCTGACTGTAACAGTGGTACGTTTCTAGGGCTGGGTTCAACTTGTAACGCGGCTGTGACACGTCAACAGGGGGGTTCCACCACGCCGTTTACCGATCCCAATCATAACTGTTGCCCACAAACGCCTACGGCTGGCGATTGTTGCGAAGATACGCCGTACTGTGCTGGAGATGCAAGTGACATTACGACTTGCAACGCATTAGGCGATGTTGGCACGAATTGCGGTTCGCTGTTTTGCGAATTCTATCCGTTCGATTTTGTTTGTAGTGAAGCCGGTGGTGATGCTGATTGCGGTCAAGGTGCCGCTGCTGGTGCACCATGTGGTGTAGCTGGAACGTGTGGCGTGCCATGCGGAGGTGTAGCCGGCGATAACTGTTCCAGTACACCGTACTGTGCCGGTGTGATTGGTAATCCGCCATGTGAGTTGGAGTGTAGCGAAGCCGGTGGTGATTGCACCAATGCAGCGATTGGTTCTGCGTGTGGTGGTGCAGGCACATGTCAAACAGCCACGCTTGGTTCAGCATGTTTTGGTACCGGCACGTGTACGCAATCCGTTTGCGTGCAACCGACCTGCCAGTTCTGCACGGGGCCTGTGGTGCATACTTTCGATGTGCTTGGTATGCCGACAACGGCTTGTTCGTCTTCTAGTGCTATTTGTGATGCCACTAATTTTAACTTTGGTGTTTGTGACTGTCCACAGAATGTCGGCATATGCAACTATGTGTGTGCAGCTGATAGTGGGGCGAACACAGGTAACCCATGTAGCTTAGCTACTGAAGCCATTGACTGTTCGGGCGGAACATGTGGTGTCCAAGTTGCCGCTGAAAATGAGTTTTGTGTCACTGGTTTGCCGTTCATTGCAAAATCGATATCCGGAACGCGTCCCTTCAAGGATGATCCACAGAATACCGGTCTATCTCGCGTTTTTGATTTTGATGATGGCGATGACTGCAGCTTTAGCGAAACGGATGCCGGTTATTACGAAGTGTTCTCTCTTAACGATTTCTCGCGAGTAACGGTTGACCTTTGTTGTAATAATCCCACCCGTACGGCGTACTTCGCATTGTTCGAGGCGTGTACTTGCACTGGTTATGATTTTATTTTGTCCAATATAGGACAGGCTGGTACTGGTGACACAGGTCTTTATGGAGAGGGAAACAATAAGGCTGATCTTCAGTGTTCGCTTAATTCGAACTTATCGATGACGTTCAATCTCCCACCTGGGAGGTATGCGTATCCTCTACAGGCCAATCGAAGTTGTACAGTAACGGGTAACGACTGCGACGATATAACCGACTGTCCTGCCGGTGAGCAGTGCTTTGGTGAGGTTGAGCGTGAATACCAGATGCACCTCACAGTCGTAAAAGCACAACGGGCCGCATGTTGTACAGGTGTTACTTGTAGTGTGGTTACGAAGCTGGAATGCGAAGGTAACGATCATTTGCCTACAGCCAGCCCCTTTTTCCCAGGTGGACCTAATTCCGTGGTGCTGGGTGGCAACTGGCTAGGATTGCAGGGGCCGGAGGATGCTATTGTTGGTATGCCAGTCGCTGACTGCAGCTTGAATATATGCACGTTAGGTGCATGTTGCGGTGGCGCGAGTGGTGTTGATACTTGTGATGATACGCCTAATGGCGGCGTGGCTGGTGATGGTCTCGACGAGGCAACTTGTGCCGCCCGAACCGGTGGTCAAGGTATCTACCAGGGCGGTGTTCGTTGTGTTGATGATCCATGCCCGGCATGTCCCTTGGGTGAAAGTATAAGTTGTCAAAAGTCCTTTGACTCGATTTCGTCCCCATCTGATCGTCAACATGCCTTCCGAGTCGCTGACGATTTCATTCCATTAAACAGTGATATCAACCGTATCTGCTGGAGTGGTGTATGGAGTGGTCAAGAGGGTGGTGTGAACTGCAATAATGACCCACCGGATACGACTTGGTACTTGACCATTTACCAAGACGATGGCAATGGGTTGCCGGATATGAACAATATCGTGTTAGGTCCGGAATCACCCGTTATGCACGACGGGCGTAAGATCACCGATCTTCAGGCTACCTTTAAGCCGACGACCTACTCGGCACCTGTCACTATCACAGGGCTAGCTCCAGGGAATTGTTACTGGCTTGAGATTCAGGGTGAAGGTAGTGGTGATCTCAATGGTGAAGAAGCATGTCGTTGGGAATGGATGAGGACGGATAGGTCCGGCAGTAATCAAGGCGAACAAGCCAAGTCTGAGGATGGTAATGGTTGGTCGGTTTCCGTGGCTGGCAATCATCCGGTGCCCTATACGGACTCACATCTTTTAAGAAGTGATTATGCATGGTGTGTTGACAGCGGTATCCAGAAGAACACAGTCGGTAACGAGGGTATCGACGGCGGTTGTGGCGATCGTACAGGTACCTTTGCTTGCTGTTACCGTGATGCATTAGGTGCTTCGGTTTGTACGAGTACGGTTTCATTGTTTAAGTGTATTTTGGGCGAAGCGGACAACGGCTTATCCGGTACCGTATTTACTGGGCAAGTTTGTCCGGATGGCGGTGGTATATTCTCTTGTACGCCCCCTGCCAACGATGACTGTGTGACGGGTGCAGAAGAGATTCTGCAGGCCACTTGTACCGCTGTTACAGACATAGGCAATTGTGCCAAGAACAAGTCCAGTTGGTGTACCAGACCGGGTACATGTCCCGGCGGTGATGGTAATTGCATCAAGATTAAAGATGCCAACGCTGTTGTATCGGATAATCAGTTTGATTGTGCTATCGTGCAAACGGATAATCGGTTCGCGACCACCGATGGCCCGCCGGACATGGACAATGCCACGGTGCTTGACGACTGTTCAGCTTCCAGCAGTGGCGGCGGCCCGTTCCGTGCTGATGTTTGGTATAGGGTTACACCGCCTTGTTCGGGTGTGATGAGTATGAGCATGTGTGGCGGTGGAGTGTATGACGCGATGATGGCGGCGTATACCCAATGTCCGGACGGTAACGATAACTCGGCACCGGACCTTATCGGCTGTAACGATGACGCCTGTGGTTCGTTAAGCACCGTGTCTGAGGTTACACCCTTCCCGGTGGTTGTGGGGGATGAAGTGATCATACGAGTTGGTGGTTATTCACCTAATAGTGCGGGCACACCGGGTAGTGGTGGTGAAGCCGGTCAGGGACTGTCGCAGTTACACGTGCGTTTTGCTTGTTTCCCCGCCGCTCTGAATCCTCCGTCACCACTGACCGCAGAAGCTGGGTTTACTAAGGATCGTTATGTATCTATTGATCCCACTACGAACGGTACGGAGAATGTGTCGATTCGTGTCACGCGGGTCGGTAGTACCACGGATAAGTACGTAGATTGTGCTTCGCTGGAGGATAAGGGTGCGGATGGATGGTATGCGTCGTTGAAAGACGGTCCGTTGCCAGCCCCTGGTGATGCGACCTACTACTGCGATTGGAGTACTGTGACCTCCGGATTGCATATACGAGGTTGTAGTGTGGTTCCGGGTAACAATTATAATTTGGATATGACTCTCGACGGTACTACGTTTTCGGTTGACTTGCAGATTTCGACCACGCCACCGCAAGCACCTACTCGTGAATTCGGCGATTTGGTGGGAGGATTTGTTACCGGTGCCTGGACGGCCCCGGATGGTCTAGTGACAACCAACGATATTGTGGCCGCGGTAAGGAAGTTTGGATTAGATCCTAATGCACCGTTACTGGCGCGAGTCGATACTGATGGTGCCGTACCGAATACCGTTGCCAGTTCGGGTGACATTCTCAGAGAGGTTCGTGCATTCGCCGGTGACGTTTTTGGCTTCGGAGTGACGGGTTGTGCTACGGGACAATGCGTTCCGGTACAGGCTGGCGGGTGTGAGGATGGTACGTTTCCAGTCGACGGTAAATGTTGTTTTTCAATCGGTGAGCCGGATGCCGGTTGCGTAGACAGTGTGACAATTGTAACTTGTAATACGCGTCCTGCGCCACGTAATTTCGAGGTAGGCGCAGTTTGTACCGATAACATCTCGTTAGACTGTCCTCCACCCACTGGCAAATGTTGCTCTTCAATCGGATTGCCGGGTGCCGATTGTGTGGACGGCGTGACAGTCAGTCAGTGCAACGCACTTCTCCCTCCGCGCAATTTCGAGGTCGATGCATTTTGTACGGGTAACATCTCGACGGACTGTCCAGCTCCAACTTCGCCAATAATAGATCTTGTCCCAGTGGGCAGTAGCGGCTCATTTACTATAAATGGCAACGAAATAACAATACCGGCAGGAGGGGTTGTTGAACTGGCATTGCGTATCTCAGATTGGGGTGTAGTTGGTGACAGTTTGATTGAATCCGTGCAAGCTAAAATAGATGGCAGTGGATATTGTAGTGGACAGGGTGCGCCTCTGAACCCGCTGGGTTACCCTGGTGCCCCCGTGTTGTCCTGTCCGCAGGGCAATGGCTGCCCAACAGACGGAAATACGTGCAGTGATGGTGCTTTTGTGGTAAAGAAAAGGTGTACGATTGGATTTGTGGATCCTCCAACTGGTGATCCATGCTCGATAACTGCGGATTGTCCAGGCGAGTTTTGCCTCGATGATCCAACCTACTTATTCTTTGGTTTTGTTCCGCTATCACCTATTGCATTCCCCGGTCTAGATTATGAGTTTGCGGGTGTGTCGACTATGGCCGGTAAAGCAGATGGCGGACTTAGTGAGTACTTCGCTACGTTGCTTGTAGAAGTTCCTGCCAGCGCAGCCGGGACTTACACGATCGATTTCATCAATGATACAACTTTCACGTTTATGCTGGATGGCAATTCGACGACGTTACCAATTGGCACGATCAATCCCGCTTCGATTGTAGTAATCGGAGGCCCGACCGGCGCATGTTGTACCGATGCGGTTGGGTTTGATCCGTGTACGGTTACATCGCAAGACGATTGCGAGACGAATCTTGGTGGTACCTACCAAGGTGATAGTACCGATTGTTCACAGTTCTCGTGTTCATGTGATGTGAACAATAATAATATCCCGGATGTGGATGAGTGCGCTTGTGCCAATTGTGAACTGATGCCACCCGGTGCCGTTGACGTTGCGGCTACTGGTGGGGCGTTTAAGGTTGTCTTTCTCGATGGGACTACGCAAGAGGTTCTGGGCCTTGCGGATCCAAGCTCTGCCTTTGGGCGTAGTGATCCATTTATGGAGGGTGACCCGGAGGATGGTGGTGCAACGATCATAGGTGGTGGCTTAGCACCTTATGCCAACACCGCAGCCCTGGCCCTCGATCCGTGCGTGTTCCCATCAAATTTTCCTGAGAATGCGGACTGTGGTCAGGAGATTCACGTAGAAATCCTTTCGCTAAATCTCACGAACGGAACAGAGATCATCAAGGCTGGCCAACCGTTCTTCGATTCAGCGCCTGCCCTCTATCAAGACAGTTTCGGCGAGGCTCAAGGCGAGTGTATCGATCTGCCCGCAGATATCTTCTTTAACGCTTTCTTCGAGTTGGACCTTGGTGCCCCGCCTAAACTCTACAACAAAAATCCCGTCGTACTGCGAGCAACGTTGCAGAATCTTCCGATCGACTTGAACGATCCCGGTGAAGATTTTATCAACGATCCCAGCTTCCCAGCCGTCGCGCTATTTGATGACAGTGGCATTCATCGTGCGTATCTGGTTAGTGTGTCGTTCGGGGACGATCAGTTAGCCAATTTGCCTCCCACGAGTTGTCAATCTCAGCGTGGAATATCGACCACCATTTCATTTGACGTGGACGATTTGAGTAATGGGGCGGTTATCGACGCGCAACCAAACCATGTCAATGACGATGCCGGCCTGCAAGTTCAACAGGTGACCGTCTATCGTTCAGGCGATCAACCGGCTGAAGGGCCGGACAATGGAAACGTGCGGTACAATGATTTAATCGGGCAAATAGGTGGTGTTGGTGGATTTGACTCTAATGATGTGATTAACAGCCTATCTTTCGGACGTGATGGAACGTTAGACCCGCTTGGGGCTGACCCCGTACTACTATTTTCTGTCGATAGAACCTCAATAGGTAAGCCTTGTACGGATGTGAACACGGAAAGCAGTCAGATTCAGGTAGCTGCAGATATCTTCATTGCCCAGATGAGCGCGTTTGGCTCACATACCAGTGCAGCATCCCCCGTATGTTTGGGGGGACGAGGTAGTTGTCTGGTACTAGACCAAACTTCACTCGGTTTACGCCCGGCAATCGGCGGGTTTGGCCACGACAATATGACCGCGTTAGAAATATCAGAGTACGATCCGATGACGGATCTAGCCTATCTAACCTTTACCGGCCCCTCATTTCAGATTAGTGCCACCGATGAAGCGACCATTTGGAAATACACGCCACCACCATCACCCTTGCAACCGGGCAATTTGAATGTGTTCGCTTCCGCAGCTTCTATGGGTTTACAGGCTGGTGATGTGATCGACGCGCTGGCCGTATCCGATGCGACACCTGGCATCGATGTGGCACTCGATCCGCAGATACCCAACGGTGTTCTCGACGTGGGTGATAATGTGAATAAACTTGATGAGGTTCTATTCTCGCTTACGGCAAACTCGCCGACTGTGATAGCAGGCGGGCATTCGGGAGCGGATATTTTCTACTCTTTCTTCAACGGTAGTTTCTCCGTTCATGTTACAGCGGATAACTTGGGGTTATTGCCCGGTGATGAAGTGGACGCCATAGATGTCAGCCCAGGTACCAGTCAAAACGACTGCAATCGCAACGGCATCGATGATCAATGTGACATAGATATGGCAGCCGCTCGTGGTGAAAACATCGACATCAACAATAGTGGTATTCCTGATGATTGCGAAACCAGGAACCGTTATGTCATGTTTGCCCCTGATAATGTTGGTACTAGTAACCAAGATATTGCATATCGGATTACCATGCTCACCGGACCGGGTAGTACAGGGGTGCTCGGTTGGATTGGTGCTCCAGAGGCTATTACTTCACCGGATGTGCATGACGTTTCTCTTGTACTACCGTTAAGTACTCCCTTGTCTCAAGTTGCGCGTCCGGCATGGGAACCAGTCATTGATGTTAGCGACTGCGAGATTGTGCCAGCGGCTATTTATGGAATTCAGGCGACAACCGACGGTGTTGTTTTTACGCCGGTGCATAAGGTGCGTACCATTTTGAAACCTGAGCCGCGTGAATGGGGCGACGCGGTGGGTAGTTTTGTTGGTTCCACATGGACTATACCCGATGGTATAGTTACCACGAGTGACATAGTGGCTGCCGTAAAAAAGTTTCAGCTTGATCCCCAAGCACCGGACTTCACGCGTATGGATCTAGATTCCGAAGTGACCAATAGAATTGTTACCGCAGCCGACATCCTAGCATTTGTCATAGCGTTTGAAGGGGATCCATACCCCTACAGCAATCCGACTGACTGTCCATGATGGAGAATGTCGTTGATTGGGATCGGGAGGTAGCACGCGAGTTGCCAGGAACCGGCGAGTAATGTGGCGCTACGTTTGTTTGTCGGATATCCAGTGACGTTGGTTTTGTTGTCGTAACACACGGAACTACAGACGGCACACTTGATATTTGACATCGCTGAACTTCCTTCGATGATCGAGGCACGATCGTCAACCATGCGCGGCATGTGGCTAGTGCATGGTAGGGCATGCTGTATATCGAAACCCGCCTTTTCGATCCCGATAGCTGGCGTTGTTCGGCTTGTGTTGATTGCAGAGCATTTCGATTTCTTAGCCATGCGCTCACGTCAGATTCCTCCAAGAGCCGCGTCCCATCCATTGGTCGTCGTATTAGTTAAGTTAACTAAATATACATAAGTACTACTTTATTTCACGGAAATGTGCATATTTTAAGTCAGATTCCCTTTGAAGATGCGCTATGGATTGTTGTAGAATACGAGCAGCGTCACAAGGCCGAGCAGACACATCGACTTTCGGCGTCCGTAGAGCCAATTCATGATGATGGTGTCCTACTCTGCTCATCTATTCGAGCCTGGAGGCATTGCCAAAATGGTGAATCATCTTCATCAAACGTTTACATTGGTTTATTCAAATCGCAATCGTGCATGCAAAGGAGGAATTGAGTTATGAGTCGAGCACACATTCTATCAAAAGTATTGACAGCCTGTCTTGTCTTGGGAGCTACGGCGCAGGCCGAGATCGCCATGACTGAAACATTCACGTATCAGGGACAGCTTGAAAGCGACGGAGTATTCGTCAACGGTACGTGCGAATTCGACTTCGCCCTCTGGGACAATATAATAGGCGGCGTATTGATTGGCACGGATTCACTCAGTGGCGTATCCGTTGAGAAGGGATTGTTCACCGTCGCGTTGAATTTCCCCGTCGGCACGTTCAATGGAAACAGCAGGGCACTTGAAATCACAGTTTGCTGTGATCCTGACGACTGTACAAACCCGCCGACTAATTTTGTCACACTGGCACCACGACAAGAACTTACACCGGCACCGAATGCGCTGGCGCTTCCCGGTCTGCGTACGGAATGGGTGCTCGTCTCGCCACCGGATTCTCCCAATATCATCGGTGGGTTCTACGACAACAGTGTCACGGCTAATGTGCGCGGTGGAACGATTAGCGGGGGCGGTAGCGACAATGATGGCTTTGGTGTGCCGATCCTCAATCGTGTCACGGACCATTTTAGCACAGTTAGCGGCGGTGGTGACAATCAAGCTGGCGACAACAATGGTGAAGTTGATAATGCACAATTCGCCACTGTTGGTGGAGGCAGAGGCAATATCGCTTCCTCGACCACTGCCACTGTGGCTGGTGGGTTACAAAATACCGCATCTGCGTCGAGTGCAACCGTGAGTGGTGGTTATCAAAACCAAGCCAGCGGTATGAATGCAACCGTTGCCGGCGGCGATACCAATGTAGCCAGTGGAAATTGGTCGGCGATTGGCGGAGGAGCGATCAATACAGCCCAAGCCGTCTCGGCTACCGTTGCAGGTGGGCTCAACAATCACGCAATCATGGCAAATTCGACGGTTGGTGGCGGCTCTCAAAATAACGCTACCGGCGCCAGTTCTACGGTTCCCGGCGGAATTCTTAATACGGCTGCGGGCGACTATTCATTCGCTGCCGGACGTCGAGCCAAGGCCAATCATGATGGTACATTTGTCTGGGCGGACGAGAACAGCGGAATCGGGTCTGATTTCGTATCAACCAATATCAATCAATTCCTAATTCGCGCAAGCGGCGGCGTAGGCATCGGAACCAACACACCGTCTGCGTCATTGGATGTTGTGGGCGTCGCAAAGGCGACGGACTTTGAATGTACTAACTGCATCGATAGTGGCGACATCGATTCCGCTCAGGTCCAACGACGCGTCAACGGGGTGTGCGCCAGTGGAGCCATTCAAAGCATCAATGCGGATGGTACGGTTGCTTGCGATGTGGATGCTGTCGGTTCATGCGGTGCGGTGAATGCGTGCAGCTATGTTGGCGGCGTCAGACATTTTGAGTACAAGGATTCCATCAATGGAACAACCGATATTTATGCGAATTCGTATGTTCAGATCAAACGAATCAGTTCGTCCACGACTTTTCGTTTGGCGTGTGTACACAGCAGTGGTTGCACCTATGTGTACTACAAGAACGGTGTACGCACTGCGGGTACGCTCGTTATCGGCGGTACCGTAGATATAAATGTAAGCCCCAACGGTTCGGACATAAGATTCCTTTTCGCAAAAAAAACCAGTGGAATGGATATGCTGTCATGCGATGTGCTTGCGACTAATGGCCAGTGGGTGCACTTCATGTGTCACGACACGCAATAGGATTATGAAATTCTACAAGGAGATAACGTCGTGAACGAAAACGATTATACAGTGAATCGGTATGACACACAGTCCACCCATGAAACGCGAGTGGCTGCTCGCATGATAGTCACCACGCATCATGCATCAGGAAAACGTCATCGACAGTGCAACGTAGCTGTCATGTGTGCAGCGTTGATGTGTCTGTGTCTATTGATGGGTGCGAACATGGTCTTCGCTCAATCCGGGGGGGGATACAATATAGTGAAGAGTTCCCTCGACTGCGGTGGAGGAACCAGCACCGCGAGTGGCTATACCCTTAAGGGCACCATAGCCCAACACGATGCAGGTACACATACTGGCGGTGGCTATGCGTTACAAGCCGGATTTTGGGGACGACGGATGGCTGTAAACGCACCTGAGTCAGCGGTAGCGCCGCATGATATGACAAAAGACCGCTACCTCTCATTTGATCCAAGCTCAAATGTGGGGCAACAAATTGCCTTACGCGTGACGCGCGTAGGTTCGACTACACCCTGGTACGTTGGTTGTACACTGCAAGATGCCGGGATGGATGGTAAGCTTAGCGCATTGGTGTCCACCGCGGAGTTCTGCGATTGGACGGACTCTGTTATTCACGTTCGTGGTTGCGAAATCGTGCCGGGCAATGAATATGTAATCGAAGCCACACTGGATGATGTCAACTTTTCCCCATCACTATCGATACTAACGACTGCACCTCAGATCAGTGCTAGTCGACAGTTCGGTGACATCGTGGGCAGCTTGTTAGCTGGCGCATGGACCGCACCGGATGGGATTGTCACAGTAAACGACATCACAGCCGTCGTGCAGAAATTCCAACTTAACCCTACGGCACCGCATCTGTCGCGCGTGGATAATGACGGCAAAACACCCAACGGTATTATCGCCAGTAATGACATCCTACGAGCTGTGGTGGCCTTCGCCGGTGGCGACTTCGGCTTTGGCGTAACGAATTGCTTGTCAAGAACCTGTATACCGAGTTGTCCGTAGATATGCTGAAACTCGGGAGGGCATCAACATACCCTTACCGCCTACAAATGGTTAAGCGTATTACTCTTCATATTAATTGATATGGCTGGGCGGGTCGGTTTTTCGCTGCCTATCTAATGGCGATACATGCCCTTATTGGGTCAACAGGGCCGATTTTCCACTTTCTTAAATTATTTTTTATTTTTTGTGGGCGCGCCAAGCGTCAATGTTGCTTATCTACATAGGCGAGGCGTAGAGTTACGCCTCCTTGGTCTTAAAGGCTTTGCGCTGCAAACCAGTCATTTGGTGAGCTGGTAGCGGTTTGGTCATAGACCTGGTGGTCCTGCAGTCGAGCGAGACAGAGTGACCCATGTCTTCAGACGTGGGGGTGATGATGACGACACTCCAATCGAAAATCTATCGCCACAGAGGATGAGCCATACGTCCCACAAGAAAAAAAAGAACTTTCTCCGGCAACGATGTGTCTTGCCGGGTTCATGTCCAAGGTTCAAAACTGAAAGGGGGAGTACCACATGAGAGGCATCACTGATGCCGTAGTATCGATTGTGTTGTTTAATGTGTAGACGAGGAAGTAAATATTCCAATTTACAATGGAGGATGAACAAAGTGAAGATTCAAAGTAGGTGTCCGGTCGACGTAGAGAAAACGTTTTCTCAATCTATGGATTTTGCAGGCAAATCTATGGTGGGCAAAGTAAAGTTTGGCTCTTTCTGCGGTAAGGCAGCGCTGCTTGCCATGTTGGGGTTGATTGTCACACCGGCCCTGGGGCAGACATCCGGGATGTTGAGCTTTCAAGGGTTTATTAAAGACGGCGTTGGTGATCCCGTGAACGGAAATGTTAACCTGCAGTTTCGTATTTACGACGCGGAGGTGGGCGGCAATCTCGTTGATATGGATGGTGACGGCACGGTTGAGAACGTCGTCGGAGAAGACGTCAAAGAATCGTTGGCTGTTTCAGTGACCGATGGTGTGCTATCTACAAAATTCGGACCGGTGAAACCAGTGTCATTCGACGGCACCCCGCGTTGGCTCGACGTACTCGTCGACGGTGTACCTTTGTCACGGCTGGAGATGGTCACCGCGCCGGCGACATCCGAACAGATGAATGCACCGGGCAGTGGTGTACCGTGCATTCGCATTGTGGACGATCCAAACGGCCCGAATGTAATCGCCGGGCTTGTGACCAACAGTATCGAAGCTGGTGTATACGGTGCTACGATCAGCGGAGGAGGCGGACCAGGTGGTTGGGAGAATAAAGTAACGGACGATTTCGGGACTGTGGGGGGGGGGGCATTTAATTACGCTGGTAGTGATGACAGTATTACTAGTAATGGCACTTATGCCACCGTCGGAGGCGGTTATAAAAACAAAGCTGCTGGTTCTAGGGCGACCATTGCTGGTGGGTCTAGAAATACCGTAAGTGGCGCTTATTCGACTATCGGGGGGGGAGATCTCAATATGGTTAGTCATACAGAAGGAACAGTAGCTGGCGGGTATGGCAATACTGTAAGCGGACAGGGCGGAGCTGTGGGAGGCGGTTATGGTAATCTTGCGTCTGGTAGTTATTCAACCGTACCTGGGGGATCTGAAAATACGGCTTTGGGTGACTATAGTTTTGCCGCAGGCAGAAGGGCAATTGCAAACCACCAAGGATCTTTTGTTTGGGGAGATAGTACTATAGCTGATTTTGCTTCTACCGCCAATGACCAATTCCTGATCCGCGCTAACGGTGGAGTCGGCATTGGAACCAACGCGCCTGGAGCCCAGTTGGACACCTTCACAAACGGAAAAACATTTGCAATTCGAGCCGAAAACAACAAGGCCGGCGGGAGCAATTATGGCGTTTACGGTCGTGCCATAGGAAACGGGGGTACTCAATACGGTGTTTATGGTACTGCCGCTTTCGATAATGCTACGTCAACTAGTGATGCTGTAGGGGTGAGAGGATATGCAGACGCCAACAACTCTACGGGGTCAATGGCCGACGCTTATGGAGGCGACTTTACTGCTTTTGCTGACGATTTTGCGTATGGCGTGTATGCCTATGCTAAAACAGATACGGACACAGCGTACGGAATTTATGCACATGCTTCTACGAGTAACCCTACCGGTACCAAAACTTACGGTATTTATGCCAAGACTTCCGGGAGTGCACCAACAAGATACGCAGGTTACTTTGTTGGCAATGTGCATGTTACTGGAAATCTTTCCGCATCAGGTACGAAGCCTTTTAAGATAGATCACCCACTCGATCCTGAGAACAAATTTCTCTATCACTATGCACTGGAAAGCCCTGAAGTGCTAAATGTCTACCGTGGTACGGTGGTGCTTGATGCCGCTGGCGCGGGGCAAGTCGTACTACCATCCTACTTTGAGAGTATTAACCGTGATTTTTCTTATCAACTAACAGCTGTTGGTGCATCCATGCCACAACTCCATATTGCCAAGGAAATCGTAGGCAACACATTCCAGATTGCTGGTGGTCAGGCGGGGAACAAAGTGTCATGGATGGTCACGGGTGTAAGAAACGATCAACGTATGAAAAAATTTGGCGCACCGGTTGAAGTGCTAAAGCTTGCGTCAGATCGTGGAAAATACTTGGATACCGAGGCACTCGGTAAGCCTGTCGAGATGGGTATCCACTATTCAAAGGAGATGGCCGAACAAGATGCACTAAGACAAAAAGAACAGAATGAACAACCCACGGCAGACGTAAGTGCCAATCTTACTCAAGATGTAGGTGTCCAAGCGAATGCACCAACGACTGTAAATGGTGAAACCGAAAACCTTCAGCCACAAGCTGGTGGTCCCGGCTCACGACCTGTTCGTGCAGATCGTGAATGGATGAATACGCGACCACTTCAGCCCCGTGAGCAAAGGCGGATCGATCTCTTGGAGCGTCACAGGATGTTCCCACGTGAATCGTCTGAACTTCCCATGACCGATGGGGAGGAAGAATAAGATGGCACCATTACATGAGAAAGGAGCTAGACATAAATACGTTGAACTTCCAGGGTTCTATCAGTTGCGCTTGAGTGAGGAGGTGCTCAGTGAATAAGATGAGAATACAAAGAATAGCGCCTTATACTATCGTGCTATTGGCTGGATTATGGTTGCCAGTTTCAAACGTGGCGGCCGACGAGCTGATATGTGGAAACCTGAACCGAGGATCGTATATCCTCGCAGACGGCACGATGGCCGTGGTTGGACAAACCCTCGCTGGTACCATGACCAGTGCTTCATATACGATCGAGGTGGGAAGCGTCGGTTGCTTGCTTGCGTTGTCTGCGACTCCGGCAAACCCTCCGGGCGTGTTAGCCGGTGAGCCTGGGTTTAGTAAAGATCGCTATGTATCCTTCAATCCAACCAATAACGGTGCCGAACTTGTGGCGACGCGCGTAACGCGTGTGGGTAGCACAACGGATAAGTTCGTAGACTGCGCCTCGTTGGAGGATAAGGGTGCGGATGGTTGGTATGCGGCGTTGATCGACGGTCCGTTGCCGGCCCCCGGTGATACGACCTACTACTGCGATTTAAGTGGTATGACCACCGGATTACACGTAAGAGGTTGTAGTGTGGTTCCTGGTAACACATATAACATAGCTATGACAATCGATGGGTCTGCGTTCTCGGCTGATTTGCCGATCATCACGACACTAGCGCCATTCCCCAGTCGTGCCTTCGGTGATACGGTTGGAGGATTTTTTGCCGGTGTTTGGACAGCACCGGATGGTCTGGTGACTACCAGTGATATTGTGGCTGCGGTGAAGAAGTTTGGTTTGGATCCTGAAGCTGCGCTTTTGGCACGAGTAGATACTGATGGTGCCGTTCCGAATGCTGTGGCTACGTCGGGTGACATCCTTAGAGCGGTTCGTGCTTTCGCCGGTGACCTGTTCGGTAGCGGTGTTACGGGTTGCAAGACTGCGGGGCAGTGTATCCCACCGTCGCCGGGATGTGAGTAGAAATTGATTATCCACTGTTGGGAGGGCGAGTTTATCTCGCCCTCCCCGTGGATGATTTGATCATAGATTAAGGATTCTACGTGCTGTAGGATTTATTTTTTATCACAACAACCACGTATGCGAGGTCACGGGTGAAGTATCCGTTTTTTCGCTTACGTGTGTGTCCGCCTACAGCATCGTTCGTGAGTGTCGGCCTTCCGACATTCGATCCTCTACTTCGGAAAGGCCGTCCTGTTCTTGCCTTGCAATAGAAGATCAAGCTCTTTGCCGATAATGTCTGCCAAACCCTGCTTAGCACCGATATGTACCGACTCAACTTCTCCGGATTGCCCCAAGACAAACAGGGTAGGGAAGCTTCGAGCCTTGTAGGCTATCCCAATCTTCGCCGTGTCGTTGGTGCTGGTCGTCATCGTCATTGGCATGGTAAAATTCAGACCCCGAAATTGTGTAAGTGTTTGATCTTCCGTGCGTGCTCGTCCACCTTCACCGCGTGCGTCCAGGTTAAGCGCCAAAACCTCAACACCCTGATCCTTGTATTTCTTATGAACTGATTCCATCCAGGGGAAAGATTTCTTACAGAAGCCGCACCATGAGGCATAACAGAAGAGAACCTGTGGCTTCTCCCGTTTACCGCCAACCTGAATTTGCTTGCCGTCAATCGTCGTCACTTTGAATTGGGGCGACTTCTTCCCCACCATGGTCATCGCCGGTCGTTGCTGCTGTGGGCGAGCTGGTTGACGCCCAGATTTCATAGCAGCTACAGCCTTCATGATGTCCCCGCGCATGCCTTTGAGATCATTCCTCAAGGCCTTGATTTCTTGCTTGAGTTCTTGGACCTCTTTCTTTAGATCCTGTACCTCGCCTGTATTGTCCTGCGCAAACGCGGTCCCGCTCATGAGCAATCCGATAACTGCAGTACGATACAGTTTCGTAAACTTCCCGTGCATATGTCTACCTCACTTTCAAATCATGACAGCTTATAGCTGGCATTTCCCATGTTACGATTCTCAAATCACCATCGTAGTCCAGCAAGCCGAATAACTCAATCGACAACAGTCCGCCATATCGTAAATCATACGATCATCAATCTGCACGCGATCTGAAACAGCCCTTTTACAGTCTTTTTCTAGTTTTTGACGCGTTTATTTTTTTGAGGGCTTTGATTTCCTTCTTGGATTATGTTCAAAGCGGGGGTTATCTTCTTTAGATTTCCACTTCCTTATCGCCGGGATCAAACCAACGATAAACCGTAGGAAGGACGAAAAGCGTCAAAAAAGTAGAAGTCACCAAGCCACCGATGACCACGGTGGCGAGCGGGCGCTGTACTTCTGCACCAGCACTGGTAGAGATAGCCATCGGTAAAAAACCCAACGCATCCGTAACGACAGTCATAAGTACCGCACGCAAACGAACACGGGCGCTATGCCGGGCGGCTTCTTCCGGTGACATACCTGACTTACGCTTCTCCTGAATATACGAGACTAAAACGACACCGTTGAGTACTGCAATTCCGCTCAAGGCGATGAATCCCACACCCGCCGAGATGGAAAACGGATAGCCGCGAACCACCAGCGCGATAATGCCGCCGGTGATGGCTAAGGGTACGTTCAAGTAAATCAGTAACGCGAGTCTCGTCGTACCAAACGTCGTGTAGAGAAGGACAAAAATCAAGAGCAAGGCCATGGGCACCAGAACCCCCAAGCGTTTCGAAGCCTCCTGAAGATTCTCAAACTGCCCGCCCCAATCAATGTACCAACCGGATGGTAGGTCGAGTTCAGCACGCAGCACCGCTTGGGCGTCAGCGACGAATGAGGCCAGGTCGCGTCCGCGGACATTAGCTTCAACGGTGATACGTCGACTAATGTTTTCACGGCTGATTTGTGCAGGGCCTTCCTCGATTTCAATGGACGCAAGCTGCGACAGAGGAATCAATCGGGCCGGGCCGTCACCTTGAGGCGGTCCGGCAATCTTAAGATCGCCGATTCGGTCGAGATCAGCACGAACACTTTCGCCGAAACGTACTTGAAGGGCAAACCGTTTTTGACCCTCCAAAACGGTGCCGACTTGGTTACCGCCGATTGATTCAATGACTTCGAGAACGTCCTCGGCGTTGATCCCGTAGCGCGCGATAGCGTCACGATCGATCCGCACACGCATCGTCGGCAGGCCAATCACCTGTTCTGCTTTGACGTCAGCAGCACCCTCCACGCGTTTAATGAGTCGTACGACGTCATCTGCTTTCTGCTTCATCAGTTCGAGGTCGTCGCCGTAAATCTTGATTCCGATATCGCTTCGGACGCCGGAAATAAGTTCCGACACACGCAACTCGATAGGCTGAGAGTAGCTAAAAATGGCTCCGGGGACTTTCTCCTTGAGCGTTTCGTCGATTGCCTCAATTAACGCCTCCTTTGAATCATAGCGCCACGTTGACCTGTCTTTGAGAATCAAATAGGTATCGCTGATCTCAACGCCCATCGGATCAGTGGCGATTTCGGCTCGACCGGTTCTGGAAACCGCGGTTTCGATTTCGGGGAACTCTTCCATGAGAACACGTTCCGCATGAAGACTGATCTCGTTCGACTTCTCCAGTGAGACACTTGGCAACCGCCAGATTTGCATGGCAATCGCGCCCTCATCGAGGCGGGGCATGAACTCCGCACCCATAAACGGTACGAAGCACAAACTGGCTAGAAACACCGCGAATGCGCCGCCGAACACGCGCGCTTTATACCCCATGACTTTTTCCAATAGTGGGTAGTACAGGCGTTTTGCAAAACGGTATAAAATAGGCTCCTTCTCCGATACGTTCTTCAGAAACAGCGACGCCAAAACCGGCATAAGCGTTAGGGCACAGATCATCGAGCCAATCAGAGCAAAAACAACAGTTAACGCCATCGGGCGGAACATCTTGCCCTCAATCCCACGCAACGCCATGATGGGAAGATACACAATCGTGATGGTCATCACACCGAACGCGACTGGTCGTGCCACCTCGCGGCACGCATTGCGTACGGCTTCCATATGGGAGCCGGAGCCTTTCTGACGTCCCCGAAGAACGCGTACAACGTTTTCAATCATCACGACGGATCCATCGACGATGATTCCGAAGTCGATCGCGCCCAAACTCATGAGGTTTCCACTGAGTCCGGTCAACCGCATGGCAATGAACGCGACCATCATGGACAAGGGAATAGATGACGCAACGATCAGACCACCGCGCAAATTGCCTAGCAGAAGCAGCAGCACGATGATCACCAGAATGCCACCCTCCGCTAGATTCTTGGCGACGGTCATGATGGTCCGGTCTACGAGTTCCGTTCGATTGTAGAACGTATCAATCGTGACGCCTTCGGGGAGGAATTGCTTCAAATCCTCGATTTTCTCGTCAACGGCTTGCGAGACAACGCGAGAATTTTCGCCCATCAGCATCATGACGATGCCGACCACAGCTTCACGGTTTCCATCACGCGTTACCGCGCCTTGGCGTATCATAGGAGCGAACTCGACGGTCCCGATATCCTTCACGAAAATCGGCGTCCCCGCGTCGGCGTCATGTTTTACGATGATGTTGTCGAGGTCGTGTAGCGTTTCAACTAAGCCTTCGCCCCGAATGAGATACTGCTCACCATGATGCTCGATGTAACCGCCACCGACGTTACGATTATTGCCTCGCAAAGCCTCGAGAACGTCACCCACCGGTATATCCAATGCAGCCAGGCGATCCGGGTCGAGCGTTACCTGATAGGTTTTCAATTCACCACCAAAGGCATTGATCTCGACGACACCGGGAACACCGCGCAATTGATAGTTCACGTACCAATCGAGGATCGTGCGAAGCTCCATGGGGGAGTGGTTTTCGCCACGAACCTCGAATTGATAGATCTCACCGAGGCCGGTTGAAATCGGACCCATGCTCGGTTCGCCATAACCTTCAGGAATCCGCTCGCGCGCCTCAACAAGCCGCTCGCCTACAAGTTGGCGTGCCCAATAGATGTCAGTGCCTTCTTCGAAAACGACCGTGACAACCGACAGCCCAAACTTAGACACGGAGCGAACCTCTTCGATGGCCGGCAGACCGCTCATCGAGGTTTCGACCGGGAACGTAATAAAACGCTCCACCTCCTCTGGTGGAAGTCCGGGAGAGTTCGCTAGGATTTGCACCTGGACATTGGTTACGTCCGGTACGGCATCCATGGGAAGTTTGGTTACGGAATCCAGGCCAACAGCCACAACCATCAACCAAAGGACAAGAACCAGAAATCGATTATTCAGTGAAAAGTCAATAATGCTTGACATAGTCGCTCCGTGTTGGCAGTTTCTTGACAGTGTCACACCGTGTGCACTGTAAACCTTTCGGGATTCCTATAGTTCATACGCGGACTGTAACATCATAGAGTTGGCTCTAGTGCGAGTGGCCGCCACCCATTTCTTCTTTGCCTACTTCAGACTTGAGCACAAAGGTGTCACCCACGGCAACCTTATCACCCATGGAAATGGCACCCGTCACCTCGGCGAATTCTCGGGATTTTCCTAGAACCTGAACTGGAATGAGTTTGTATTCGCCGGGTCCGGTAGCCTGAAACACAACGAATCCGCCCTTCACACGTTGCAGCGCGCCAGTGGGGACGAGCAGGCCCATGCGTTCTGCCGAATCTTGTTTGCCATTGACGTGAATGACGACCGTTGCAAACATGCCGGCCCGAATTCGGTTTTCAGGGTTTGGTAGTACAACTCGGACTTCTACCGTCCGCGTATCGGTATCAAGCTGGCTAGCCACATAATCGACTTGACCTTCAAAGAATGTTCCAGGGAAAGCATCGAGCCGAACCGTCGTCTTTTGTCCGGGTCTAAGAAAACGAATATCTCTTTCATACGCACGTCCCATGACCCAAACGTCGGAGAGATCGGCAATGGTGTATAGCCGCGTATCCGTATTGACGAGTTCACCGCGTGTTAGGTGACGATCAATGATGACGCCGGATATCGGGCTGGCGAGCGTAGCGCGGGCAATGTCCGTATCCACTTCATCGCCGTGCTGGGCAATCTCCTCGGTTTGTTCATTCGTAAGCCCTAGGATGTGCAGGGCACGCTCCGCGTTGCGCATTTCCGTTTCTGCTACCTTGTAATCTTTCTCCGCGCGAAGGAATCGAAGTTCCAGATCAAACGATATCTCTTCGCGTGTGGATAGATAGTCAGCCCGTGAGACTTCATACTCGCCCTGGGCTTCGAGGTATTCAGCTTCGCTGGCAATCTTGCTGGCCAGAAGCTCCTCGTTCCGTTTGAAGTTGCGGAAATTCACCTTCATCCGTGTGTAGGACGTTAGAAGTTGGTTTTTGTTGTCCCCCACTGGGAGGTCGTGCGCCTTTGCAAGCACAACCTCAGGAGCAGGTTCCGGGTCGAGGATGATCAAGAGTTTCTTCGTGTTCTCGTAGACTGTTTGGGCACGCTTATAATCAGCGCGGGCTACCTCGAACCGACTTTGATCTGCCAGGTATTCCATCTTGGCATTGCCCATCTCACGCGATTCCAATTCGCAGAGTTGTTCCCCAACTTCTACTCTATCACCGAGCGTTCTATCGACAGAGTGAACGATGCCACTGACGCGCGGCGAAATGTGTACGAGTCGATCGGCATTCCATGCTACTTCACCCGGAAGCTCAACCATCGTTGTGAGTGAGCCGCGTTTTACATCCACATGGGTAAGCGACAACCCGGAAAGTTGTGCCGCGTTGAGATGCACAACACCTTCTTCATGTCCCTCATGCCCATCGTGACCGCCTTCCTCATGTCCATGTTCGTCATGGTCTCCATGATCCTCATGCTTGTCGTCATGATCAGCATGCCCCTTCTTGGCATCATCCTCGTGGTCGCCGTGATCGTGGTCTTGATGCTGCGCCTGTGCGGTTGCGATCGCCGAAAATCTCGACCACGTGGTCCCAATCACAAAAACGGCACTAACTGCGATCAACATCGCCAGTGTTATCTTCTTGTTCATCAGAGTATCCTTCGTTGTTGGCGTATTTCCGTTATAGCAGTAATGCCGCCGCCGCATTGCGTAATAGTTCCGTCAGAAATTGTTCAATGCTCATAGGGGCGGCATGCGTACAACCACCCAAGAGCGTCATGCTGTAGATGGCTAGGGCCACTTGTGTGATACCACGTCTCAATCGTTTGTTGCTCATAACCCGTTTCCCTCGTCAGTGTCTTGGTTGGATTCCGTGTCCTTATTTGCTTCCTCAAGGAACTTCTCGAACGGCAGCCCAATCGTTCGTTCAAGCTCGGGGATCATCGTGGCTGCGGATTGCGAGGCTTCGACGTACCCGCGACGAGTTTCCAGAAAGAAGCGCTGTGCTTCGAGCACGGAAAGAAACGACGCGCGCCCTGCGCGGTAGGCTTCTCGGGATAGGTCGAGATTACTTTTTGCCAGTGGAATAGATTGATCACGGTACATGCGCATTAAGCGCCACGCTGTCATCGCTCGATCGACGGCGCTTCGCACTTCCTGCGTGACAGCTCGATCGAGCGCGTCCATAGTCTTGAGGGCTTGATGCAAGGCGTATTGTGCTCTGGCTATCTGGGCTTGGTTTTGATCAAAGATGGGAAGTTCGATACCAAGACTCGGGCCAATGATCAAATCTTGGCCGCGCTGGCTGTTCCGCTCGGATCGAGGTTGAATGCCGGGGGCAGTCAAGCTTCCATTAGCGACTGATGCCCGCGCCGTGTCTGCCAATACGTCACGACCACCCTGACTAGCGCGTTCCGATCGTTCCAAGGAAAGCCCAATTTGCACCTGCGGCCAGACGAGCAAATATTCGTACTCCAACTTAGCTTGAGCAGCAGCGACAACTTGCCCGGCAGATTGAATATCCAAGCGCCACATCTTGGCCAATTTCAAAAGCGGTTTAGCACCGAGTGTTTCAGGGAGATCGTCAGGTAACCGATCGCTTAGAACCAAGCTGTTTGCATCGACCACTAGGCCGAGTATGGTGGCCATGTCTCGGCGGGCGTTGGCAGCTAATAATCGGTCTCGTTCGACCGCGATTTCTGAATCTACTGCCACACCACGAGATAAGTTCACATCGAGTTCATTAGCCGCTCCTGCTTTTTGACGTGTTAGCGTCAATTCGAGCAAGTTCTTAGCGATAACTAGATTTTCTCGGGCGATCCGAAGACGTTCATCCGCACCGACAGCTGAGTAGTACGCAGACTTTGCATCCGCGGCGAGGCTCGCCGCTGTGTTGGCAAGAGTAACAATCGCTGCTTCAAGGGAATGCTCCGCCATGTGCTCACGGACGGGAATCTGCCATAGCTCCGCGATGTTCTGCGCGACTGTGGATTGTAGATTCGCCAAACCACCGCCGTCGGGAAACAACGCCGTGACTTCCAAGAACGGATTGGTATACAACCCAGCCTGGATGGCATCTGCGCGAGCCATACCGACATCCATGAAGGCTGCTTGGAGGAGAGGGTTGTTGAGTAATGAAATCTGGACCGCCTCGTCAGCCGTAAGCCCACCCTGTAACAGTTCATCAACCAACTCATCAACTAGCTCATCGTCTTCGGGGAGATAGACCCGTTCCTGTCCGGTAGCATCCGTAACGTAATGGCCAACGCGTGCATAGTCATGTTGCGGATTGATCGTTGCGCAACCACTGACCACAACCAGCGCACTGAATAACGAGAAGGTGTATAGGATTATTCTGTACATGTAATCGATTCCTTGAAGCCAATATCAGCCAAAGTTTCGCGTATCGCAAAGATGGCGTATGCTGAGAGTGCCGCACACACCGCTTGCGCAGTTCAGAACAGCACAAAAAAAAAATTGGAAAAAGGAAATCAGATTAGAAGTGGAAGTTCACCGGGAGGGTATGGATCGTGGCTTCGGCGCAATAATACATATCGGAAGACATCAATCCTGTGAGTCGTAAATCGCTTATCATCTTTGGAGATAGTCGCAACCAGCGTTGTAGGCTGAAGAGTTACCGCAACATCGCTGTATGCCCGTCCAACACGAAGAACCGTTATATTGCAGGGGTCGTCGGAGCAACTACCCTCATGACCACACCCGGAATCGTGCTCGCAATCCAAATTGCAGGGGTCGGCCATTTCCTCGGCACACTCGCAAGCATGTATAATAACACCACCCATGCACAACGCCGGTACGGCGAGAAGCGAAGTTAGGAAAACAGAAATAATTAGTATTCGACCCATCTTGGATAAAAGTCTAGTTTGGCCTTTCGGTGCGGTCAACTCCGCGTGGTAACTGCAGAGTAACTGTAGGTGTGGCGATACGTTGCGGACATACCTTGTTATTCTAACTTCCCATGAGTTGACCCGGAATAAGCCATCGATCTTGGTAAACGTAAGCCATGCGACAAGGCAACGTCCAACCAATGTAGCACCGAATTATCGGCTAATCGGTTGGTCGGGTTTCGTAGATATCACTTTTAATAATACGAAAGCGTTAGAATCACCTTGACGGTCTTAAAGCAGCTTGGCGTATTGATATCTGAGTACTACACGGATTAATAGCCCGCGGCTCGGTTCGGTGTGAACATGCCTATGTAGTCATGATAGACTACTCGTCAAGTCAAATAGCATTTGATGTTTAAAAACTATGTTTCAGCACTGTTAGGGAAATGTGCTACCCACATGCGTTCTTGTCTTGGTAGCATTGTCCACTTACATAACAAGCTGATGGATTACGCAGGGATACAGCGCCATACCGAGAGTCTTAAGATCGTTGGCATTAAGGAGATACCGACGTCGCTTTAGCTAACGCTACAAGTTGTCCGATGGCTTTGTTCATCTTGTCGTCGAAGGGGATGGCGTATCCTCGGTGTTGATCGGTTCCCGGAGAACCCATGACCGCTACATTAAGTCCGACGACGTGGCCTTCGGAGTTCAGTAATGGGCCACCACTAAACCCTGGTTCAAGCTTGACGGTCGTTTCGACAAGATCGCCGTAGTCTCGCCGTCCAGCCGGATCTAGTTCGCGTTGAAGTGATCTTCGCCCACTCGTGACAACCCCCGTTCGGTAGCAGTGCTGGCGTTGATCGGTCGCGCAGGTGATGGCCACAACGGGTGTCCCCGATTGTACCGGTTCAAGTGAAGGTGAGACGCACGCTATGTGAGATCGGTCGATTTGCAGGACCGCGATATCCAGACGCGGATGAACAACCATTGCAACAACAGGATACTCCCTGCCATCGCTGAACACGACTGAGATACCACGGGTGTGCCGTACAACGTGTTCATTGGTAAGAATTAAGCCATCAGACGAGATAACAATTCCAGTGCCACCCGAGCGGCTTGAGATAGCATGCACATTTGAAAAATCGTTCCGAGATTCCTCCTGGACCGGGCTTGCACTCTTGATTTGAACGACGGAATCCAACGCCACCAATGCGATACGCTTAAGTGTCGTCTCCTGCTCACGAGTAAGTGATGATCGATAGGCCTCGCCGGAAGCGACAAGTACCTGGCGTTGCGGCATACGGCGGCAAAGCGCTTCCCACTGCTGTTCGGCGGTTAGATGGGCCGTCCAGTGAGTAGCCGCACAACCAGTCACTAAAAATACCGCGCAAGCGCACAAAATTGCCGCAAATCGCATCTTCAAATCCCCCCGTCGGACTATCGTCCGACAGGAGAACTCTAAGATACGAATGGCGGTAAAGAGAAGTCGTGGAATGCGACGCTGAGACCTAGTTGTCGCTTTCCGTAATCACAGTCAAATGCCGATAAGATGCCAACGCTGCGGCATAATGCTTGCGTATGCTCGATCGTCGTGACTTCGCAGCGGCGTCCGATAGGTTTTGTAGAGAGTCCCGAAACGAGGCCACAGTGGCACGAACCTCATCCCGCTCAGCCGCTTCCACCGAAATGAGCCGCGCATCGCTGTCCCACGCCTCGACATCTTTCAAAAGTTTCTCGCACTGATTTGCTAGGATCTTGAGGTTCCGCCTATGAGCTTTGCGGATGGGAAGTCGGGTCGAAGGGTGTGGATCCTGACGCGGCTGGGTAACGGCTAGATAAGCGGACGTCAACCTGGGAATTTCTTGTACCGTAGACTTAGAACCTGCCATACGCTGCGTAGATTGGCAGCCTACGAGCAAGGCCGGTATCGCCAAACTCAGCAACCATATTCTGCATTTAGTTGTATTCATCAGTTTTTCTCCTCAACGAGCGGTCGATGCGCTTCGCACTTGACAGTGCCTCACAAGATTCCCGTATTCGGCAATCGTCGGACACCCTATGAGTTCAATAGTTCGCAGACACTTAAGTCTATTCATGCCGTCTGCCTGAGTCAAAATCAAGTTGCTTCCGTTGTAGAAAGTGATACCTTATTGGACGCATGCACGGCGTGGAAACACCCTCCGGACATTAGCGCCATAGTGCAAACATCTCGTCACATCGCGTGCCGGATCATGCCGTTACTCTCCCCCCGTGGTGTCGTTTAGGAGGTCCGATACTGATATAACCGATCCCAGCGTTTCAGTCACGGTGCCGCTGGCGTAGTCGAAAAATCCAGTCATCACGGCGTCACGCAAACCCGTCGAACAGGTACCCGCGAAGCAGGTAGATAAACTCAATACCAACAACCCCATCAATTTCGGATAGCGATTCTTAATCATCATACTCCCTTTCTTTTTTCTTAAACTAAATAGTGCGAATGTTTCAATACAACAAAAGCAAGTTCACATTTGCTCAAAACGAAATTTGCGTTCGTATACCGAACACGAACGCATCCTGCCCGTCGCCGCCCGGGTTGACGATGTACTGCACATCAGGCATAAAACTGTACCATGACGTCACCTGAGCTTTATAGAACAATTCGACTACGGTTTCATCGTATCGGCGCTCAAGCGATTGAACGCGCCCGCTAAGGGACGCATGTCCCATGGCTAAGCCAAGTATGTCGTCGTCTCGCCCGGGCAGCGCACCGATCCATTGAATGCCTGTGCCGTAGTATTGACTAATCTCATTGTAAGCTGACGGTGCCCAACCGAATTGGAAGAATGCACCAATGCCCTGACTGTCGCTGGGGTCATCATTCTCCTTGAAGATCAACTGATCGAACGCGAGGTAAATCCCGGCGTTGCCACTATGTGTTCGTGGGTGGAGGCGCCCGCCGAGATCGTTGTAAAATACGTCTTCGTCGCCGGAAGTGTACCAACCACCGATACGATACGTCCCGGGATAGGAACGCTCTCGTACCTTAAATTTCGGCATCAAAGCTAACTCAAACATTGAAACGGTGTCGGCACGATCATGGAATGCTGAATCAAATCCAGAGGTTCCGCCGTAAGCCTGCTGGTCGTAGATACCGGCCATGAGATATAACCACTCGTTTGGCTCAACTGATACAACGGCTCCCAAGGCGTAATCGGGAAACGTGGGTAAGGGAATCATAGGGATGACGCCAAAGGCGGAATTGATGAACTCCAAACCATACTCGATGACTTGGAAATCCGCCGCTCCGTCCATCTTGCCGACCTTGAACCAGAGCTTGTCATGATACATTCTCTGTTGCCACCAGTACTCGGATACTTGAACAAAACTGCGTTCCTCGTCGTTGTTTAACGCGAACAAATCACCGACATGCCGCTCAGTGATACCCTGTCCATAGCGTTCTTCGATGTAGATGAAGAATTCGCCGTCCTCCCACCAACCGAGGGAACCGGTATCCAAAGAGAGTGTTAGATGCGTATTGCCGGAATACTCAACAGCTCGCTGAGTGTTCACACCTCCGTGCGTATTGGTGAACAAAGTTCCGACATACTCGAGATTGGGTGTGAAACCCTGCGCTTCTAGTTCATCCCGGATGCCGCACCATAACCCGGTCAAACCAACGTCTTCGCTCAGTTTTAGTAGCTGAGTACGCCACGAGGGCCGTGGTGTCCAGTCCCTCTCCGGCTCAGTTTGTGCTTGTTCGACCGGTGTTTGTGTCTGCGTAGTGTCAGTAACCTGCCCATAAGCCGGTAATACCCACAGAAAAGCTAACGAGATGTGGATGATCCTGGTCATATGACTTCTCCATACCCAAAAAAAACAGCTCGTATGCCAACGTTATGGAGTCGGCCGACGGCATTGGAACGATGTTTCTATCACTCTGCCGGTTGTTATCGGAGTCCATAACACTGACCTGAAAAAAAAAGTACTTGATGAGTACTTTTATCTTGTCGAGTTATATTCTTTGGTCGATTCATAACGCAACCGGCTGCGTGGCCACAATCAAAATGCGAATCAAGGAGGAGGCGCCATGTTTTTTTCAAGGACTGCGGTCCATGGGATTTACGCGATCTGTTACCTGAGCCGTCAGCAAGCCGGAGACGTTATTCCGTCAGCAACAGTTGCGGCAGCACTGGGTATCACTCAGACACACGCTGCCAAGGTGCTAAAGAGTCTCTCTATGGCGGGTGTTGTTTCATCCGTTCGAGGAAGGCATGGCGGCTATTGGCTCGCTAAGAAGATGGGAGAGATTCGAGTTGTTGATGTGCTCGATGCTCTGAACCCGTTACGGGACCAGAATTATCTACGAGCTGAAATATGCCAAGGAGACAAAGACAGAATGTGTAATGCCCACTGTGGCCTGCTGCGTTTGGAGGATAGGATGCGACGCGCACTGGCTTGTGAGACATTAGAAGGGCTTGCTGGTTCGGTTTGCACTGACGAGGATGCCCTCGCATGTGTACGTTCGGTATGTCTCTCAAGGGATCTTCGTGAATCCGTAGCTGTCTCATAGACGCGATCAGGGTTGAGCGCAGAAGAAGGGGATCAATTGGCATAACGAGCGGCGTATCCAACTCGCGTGAGGCCTTACAGCGCGCGGAACTCCGCATATCATTAGATCGAATACGCCGAGGTATGGGATGTAATCAGCGTCTTCCGCTCAAACGGCAGACACTATCGTGACATCGTGTGAGCCGAATCCCGGCTCGCGTCAAATATGTGGGATTCACAACAATAGGAACATAGCTGCCTGAGATTAGGCACTGGCTCGGAGATCGAACTCATGCTCAAAAATATGAAACTCAGCACCAAGCTCTATTTAGGATTCGCGGTACCTCTCGTCGTCCTAGTCGTGATCAGTGCGTTCACGTACTCGCAGGCTGAGACAGTACAGGAGAAGGCCATCTTCACACAGAATGAGTCGGCTGTGTACGCTGCCTTGGCCAAGGACATTAAGCTGGATTTGGTTGGGGTCCAGCAGTGGCTGACCGACATTTCTGCCACACGGGCGGCTAAAGGTTACGCAGACGGGTTCGAAGAAGCTGAGAAGCACGCTCAAACGTTAAAAGAGGGACTCAATGAATTCCGCCGGATGTACGAGGAGGAGAATGATCAAGAGAACTTGCAGCGGATCAACAAATTTGGAAAGACCTTTGATGAGTTTTACGAAATGGGAAAGAAGATGGCGCTGGCCTATATCGAAGGGGGACCAACCGAAGGAAACAAGATGATGGATGAGTTTGACGGGTATGCCGAAGCTATGCAGAAGAGCGTTGAAGCCCTTGTCGAACAACAAAACGAGGAACTGAGTGCATCCATGACTGGTATCGTGACAGAAGGCGCCGAGCTGAAATCGAGTGTGTTGTTTGCCTCCATTGGTGCCGTTGTCCTTGTTTTCCTTTTGTCTTGGTCTATCACGCGTTCCATCACCAAGCCGATCAACCGCATCATCGTCGGTTTGAACGAAGGTGTTGACCAAGTTAACGATGCTGCTGCTCAGGTGTCAAGCGCCAGTCAGCAATCCGCAGAAGGTGCCAGCGAACAGGCGTCCTCGCTTGAAGAAACCTCCAGCGCCCTTGAACAGATGGCCGCCATAACTCGTACCAATGCCGAGAACGCCAAGCAGGCAAATGAGCTAAGCACTCAGGCGAGAGATGCCGCGCAAGCCGGCGACAAGACCATGCATCAGCTCAACGATGCCATGACAGGAATCAACGATTCTTCCGGCAAGATCAGTAAAATCATCAAAGTGATTGAGGAGATCGCTTTCCAGACCAACCTTTTGGCGCTGAACGCAGCCGTGGAAGCTGCCCGTGCCGGTGAGCATGGCAAGGGATTCGCCGTCGTGGCCGATGAGGTGCGCAATCTGGCACAGCGCGCCGCTCAGGCGGCCAGGGAGACCACCGGACTCATAGAGGACTCGACCAGCAAAGCCAATGAAGGTACCAACGTGGCGAGCGAGGTTGGCAAGGCGCTCGGCGCCATTGTAGGGGACGTAACGCAAGTCTCGGAGTTAGTTGACGGTATAGCTAAGGCCAGCGATGAACAGGCACAGGGTGTCGATCAAGTCAATACGGCGGTCTCACAGATGGACAAAGTCACTCAGCAAAATGCGGCCGGTGCTGAGGAATCGGCATCAGCATCTGAGCAACTGGCTGCCCAGGCACAGGCGCTAAAAGGTATGGTTAACGAGCTGACAGGCTTGGTTAGCGGTAAGAACGGCAATAGTGCTGTTACGACTTCGCGTTCCCATGATGTCGGGCTCCCAATCCACACAGTTGCAAAAAAGCCGTTTCATGGCAGTGCAGGACAGTCACACGTAGGACATAAATCGAATCTTGTCAGTACCGGCAAGCAGGTAGAGAACGCCGAGGAGTTCATGTCATTCGATGACAACAGCGGTCTGAATGACTTCTAGGCATGCCGAGGTTCATGGATTGGGGCGAGTGCCGATTTCTCAGTGTCACGGCGTTTGCATTGCCTGACTGCACAGAACGTAACCGAGCCAACGCTTATAACAGACTAACAGGGGTATGACGAAATGACTACGACCTTACTTGACAGCCTGAAAGCCGGTCAGACAAGCAGCGACAATGTAATGCAGACGATCAACCATGAAGAGAGCATGTATCTGACATTCAAGCTGTCTGACGAAGAATACGGCGTGGAAATTCTAAAAGTCCGCGAGCTTATTGGCATCATGGACATAACGTCCGTTCCGCGTATGCCCATTTATATGAAGGGTGTTATTAACCTGCGTGGCAAGGTCATCCCAGTGGTCGACCTTCGCTTGAAGTTCGGTCTTGATGAAATCGATCACACCGAGCAGACGTGCATTATTGTGGTGGATGTCGGAAAGCAGATCGGCATCATCGTGGATACTGTTTCTGAAGTTTTGGACATTAAAGGCGAGAACATCGAACCACCTCCATCGATGGGAGGTTCCGTAGATACCTCATTCATCCTCGGCATGGGCAAGGTTGCAGATGCAGTCAAGATTCTGCTCGACATCGACAAAGTGCTAACAACCGAAGAACTGATGGACCTAGCAGCGATGACTGACATAGTGGATCGCGCTGTGGATACGGTTCGGTAGGTGATAATGGTTCTGGGTAAGAACCCAAAACTCAAGGACTGACTCAGTGAGGGAGAATTGATCGACCGCGCTTATGTTGCCTGCATTTCATGACTACTTTTTCTGACATCACAGCAGCCTCCCAGATAGAAAAAGGTATACTTGTATACCATTTACGCCCTGATTACAGCCGCGCCGCCACGATGGCAGGTATTCATAAACCGTTATGAATTCAGCATTTACGTTCACTGGAGCCGAAGGGACTCGAACCCCTAGCCTTGCGTGAAAAACATCGAGAAAACAAGGGTTTGTCAAAACAGGCGGCGCAGAATCCGGCGCACCTCATATCCAAAACCCAGACAACGACTCCCAATATCCCCCCTGAACTAGTCCAGCTGATCGACGCATGGCCGACGCTACCCAAGGCCACACAGGCTCGCATCCTGGCGATATGCTACGGCGATCAGACCATGCCTGGGACGTTGCAATGAGGGATTGTTTTCCAAGGTACTTCCTGGCCGAATAGAGCGCGCGGGTCGGGGCATCGCGCCCGGACGACATATTAAATGTAAAAAATCCAGCAACACTGTATAAGCCATCAACGATGACAATTCACCAAACGCACACCCTTCCTATCAGACTCCGAACATGGATTTGCACCAACTCCGCGGCTGTGGGATGATGAATTTGTTGGCGTTTGTTGTGTGATCCTAAAAACCGACTCTTGCGCGTGGTCATTTTCAAAAGCAATGGCGCCAACAACACGCGCGAGAGTTTTTTGTAGGTGATGATATGTCTGATAGCCTGCTCCAGTCTAAAAAATTCCTACTGACAATATCGCTGATGCTAGAGCTAGATGCGTTCATCCAGTGCCATACTGTTGACTGGTCAACGGCACCTTGGAACAAGTTACCCACGTCCGTAAAACTGGTAATCAGTAAGCTGTGCGCTAGTGGATTGGCTTACTTGCGATGTAATGTGTGTATCGATGTAGATGGCGAAAAGTCGCGGCGATTCGTGTATTTTGCTGGTGGACCTTTTAATAAATTCATCTCGGATAGAATATCAAGTGATGCAGTTATTTATAGCGGGCTTACCGATGATGATGGTGTGGTCCAAGTTGTATGCGAGACTACTGTTGTGCCATTCGAGGTGTGCCTTTCCGAGCGAGGTCTAGAAATAAAAGATATTGCCGACGTTGACGAACGACTCGAACTGATCAATCGCGCTATAGCAGCTGGACCTGTGAGTGCATTTATAAATCGAGAGATAGGTATTCCACAGCCCGAATACAATGAAGCAGTAACGATCGAACATGCACAGGATGCCAACGCGGCCAATCACCAAACGAATAAGATGTCCCGGACGGAAGCGAGGGATCGCCTGATAAGACTGATGAACCAAGGACAGCCGTATACAAGTCAAAAAGAACTAGCCGAACGTGTTGGCTGTTCAGAATCAACGGTTCATAAAGCGGTCACGACTGATGAGGGATTGAAACAATGGAGGAAAACCAAGGATAAAAAGGCTGCACCACCAGCAGTCGATTTGTCCGATTGGGAGCTTGATCGCATCCGGCAGGACACCGAAGTTGATCCGTCAAACCAGCTGTCCGACGAAGACGTGGACCGGTTGATAGGTGAGGTTATTGACATATCTGCACCCGGCGAACGAAAAAAACTTGAGCAACTGGACGGCAATGGGCGCCGGAAGATGGCGCAGCTGTATCAAGATCAAGAATTAGCCCGTCGTGAATATCCGCAACGCAAGCACGCTTGATACCAATCGCGGTCGCAATCGCGATTAATCGCGGACAACCAAACCCTTAAAATATAGTAGTTTTTGAGCAATCGCACGATTGTTTTCGCTTACTTATGTGGCAACAAGCCGCAGAAAGTGAGTGACACAGTGATTGTTCAACCCATTCCAAGACTTCGAACTCCCAGTGTCTTGGCCGAAAAATTAGGGGTTCGGTTACATCGGGTTTTGTATATCCTGCAAACTCGAAGGCATATCAAACCGACTGCCCTGGCTGGACGCCAGCGACTCTATGACAGCGATGCCCTGGCCCAGGTTCGCCATGAACTTCACGCCATTGATGCACGGAAGGGGTGTGACCATGAGTAACCATGTCCCCGACGAAACCATCCAGCCGTTAGCCCTTCGCCCAAAACAGGCGGCGGCGGCGATGGGCATATCTGAAAGGTTGCTCTGGAGTATCACAGCCGACACCACAAGCGGCATTCCACACACAAAAATCGGGCGGTGCATCGTGTACCCGGTTCGTGAACTACGGCAGTGGTTGTCAGAAAAATCTAAAAAAGTGTCATATATGTGACATAAAAAAAGCGACGCCCCGGAGTGATAGTCCGAGCGTCGCACAATAACAAATTAAGGATACAGTATGCTAGAAAAATCACAAAAAAATGTCAAGTTATTACAAGCCGCATTAGCCTATGCTGACTTAGGATATAAAGTTTTCCCCTGTGCTCCAAGGGGCAAGCATCCGCTAGGTGGTCACGGATTTAAGGACGCCACCTCGAGCGCCGAACAAATCGAAAAATGGTGGGCGAAAACACCTAATGCAAACATTGGATTACACACAATTGGTATGTTGGTCGTTGATGTTGACGGCAATGCAAACACGTGGCCAAACGACGAAACCAAGTCGATAGATTTTACCCGAGCACCAAGCGCAATAACCCCATCGGGCGGACGACATTACATATTTTCTTCGAACGGTAAAGCGTACAAAAACTCTGCCAGTAAGATCGCTAATAAAGTTGATATACGTGGTGACGACGGCTACATCATCGTTGCGCCAAGCGATGGAAAAAACGCAGCATACCGATGGGCGCCGGGTAGCGTGCTTGATATATCACCCGACCAGTTACCATCACCGCCTGCATGGTTAGTGCAAGATATTGAGCGGCCCAACCAACCACAAACACACGAGCATATCAACGGCGACGGTACGAGATCGATACCCGAAGGGCAGCGGAACAGTACGCTAACAAAAATGGCAGGAATGCTTGTACGCCCCGGACTGAATCACGACACCGTATACGATGTATTACACATAGAAAATGAACGGCACTGCAACCCGCCCCTACCGCGAGCCGAAGTTGACCGCATCGCCAAGAGCATAATCAGCAAGGGTTGCGAGCCGCTGGTCCAAAAATTCGTCTACGACAATTTCGAGGATGATTGGAAATCAATCAATACGACTCTACCCCCGAAACCTAAAGCGGTGCCCAATCCCGGTGACATGCCACCACGCCTGATTCGCGTACCTGGTTTTATTAATATGGTGCAGGACTACTGCCTGGAAACTGCGCCTTGCCCCAATCCCGTCATGGCATTTTGCGGAGCACTAACATTGCAGGCATTTTTAGGTGGTCGCAAAGTGCGCGATGTTGAGGATAACCGTACCAACATCATGGTACTTGGATTAGGGTTGTCAGGATCGGGCAAGGACTGGCCGAGAAAACTAAACGTTAAGATTATGACCAATGCTAATCTGGGCTTGTGCCTGGGCAACGGATTTGCGAGCGGCGAGGGCATTCAGGACGCTGTGCAAAGCCGACCAAACATATTCTTCCAAACCGACGAAATTGATTCGATGCTGCAATGCGTGGCCAACTCACGTGAGTCACGCTGGGAAACGGTTATGTCCACGCTGCTGACGCTATATACATCGTCGGCCTCGATATTTTATACCCGCAAGCGGGCCGGATCGGAGCCGCCATGCCCCGTGTATCAACCGTCCCTCACCCTGCTGGGATCAGCCATCCCCAAAAATTACTACGGCGCTTTGTCTGAGCACCTGCTAACCAATGGTTTTTTAGGGCGATCAATCATTCTGGAGTCATTCGGCGAGCGAATAGATCAGCGAGCACAGATAATCGATCCGCCACAAGAAATTATGGATATCGTTGGTTGGTGGGCAGGGCTGCAAATATCTGAGGGCAACATAAGCGACATTGCCCCGGAACCAATCATCGTGCCCACCACAGAGGCCGCACAGGCGATTTTATCAGAGTCCCGAACAGCCAACACTAAAAAGATTATCAAGGCCCACAGCGATGACGACAACGCGACGGCTGCGGTACTGAGCAGATTCGGCGAGCAGGTCCGCAAGCTGGCGTTGATCTACGCCATATCAGAGAGGCACGACGATCCGGAGATAGGCGAGGCGGCAGTTACCTGGGCGATCGATTTTTACGAGTATCAGATTGCTCGAATGCTGTTCATGGTGTCTGCCAACGTGGCGGATACTCGGTTTCAATCGCTGTGTTTGCGAGTGATCGAAAAATTACGCAAAGCGCCCAACAAGACGATCCCGCACAGTTTGTTATTGAAACGCATAAAACTAGATAGAGCCACCTTTAAGAATGTCATTGGCACCCTAATGGAACAGGGAACCGTTTCGGAAAAGTTAAATCCCACGCAGGGGAGAAACGCGAGGTCATACTGTTTGGTAGAATGACCAGTGGGTGAAAGAACCCTAATTCGGTAGGGTAACAAGCAACAGAATGGTGGAACAAGGTGAAACAAAGGTGAATAAAGGTGAATCCAGAATGTGTGTTTAGAGGGTAATAATAATGATTTTATATCTATATACCTCTTTCACCCTTACCCCCTCACTCCGTCATTTTTTCCAGTATTTACCACGTGCGTGCTAGAGGCCCCCCGTGAAAGAAGAAAAGGCTACTTGACATAACGACAACCATAGAGGTAGGCTGTCAAACATGAGTGAACGCAAACATAAATTATTCAGCGATCAGATACGCCAGCTGGTTAAAACAAGCGGCTCCAGTCGTTACGCAATCTGCAAGGCGACGGGTATCGACCAAGGCGCTATGTCGCGGTTCGTGGCTGGGCATCGCGGACTATCGCTAGATAGTTTGGACAAGCTGGCCAACTATCTGGGTATGGAAATCATCATCCGACCGAAGCGACGGAAAAGAGGTAGGTAAGACTATGGCAAGTGTGGCAAACGATCCGAATGGACTCAAACGTATCCTGTTCGTCGGAGCCGATGGTAAGCGGCGGACGATTCGACTGGGCAGGGTTACACGTAAGCTGGCCAACGTATTCAGCCTGCAAGTGGAAAAGCTTGTGGCGGCGAACATCGTAGGGCATCCGCCGGATGATGAGGTCACTAGGTGGGTGAGTAAGCTTGACGATGTACTACATGCCAAGCTGGCCAATGTGGGGCTTATAAAACCACGTGAGTGCTCACAGCTGGGGGCATGGCTGGATAAGTACTTCGCCAGTAGAGCTAAGGAATTGAAACCCACGAGTTTGCTCAAGCTGGGGCAAACCATCGACAAGCTTAAAGATTTTCTTCCGGACATACCCATCCGTAAAATAACGCCGAATCAAGCGTCTGACTGGCGCCAATGGCTTGCAGGTCTAGGACTTAGTGAAGCAACGGTAAAGGTCCACAGTGGCAACGCTAAGACCATCTTCGCGGAAGCTGAGCGGCGGCTGCTAGTCACGGAGTCGCCATTCAGACACCTGAAGTCCGGCTCCACGAGAAGCGCCAATAACCGATACATCACCCCCGACGAAACGACAAAAATCCTAGAGGCTTGCCCTAACGCCAAAACCCGATTGATCTTTGGACTTGCCCGGCTGGCCGGACTCCGAGTCGTTAGCGAGTCGCATAGCCTGAACTGGGATGATGTTGATTGGGCCAACGCCCGATTGAATGTTCGATCCGTAAAGACAGAGCATCACGCTGGCCATGAGCGTCGCCAAGTACCGATCACGCCCCAGCTGATGGAACTACTACAAGATTGTTTTGATGCGGCGGAGGATGGGGAACAGCGTCTTCTGACGACTAAGGGTGGGCATCTACGACGAACATTCGAGAAGATCATCATGCGGGCTGGTGTCGATCCGTGGAAGGGTATGTGGCAAACCCTGCGGTCCAGCTGCGAAAAAGAATGGGCGATGACTTTCCCGCAGTATGCGGTGAGTAAATGGATAGGTCACAGCATCACGATAAGCGGTCGGCATTACGTCAACGATGTACCCGATGAACTGTTCACCAAGGCGGCGCAGAATGCGGCGCAGTCTGTAGCCGTTTCGGCTCGCAAGGTGTCGCACGTGGAATCAACAAACCCGTCTGATTCGCAGGAAACCGCATTGAGTGGCACTGAATCGTCACGAAAACTGGAGCCGAAGGGACTCGAACCCTCGACCTCCTGGTTGCAAACCAGGCGCTCTCCCAACTGAGCTACGGCCCCGATACTTGCTATAACCCTAACCGATGATTCAACTTTGGCCAAGTTACTCGATGGGCATGGCTGAATGCTGACTGGGCGGAAACCATCCCAAACTCGCCGCGCGTCTTCGATTCTGTCATACTTATACACTGTGACTCAGACAGTGCTCATTGATGGGAACAATCTCCTTTATGCTATGCGCGAGCATGCGCCCGTGCCGACGGTTGGCCGTGAGACACTCGTGAGAATCGTGGAGCGTTGGGCACGCACAGGTGATGATGATATTAGTGTGATATTCGATGGACCAAAACCACGAGGAGGCATGGCTATCCAACTTGCTTCGCCGCGCATCGGCGTGCAATTCAGCGCACCACAATCAGCAGACGATATCATCGTCGCTCAAGTGAAACGTACAAAAAACCCCGGCCAAATGCGTGTGGTCAGTTCGGATACGGCCATTCAGTACGAAGCTAAACTACGCCGATGTCAAACCACGGATTGTGTCTCCTTCATCCATGAGTTATATCCACCACAACAAAACAAAGGCGGCTCTTCCACGAAAAAGCCCGACCCGAGTAAACTTCTATCCCAGGATGCGGATGAGTGGTTAGATTTTTTCGGTATTGATAAAAGCAAAGAAGAACCCTTCGACGGTTACGACGCCATGCAATCTTGATGTTGTTAACGAAAATGTTCGCACAGCAGTTGAAAAGGCCTGAAACCGAACGATAGATGACAACATGAAAACGCGCAGCGCAACACTAGCAACCATCATGAAGCGCTGCTTACGCAAGCGGTGTCCCCGCTGTGGTAAAGGCTGTCTTTTCGAACATTGGTATACGTTATTCGATAGATGTCGTGATTGTGCTTATCGCTACGAATCCAGTGCCGGCGATACCTGGGCGTTTATGTACATGACCACCGCCGCCTTAACGGGTTTCATCGTCATAGCCATGTTCACACTTCACCCCTCAAACACCTGGCTGGGATTGACGTTCGTCATGCTCGCCGCAGTTTCGGTTATTGCTGGCACGCTACCGTTACGCAAGAGCATAGCCATTGCCCTCGAATATATCATCTCCGTCCAATTCGACCATCAGCATGCCGACGAAAAAGCAGAACAAACGCACGATGCACCGCATTCCGCAAGAGGCACCAACGATAAAGCCTCCTTCATTTGATCAACCAATGATAATACGGGCTTCCATGATCGCTATGGACTTTACTATCACCTTCCATTATGTAATGCCGCATGTTCGGATATCATGGCCTATTGCTAGGCCAAGCTAATCATTCGTCGCATGTATCTACCGTCATGGTGGACGAGCCTGCTGGGTTGCTGGCCATTCTTCTTGGCATACTAGCCACCATCTTTTGGCTCGTGAAACATCCGACCTTTGGCCGTCTTTTCAAAGTAGTGCCGGCTATAGTTTTCTGCTACTTCGTCCCTACATTACTCACCACGCTTGGCGTCATCCCCAAAGAATCACCCCTATACAGTTGGGTTAAGGACTACGTCCTACCAGCCAGCCTGCTGCTACTTATCATTGCCCTCGACTTACCGGCTATCGTTCGATTGGGTGGCAAAGCCATCATCATGCTATTAGCTGGAACTTTCAGCATCGTCATAGGCGGTCCGCTCGCGTTATGGGTTGCACAATCCATTCTACCCGAATCCTGGGCACTACCTGTTGACGCCTGGCGAGGCTTAGCTGCGCTGTCCGGCAGTTGGATCGGCGGTGGGGCCAATTTCGTAGCTATCGGGCATATTGCTGAAACCTCCGAGTCTATGATGGCCCTTATGGTGGTCCCCGACGTGCTCGTAGCAAACATTTGGATGGGCGTGTTGCTATATATGTCGGGCCAGCAAAAATCTATTGATCGGCAAACCGGAGCAAACGCCCAGGCTATCCGTGATCTCGAAGTGCGCATGACGGAGTTCCACGAGCGCACCAATCGAATCGCCACTATGTCCGATTTGTTATCCATTGTAGCATTGGGTTTCGTGGGAAGTTGGGTCGCGTACAGCATCGGCATGGCCCTTCCTGAGATTCACGATAGCCAAGGCGCAACCACCATTTCCCACTCAACGTGGAAATACATCATTGTGACCAGCCTAGGTGTTGGCTTATCGTTCACCCGCGTACGCAATCTCGAGGGTGCAGGCGCATCAAAAATCGGATCGGTCATGATTTATCTACTCATCGCCTGTATCGGCGCATCAGCCAATTTCAGAGAAATCATCGAAGCCCCCGGCTTTATCGTGGTCGGCTTCCTGTGGATGTTCGTGCATATCTCAATCATATTGACCGTCGGCATACTCATTCGTGCGCCGGTTTTTCTCATGGCCGTCGGTTCTCAAGCCAACATCGGTGGGGCGGCTAGCGCCCCTGTGGTAGCTGCGGCATTCCATCCATCGCTTGCACCTGTCGGCGCATTGTTAGCTGTTGCGGGTTATGTATTGGGTACCTATGCAGGCCTAGTTTGCATGCACTTGCTCAAATGGGTCGCCGGCGCCGGGTAGGGCAAACTATTGCCGACGACTAACATCGGATTAGGTGATCCCCCCATGACGAACCAAAGAATGTAATTCCATCCGCTAGCAATTGTGGGTTAGAGCCTGACATTCTATATTCTGGTATCGGGAGCCCGGTAGGGCAGGTCGTTCTTTCGCCAATCCTAAAATTGGCGAAAGGTTGACCTGCCTGAAGTCATAAACACGCACAACTATCGTAATAGTCGAATCAGACTGGGACTGGGTGGCCCAGGTCCTGTTTTTTGGACCTGGGGGAGTCGATGATAAATCGGTCGATGATCAAACGTTCAGGTCATCTACCGTTTCGATCATCGTCTACCCCACCTCGAAATCGAGATGGGGCACCAGAAGTCATAGACGCACGCAACCGCCAAATCAGAGCCGCACGGCGCCAGCCTGCGGACCAGCGAACGTAATCAAAGCCACCTGATTCAGCAAGCTCACCCACGCCAACCTGCCATCGTGTCACCAGGCTTGCGCCGTAGTGCTCTGACTCGTTGCGTAACCTAACATCGCAACCCAAAGACAAGTCCGAAGCATAAATAGCTACAGGCAGGTCAACCTTTCGCCTTGAAGGGCGAAAGAACGACCTGCCCTACGACTGCGGAGAATGAACGACCTACCCTACACGGCTGGTATTTGCGACCAACAACGTTTACCCTATCATTATGCCGACCTACGTAAGATGGCGAACCGAAGGTGCCACGTACTTCTTCACCGTCGTGACATACCGGCGGCAGCGCATATTGACCGGCGACCTGTGTCGCGAACTTCTCGGTGAAGCTTTTCGTTCGGTGCAACGCCGTCTCCCTTTCGACGTCCAGGCATTCGTCCTGCTCCCCGACCATCTGCATTGCATCTGGACACTGCCCGACGACGATGATGACTTTCCCACACGCTGGCGACAGATCAAATCTTATTTCACCCGCACTTACCTCGCCCACGGAGGACGCGATTGGGACACGACTGCACAAAGCCGGAAACAAGGACGACGCGGTATTTGGCAGCCACGTTATTACGAGCACAGAATTCGAGATGAGGACGACTATGTCCGCCATCGTGACTATATACACCTCAACCCCGTAAAACACGAGTTGGTCGACAAGCCGGAAGATTGGCTGTGGTCAAGTTTCCATCGTCATGTGCGCTTGGGGTGGTTGGACCGAGCATGGCCCGGATCAACACCCGTTGCGCTACCAAACATCGCAACCCAAAGGAAGGTCGAATCATTGTAGGGCAGGTCGTTCTTTCGCCAATCCCAAAATTGGCGAAAGGTTGACCTGCCTGAAGTCATAGACGCACGCAACCGCCAAATCAGAGCCGCACGGCGCCAGCCTGCGGACCAGCGAACGTGAACAAATCCACATGATTCAGCAAACCCACCCACGCCAGCTCGCCATCGTGTCACCAGGCTTGCGCCGTGGTGCTCTGACCAACCCGTCGCGCTACCAAGCATCGCGCCGAAAGAAAAGTCGAAGCCCTGTAGGGCAGGTCGTTCTTTCGCCAATCCTAAAATTGGCGAAAGGTTGACCTGCCTGAAACCATAGACACGCGTAAACACCGTGATAGACGAAACAGAGCCGCACGACCCAACATCGCAACTCAAAGAAAAGTCGAAGCGTGATGGTAAAAAGGCAGGTCAACCTTTCGCCTTGAAGGACGAAAAAACGACCTGCCCTACGAGCGAATATCGGATTAGGTGATCCCCCCATGATGAACCAAAGCATGTAATTCCATCCACTGGCAATTGTCGGGCGGTGCCTTACCAACTATATTCTGTGTAGGGAGTATGGAATAATTTTGACGGCTCGCTTGCGATAACAACTATCTCAGCCGAGTCGAACTTAATATGACGGAGATCAAATTTGATGGCGATAGCCACTAACGAGCAGATTCTCGAACAACTAAAAACGGTGCAAGATCCCGAACTACATAAAGACCTCGTCACACTGGGGATGGTGAAAGATGTTTCCGTTGATGGGGCGAACGTACACGTTCACATCGAATTAACCACACCGGCTTGCCCATTGAAAGATCAAATTGGGGGCGATGTAACCAGCGCGATCAAGCGCATTGACGGCGTCGACCAGGTTCATATCGAATGGAGTGCACAAGTGCGGTCTAGTCGGTCAGCATCAACCACACAGCTTCCCGGCGTGAAAAATATCATCGCGGTGGGGGCGGGCAAAGGGGGTGTCGGAAAAAGCACAGCCTCGGTCCTGCTAGCCTACGGGCTTCATCGGGCGGGAGCTAAGGTCGGGTTAATGGATGCAGACGTGTATGGACCGAGCATTCCCACGATGGTGGGGATTGAAGGTGCTCGACCCGAAGTAAGTGGTGAAAAAATAATTCCATTAGACGCTGGCGGGGTCAAAATCATGAGCATCGGCTTTATGGTCGATCGAGAAAAACCGCTCATCTGGCGCGGGCCAATGGTTCACGGCGTCGTCAAACAATTTCTCGAACAAGTCGATTGGGGCGAGCTGGATTATCTTATCGTCGATCTACCTCCAGGCACGGGCGATGTGCCGTTAACCCTGGCCCAGTCGATTCCCATGACCGGAGCTATTGTGATTTGCACCCCCCAGGACGTGGCTTTGATCGACGCACGACGAGCCGTGAAAATGTACGAACAACTCAATGTGTGTTGTCTGGGCATCATTGAAAACATGAGCTATTACCTTTGCCCCAACTGTGGTCATCGCGATGAATTGTTCGATCATGGCGGCGCCAAGCACGCGGCGGACGAATTAGCCGTACCCTTTCTGGGTGACATTCCACTCAACGTCGAGATTAGAATAAACGGTGATAGCGGTAAGCCGGAGAAATTGTTCACCGGCACGCCTGATTATGTCAGGCAAGCCCTGGACCGGGTGGTTTCAAATACCGCAGGGCAGGTCAGCGTAAAAAGTCAGTTACAGGTAGCGGCACCTACGCTGACGATCGAATAGAGGAATCCCAAGGCGGTTCATACAACTTGTATGGAGTAGAAAATATGAATAATGCACAACTCCTGGCTGATCTGATTGAAGGATCGAGAATATGGACCTTGAAACTTATCGCCGATCTCAGTGGCGATGATTGGTTTTACCAGCCCACTCAAGGCATGGCTCATTCACTCTGGCTTTGTGGACACTTAGCCGCATCTGAGAACGTGCTCATTCACGACCGGTGCCTGGGTAATCCTATCCTCGATACCTCTTTTCTCGCTCATTTCCCAATCGGCGGGCTGGTAAAGTCTGCTCAGGAACATGATTATCCACCCATCACAGACGTGCTCGATGTGATGGCTGACCTGCATGTCAAAACACTCACCGCGATTCGCGGTATGCATGACGAAACGTTGGCCGAGCCTTGTACCGGGGCGGAAGGAAAACCTCATCCACACTACAAGGACATAGCTGGTGCCATTTGTCACTGTGCCAGACACGAAGGGTTTCATGCCGGTCAGATTGCGTCGATTAGACGACTACTGGGGAAATCATTTTTACGGTGACATCCATGCAGATTCATGTCATTTTTCTAGGGCCGGGTAAAGACCTCGCGCTACGCGAAGATATGATGCTGGAGGTGCCGGAAGATGCGACCATCGCCACGGTGCGCGAGCAGTTGGAACTACAATGCCCAGCGTTGCAAGGGAAATTGGAAGCTGTCCGGTTTGCCGTGAATAACAACTATGCACTTGATAATACTACGGTTTGCCGGAATGACGAGATTGCTATGATCCCACCCGTATCGGGAGGCCAGCCACTGGATACGATGATCAATCTATTGTCTACCCCTATAGATGTATGCGCGATTGAGCAGTTTCTCGGTGGTGATACGCAATGCGGGGGGCAAGTGACATTCGTGGGTATGACCCGAGCCGAGTTGGACGATGAGCATGGACAGCTCATTCGCTTAGACTATGAAGCCTATGAAGACATGGCTAAGGATGTGATGCTACGACTTGCGGAGGAGGCACGAAAGCGGTGGATGCTTCGCCGGATTGCCGTCGTGCATCGAGTCGGGTCGGTAGCCCTTGGTGAGCTAGCGGTGTTCATCGGTGTTGCGGCGGGGCATCGGACCGAATGCTTCGATGCCTGCCGTTGGCTAATTGATACCCTCAAACGCGATGTACCTATCTGGAAAAAGGATGTTTTCGAAGATGGCTATGTTCGGTGGAGCGGCTCACCACATGTAACGCAGGAGTCGATCACCAAACCGGAGATGTAGCCTTAAATGACAATGATGGTATCGAACGAAAATGATTCCGACCGAAAGGTGAGAGCAGGAAAGATTCTTAAGGGATTGCGAAAGCTCTATCCGGATGCCGATTGTGCCCTGCATCGTAAAAATCCGTTTAAGTTATTGATCGCAACTATATTGTCAGCCCAATCGACGGATGAAACGATAAACAAAATTACACCTGTCTTGTTTGCTAAATACAAGACCCCGAAAGCTCTAGCGGCTGCTCCGCGCGAGGCGATTGAGGAAATCATCCACGCCTCAGGGTTTTTCCGTCAAAAGGCTAAAAGTATTCAGGGAACTGCACGGGCCATAGTTGACGAATTCAAAGGGAAGGTGCCCGATACGCTCGATGATCTCATTTCACTGCCCGGTGTAGCTCGTAAGACGGCCAATGTTGTGTTGGGTACGGCATTTGGAAAAAACGAAGGTGTGGTGGTTGATACTCACGTCGGACGGTTAGCTACTCGCTTGGCGCTTACCTGGCAGAGCAGGGATTCTAAGGACGCAGTCAAAATTGAACGTGACCTCATGGAGATCATACCTAGAAAAAATTGGACCTACTTATCCCATGCGCTCATATGGCATGGCCGACAGGTGTGCATGGCAAGGAAGCCGGATTGCCCAAGTTGTACCCTGGCCAAGCTGTGCCCATCTGCCGGCGTGGCGGAAATGGCATCCGACGATAAAAAGAAATCTACTCTCAAAAAAGCCAAATAACGCTGAATGGCATCAAGCGAGTAATGGGTATTCTACTTGTGAACTGATAGAATTATGCTGGCTGCGCCTTTCGCTTGATTGAGACGAATCGAATTTCAACACGTTTATTGAGTACGGATGCGATTCGTCGGAGCATGGAGAGTGAGTGGCCTTGATAGTCGGCATCCTCTAGTTGGCAGATGACCGACGCGGTGGTGCCGATGCGTTGGGCAAGTTTTCTTTGCGAAAGTCCGGCCTTGGTTCGCAAGTCGTATATTTTTCGGGCGACATCGTAGTCGGCGAGAGCTTGCTCGAAAGCCTCCTTTTGTTCAGAATCGTCGCCGATGTAGCGGTCATAGGCCGCCTGTAGTGACTTCGACTTAAATACTTTTTTCTTCGCCATAGCTGTTCACTCCGTATGCGCTTCCGGGTCCGTTTCAAATAATCGTTTTCGCATGATGGCGAGGTCGATTTCCTTTGGCGGAACTTCTTTCTCCTTCTTGATACCCTGTGAGACTATCGCTGCCATTAGTCCATGAAAGAAGTAGAGCATACGATAATTCACACTCTGAAATCGGATCCTAGGCTCGTAAATATCGTCCCGAAGGTAATCGGCTTCGGGGCGACGAAGTCCATGGCCTAGTTCCTCAAGCCTACCGAGCTTCATTTAGCCTGAGTCTTTTTCGGTATGCTATCGAGCCAGTCTCGAACCGGTACCGCCTCCTCGTCTTCCCGAAAGAAGACAACTTCGACACGGGGCATAGTTGCCTCCTATATGTTCGCAATATTACGAACAAAAGTCAAGTATTTTTTACGTATGAAAGGACCGATATATCATACGAATCAGGGGTGTACAACATCTAGCTGGAACGACGCTCTTATGAATGTGATGGCGAAGTTCCATGATCGCACCCGTTCAAGTGGGTCATGCTTGACAGTTTGGGTGATCGCTTTTAGTCTGTGTATGGTGGATTGTTAGGCTGGCAGCTTGGTAGGTCCAGTCTCGCGTTCTTTTATTGACTGACATTGAAACATTGGGGTTGATATGCTTCCCGTTCAAAAGAAATCCAAATGTCGGACACGTACAAGGCGTGCCCATCACGCCCTTAGCCCGGTCAATCTTAGTTCCTGCCCCAAGTGTGGGAAGCCTAAGCTACCTCACGCGGCTTGTGGTGTTTGTGGCTATGTCAGCGCTAAGTTGTCGCTCTCCTCGGAAACAAAGGAAGGGTAATGGCTGTCCGCGTCGCCGTGGACGCCATGGGTGGTGATTTCGCACCGCAGGCCATTGTCCGGGGTGCTGTCTTGGCTTCATCCCGTTACCCTGATCTTGATATTGTTCTCGTCGGCGATGAAGGACGCATCCAATCGTTGCTAGATGTTGAATCGCAAGCGTGTGATCAATCTCGTGTCTCCATTGTGCATACTGACGCGGTAATCCCTATGGATGCAGCGCCAGTTGAGGCTTTGCGTAAGTACAAGAACGCCTCCATGGTACGTATGGCTCAGTTGTGCGTGCGTGGAGAGGCAGATGCAATGATTAGTGCAGGCAACACCGGGGCGTTGGCTGCGGTGGCCCAGTTGACTCTAAAGCCGCTGTCTTGCGTGAAGCGACCGGGAATTGCAGTGACGATCCCATCGTTTTATGGTCCGTTCGTATTATGTGACGTTGGCGCTAATATCCAGGCCAAACCACAACACTTATACGAGTATGCGGTCATGGCTGGCGTTTTTGCCGAACACGTTCTGGGGATAGAGAATCCCAGAATTGCACTGATCTCTACGGGGGAAGAAAGAGGAAAAGGCACCGGATTGGTCAAACAAGCTTTTGAGTTACTCTCTCAAGATACCTCCCTCCATTTTGTAGGCAACACGGAGGGGCGTGATTTGTTTGAGGATCGTTGTGATGTGGCTATCTGTGACGGTTTTGTGGGAAACATTGTGTTAAAATTTGTCGAGGGCCTGGCTGAGGGTTTTGTCAGAACCATCAAACGCGAAGTCGAGGCGGAAAGAGAAGAAATTAGAGGAATATTTCTTAGCGCTATTGACCGCGTGTGGGCCAGGCACGATTACAGTCGCTATGGTGGAGCGCCATTACTCGGAATCAACGGCGTCTGTATCATCTGCCACGGTAGAAGTAACGAACATGCCGTAGCCAACGCGATTAGCGTAGCCAGGCAATTTGTTGAACGAGACATCAATGGGGCGCTGGTCAGTAGGCTAGCGGCACATTCCAACTAAAGGTTGATCGATGACCAAAGCTTTGCCGATATGCATTCTTGGCACGGGCACCTACGTACCAGAGAAGGTACGCGACAATCACTTTTTTGAAAAAAACTTGGACACCTCGGACGAATGGATTGTTACACGTACCGGTATCCGCGAGAGACATTTTGCCGCCGATGACCAAGCCACTTCTGATTTAGCAGCCTTGGCGGGAAAAAGGGCGTTGGAAGACGCAGGGTTATCTGCTGATGACATCGACATCATCATAGTAGCTACAGCCACCGGCGATCATCAGTTTCCGGCCACTGCGGCCATCGTGCAAGAAAAAATTGGGGCTAAGCAAATTCCCGCTTTCGACATCGGTGCAGCTTGTGCTGGTTTTTTGTATGCAAGTATCACGGCATCGAGTTTTCTTGGAGCAGGCATGTATAAACGGGCCTTGGTTATTGGGGCCGAGGCGCTTTCACGGTTTGCCAACTGGACGGATCGCACGACGGCTGTCTTGTTTGGAGACGCAGCCTCAGCAGCCGTGCTTGGTATCAACGAAGATCCTGAAAGCGCAATGATGTACTGCAATTTGGGCTGTGACGGTTCACGATCGCACCATATTTGGGTACCCGCTGGTGGCTCACGTTTGCCGGCAGCTCATCACACCGTAGACGGGCACATGCACACGTTGCACATGAAAGGTCGAGAAGTCTACAAGTTTGCAGTGGTGAAGATGCAACAACTCATTGACGAAGCACTGACCTCCGCCAATCTCACACCAAGCGACTTGGCCTTGGTTATTCCGCACCAATCAAATTTACGCATCATTGAATCCGTGCGGGAAAGGATGGGGCTTCCCCTTGAAAAGATCAGCATCAACATCCAGCATTACGGTAACACCTCCGCAGCATCCGTGCCTATGGGCCTGGATGAGGCCCGCCGTACGGGCGTCGTCAAGAAAGGCGACATCGTCTTAATGGTTGCCATTGGTTCAGGGTTGGTGTGGGGGACGATGATCGTTAGACTTTGATGGCGGAAGCGAATCTCACTAACCTTCAATCAATAGACAAGAAGATATGGGTAAATCAGCAATCATTTTCCCCGGGCAAGGGTCACAAGTTGTAGGTATGGGCCGTGACGTGTACGCGTCTAGTTCTCGTGCCAAGGATGTTTTTGACGAGGCCAATGAGGTCATTGGTTTTGATCTGGCGAAGCTCTGTTTTGAAGGACCGGCAGAAAAATTGGAGCCGACGGATATTCAACAGCCGGCTATTCTAGTCACGAGTGTCGCCATTCTCGAAGCTTATCGCCAAGCGGGCGGCGATGTGCAGCAATTTCAATGTACTGGCGGATTGAGTCTGGGTGAATACACTGCGCTATATTTTGCAGGTGCATTAAGCTTTGCGGATGCCGTTCGATTGGTGCAGCATCGAGGGGCACTGATGCAGGAAGCTGCAGCCGCTACACCTAGTGGGATGGTGTCTTTGATCGGCGCTGATGAGGAGAAAGCGCGACAACTTTGCGATCTCGCACGTGGGGACGGTGTTTTGTCACCGGCTAATTATAATTGTCCCGGGCAGATCGTCATCTCCGGAGATCGTGAGGCGTGTGCTCGTGCAGTAGACTTAGCTGGTGATGTGGGTTGCCGGGCGATCGCGTTGGCGGTGGCTGGTGCGTTCCATTCAACCCTGATGCAGTCGGCAGCGCACGCGCTGGAGAACATGCTCATAGCCACAAATTTTCAGACGCCGCGTATTCCGGTGGTTGCCAATGTGAATACCAAGGACCATACCAATCCGGACGACATACGAGATTGGCTTTGTCGCCAGGTCACTCAACCGGTTCTCTGGCAAAAGTCGATCGAGCGCATGATAGCGGAGGGCGTAGATCGTTTTGTCGAAGTTGGACCAGGTAGGGTGCTGACCGGTATGATGAAAAAAATAGATCGCCAAGCCACGGCGCTGAATATGAGTTCCGTTGAAGCCATTGAAAAAATAATCGGCGAACCGGTATAATATCGCCGGCGCAGATGAGTACGGGATAGGTCAATTATGGAAAATCGTACAGCGATTGTCACCGGTGGAAGCCGAGGCATTGGCCGCGCGGCCTGCTTGGCATTGGCTGAGCGTGGGGCAAACGTGTTCGCGTGCGGGCGGGATGAGGTGACATTACAAGAGGTTTGCCACCAGGCCAAGCAGCAAGAGTTGAGGGGATCGATTCAGCCGAGCGTGCTCGATGTGACCGATAAATCGGCTATTGATGCATTTGTTGAGCACGTGGGAGAGTCCGCAGGAAAGCTGGATATCCTGGTGAATAATGCCGGCATCACACGCGACGGTTTATTGATGAACATGGACGATGACCAGTTCGAGGATGTGTTGACCACTAACTTGCGATCGGTATTCTGGATGTGCAGAGCAGCCTCTCGTCTTATGGTTCGTAAACGGTATGGTCGGATTGTCAATGTCGGCAGCATTTCCGGCGTTATGGGAAATGCCGGCCAGACTAATTACGCCGCGAGTAAAGCCGGGTTGATCGGATTCTCCAAATCCGTAGCCAAGGAATTGGCCAAGCGTAACATTACGTGTAATGTAGTTGCGCCTGGTTTTATTGAGACGGATATGACCGCCTCACTTCCGGAAAAAGTCACAGAAGGGGCCAAACAGCTCATTCCTATGGCTCGATTTGGAAAAACGCCGGAGGTGGCCGCTGTTATTGCTTTTCTAGCAAGCGAGTCAGCCTCTTATGTAACTGGGCAGGTCGTGGTTATTGACGGCGGCCTGCATATGTAAATCACAGCTATGGTCTTTTCCCGACTGTTGCTGGATATAGTAATCTCAACGGCCTTGGTTGGGGCGTACTTGCCCGGTTGGTGGGTACTAGGTACCATGATTGTTGGCTGGAGATTGTATTGAAGGGTAATTAAAGCTCTGTCCGGAGGATTCAGGTGTGCTTACGGCAACGGAAATAGAAGACAAAGTCATCCAGATTGTTAGTGAACAAATGAGCGTTGACAAAGGTGAGATTGCGAAAGAAACCTCGTTTGTCAACGATCTTAATGCGGACTCGTTGGATACGGTTGAGCTTGTCATGGAGTTAGAAGACGAGTTTGACCTGACTATCCCTGACGAGGATGCAGAGAATCTCAAAACCGTCGGAGAAGCCATCTCCTACATAACGAAACACCTCGAAAGTAATTCTTAGCAACAGATAGAACGAGAAATGAATCGACGCGTGGTTGTCACCGGGATCGGCGCCGTTACGCCTTTTGGCGTTGGCGTCGATACGTTCTGGGATGCGTTGATCGAGGGGCGTAGTGGTCTGTCCATGAACACGCTCTTCGATCTCGAAGGGTATTCTGTGCTTATTGGCGGACAGGTTCCCGATTTCGATGCGACGGATTATTTAGAACGTAAAGCAGTAAAGCGTCTCGACCGCTATGCGCAATTTGCCATGATCGCTATGGATGAGGCATTTAAGAGCGCCTCTTTGGACATGTCGAAAATCGACGCCTATCGTTCAGCTGTCATTTTCGGCTCCGGTATCGGCGGCATGAATGAGCTTGAGCAGCAAGCGTTGAGATTGATGCAAAAGGGGCCTAGCAAGGTTTCGGCCTTTACCATCCCCAAGCTCATGGTCAACGCAGCCAGTGGCAACATATCTATTGCTTACGGTGCGCGTGGTGAAAGTATCGCAGTCTCTACGGCATGTGCCTCAGCGACAAATGCGATGGGCGCAGCGTTGGAGTACATACGACGCGATAAAGCGGATGTTGTTTTTACCGGCGGCGCTGAAGCGGCTTTATCTCCTTTAGCTTTGGCAGCGTTTGCTGCCATGAAAGCCTTGAGCCAGCGAAATAACACCCCCCAGGGTGCTAGTCGTCCGTTCGATCGGGACAGAGACGGCTTTGTGCTGTCAGAAGGTGCTGGAGCGGTTATCTTTGAAGAGTTGGAACACGCTAAACGCCGTGGCGCTGACATACGGGCTGAGGTGATTGGTTTTGCTTCAACATCAGACGCCGAACACATTACCCAACCTTGTGAGGACGGTCGTGGTGCGGCAGAGGCTATGCGTAGGGCCGTCGCTGATGCGGGTTTAAGCCCCGAAGAAGTACAATATATCAATGCCCACGGCACGAGTACGCCGCTGGGTGATGTGGCTGAAACGCTGGCCATCAAAAAGGTTTTCGGGGATCACGCCTACAAACTTGTCGTGAGTAGTACGAAAAGTTCAGTAGGTCATTCGTTGGGTGCAAGTGGGGGAATCGAGTTGATTGCGACGTTGATCGGCATGCAGCAACACGTAGTGCCGCCAACCATCAATCTGGAAAACCCAGATGAACAATGCGATTTGGATTACTGCCCCAATACAGCTAGAGACATGAATATCGACATTTCGATCAACAATTCGTTTGGCTTCGGCGGTCACAATGCCTGTATTGTGTTGAAAACTTTCACTGATTAACCGTAAAGCCCTAAAGCGACCGGGTCGGGTAGTAAGTGCGGTATTTAACCTCCAATACGTCCTATAAAATTGTAGGCGGCGTTAAGGTGTGTACGCTATCAGGACGATATCCCATTGAACATGGGACTGTCGCAAGCTGACATCAATGCATTGTTTCCGGGTGAGGAGCCGGAGGTTGCTACCCCTGAAGTAGCGGCACCACCGGTATCTGCGCCTGCGACGATGAGAACGAACGATGTACAGCGTATTCTCCATATCAGCGTCCCCCTTACAGTCGTGCTGGTTGAACGAGATATGCCCATCGAATACATCCTCGGTATACGCGTAGGTACGATTATCGAGTTCGACACATCCTTTGATTCCGAACTGCGCTTGTTTGTTGCGAATGAAGAGATAGGCGTCGGACACGCCGTGAAAGTGGCTGAGTCATTCGGCATTCGTCTGACCAATACAAAAACGGTCGAAGATCGCATCAAGGCGATGGGTGGATAAAAGCACCAGGACTTTGTCACCATTAAGGCGACTACTTTGAGCCTCTGTTCGATTGGTCATCCTTACCAAAACGCAATCGATCCAACCAAGCTAGTGCGTCCCGGCGATAGACAATTTGCTCGTTGAGTTGCGCGCGGTACAGTTCGGCTAATAGTTTTCCCATCTGCGGACCATTTTTTATGCCATGCACTTTGAGATCATCGCCGTTGAGTAGGGGAATTGGGGCTATGGTTTGCCTGTCGATGTCCCGTGTGTTTTCTATAAGTTCGTGATAGGCCTGTAAGGATTTGTCTTGCGCTTGTTGGTCTGCCTGAAGCAGTAGCACAAGATCGGGCCAGCTTGGATGTGCCAGTAGTTGTTTTAGATCAGCCAGTTCAAGTTGCTTTGAAATGGCCGCCTTGGACAACGAATTGATGAGCCATAGTATGTCACCCGTAAGTCGATTACTTAGTCGAAGCTCTCTGCAGATTTGCTTAACATTGTCTACTGGTAGATGACACCATACAGATGCGTATGCTAAAGATTCGGAAATTTTGTGGTCGGGTAAGTAGGACAGGCGTGATAGGACGATCTTGTTTCCAACCGTATCATCGCGCCAGCTTGGTGCTAGAAATCCATGTAATCCCGTATCTACCAGCCACCGCCAGCCTCGGCGACGCGACGGGACTGTGAGTATGGCTTCAAGCTCCATCGCCACACGCTCTGCGCTGATGTTACAAAGTTTTGGAGCCAGCTTATTGATATGCGAAACGGTTTCCTCGTGAATCTGGAATCCGAGCCGGGCGGCGAATCTTACGGCTCGTAACATACGCAGGTGATCCTCGGCAAATCGCTTAGCAGGATCACCGATAGTCCGTAATAGACCATTGCGTAAATCTTCCTGCCCGCCAACATAATCAATGACTTCGTTCTTCTCTGTGTCGTAAAACAACCCATTGATCGTGAAATCTCGGCGCTGCGCATCCTCCCGGGCATTGGTAAAATGAACGCTTTCAGGATGTCGTCCATCCTTGTAAGAGCCATCCGTACGAAACGTGGCCACTTCGATATCGTGGCCATACTTGCGTAACAAGACGACGCCGAATTGTGCACCGACTTCCCGAGCACGTGGGAACCATGCGCGGACTTGTTCAGGTAGGGCGTCGGTTGCTATGTCATAATCCTTAGGCGTTAGGCCGAGCAGCTCATCCCGAACGCATCCACCGGCGAGTAGGGCGGTTGCGCCCTTGTGTCGAAGATGTGCGATCACTGCAATCGCAGCCTGTTTCGCCGTATAGTCGTGTGGCGACATATTACGCTGACTCTCCGCTTCCACGCTCTAACATCAGGATGATATGTGAGCCGTAATGGCGTTGATCGAGCACGCGCCAAGAGGCAAACATTTCAATGGTGGTTGCCTTTTTCACGTGTAACACAACTAGCTGCTTATTCGATGGATGCCTAGCCAGGGACTCAAGCAACATGCCGACCTTCCCCTCGGGGGACAAATCCTGCGACTGGGCGTACGGTGGATCAAGGAAGAGTAAATCGAAGGGCTTTATAGCAGATCGGGTCGATACCGCCGACCACGCATCGCGACGTTCGATGGTGGCCATAGGCGTGGCATCAAGCAATTGGATGTTCTGTTGCAATATGTTGATCACTTCTCGCTCGGTTTCAAAGAAACAACAATTCGATGCCCCTCTTGATAACGCTTCAAGACCCATCGATCCACTGCCTGCGAATACATCAGCCACAAGGAGGGGGGGCAGCGTGCCAGGCTGGCTATAGTACACGCCTAAACGATCAAATAGCGCTTGACGGATACGGTCCGGCATGGGCCTTGTGGTTGAAACCTTAGGCCAAAGAAGTCGGCGAGATCGCCACTGCCCTGCAATTATTCTCATAACATGCCTGCTGATGTTTAATAGCCTCATTGCGACGTATATAACCGGCTATTATAATCGATCCAGCTGGATTAGTTGGCAAGCATTACACATGAAGAGAGAGTGGGGCTATGGGATCTACCCTTTGCGAGCACTGTGCAGCCGCATGCTGTCAGTATTTGGCGTTACCTATCGATAAACCGACGTCTGGGCGTGATTATGACGACATGAGGTGGTATCTGATGCACGAAGGTATCACCATTTTCGTCGATGAGGGCGACTGGTATGTCCAGTATGCAACAAGATGCAAAAGCCTCGGCGTAGATAATCTGTGCCAAGTCTACGATAATCGTCCGGGAATATGCCGTGAATATGAAGCGAAAGACTGCGACTATAGTGGCGGTAGTCATGGATACGATCATTATTTCACACATGCTTCGCAAGTCGAAGCTTTTTACGAGAGAAAAACGGGTAAGAAATTGCCCTATGCGACAAGCCCAGCCATTAGAAAAACGCGGAAGAAAGTGGCGAAAAAGAAAAAATCACCCCTCGTTCAGCTAACCGTCTAACAGTAAAAAAAGAGGCACATGGCCCAGCGACACAACCACTATGAAGCAGCGTTCGAGGATTATGTCCGATCCCGAGGCTGGCCATACATTCCTGTGGATGAGCAGAAAAAGGCTATCTTTTCCGGTGCCCGTGTAAAATCGTTCGATTTTTTGGTGTATCGACCCGGAAAAAAAGCTTGGCTAGTCGACATCAAAGGTCGCAAGTTCCCCTACGAAGGTATGAACGGAAAACGATATTGGGAAAATTGGGTGACAGAGCTTGATCTAGACGGCTTACATCAGTGGGAAAACGTATTTGGTGAAGGTTTTGAGCCGGGGTTCGTATTTGCCTATTGGCTTATTGGCTCTGGAAATGACGCCTCGGGGTTGGATTGCCACCTTTACAAAGACCGCTATTACGCATTTGCATGGATTTCTGCCCAACAATATGCCCAACATGCTCGCATGCGTTCGCCAAGCTGGGGGACGGTGTCCATGCCAACGCGCGCTTTTCGGAAGCTGATACAACCGCTGCAAAAGGCCTAGAGCATGACTATACCCACATATTGCGGCTCTCTTTACCTGTCATTTTCGGCTACTATAATGCTCGTAGAGGAGATAAGGGATTTTGTACTGTGCATGAGCGCGATAGATGATACGTTGCGCAAGCTTGGGGCGGATTGTATTGGCTATAATTATGTTTAATCTAGTGGCGACTCCGGTATTGGCGCAGGTGCCTGTTGGACTTCCTGATGCAGAAGGAACCACTTTGACATGGGTCATCGCTTTGGGCATCATCATTGTCACGGGTCTGTCATCTTTTTTGAACCCCAAACGAACACACATGACATAGTCGCTTGGTGGCCCGATTAGCCGACATTTGTGTGGAGGGAGATTGTTCCGTGCTGAAAAAGAAAACGATTATCGTTGCATTGATTGGCGTGAATGTCATCTTGCTATTATTGCTTCTTGTACAGACCGGTACGCTGGCGCTACCCCGTGCGATGGCGAGAGTTGGTGGTAGAGCCGGCAATATAGCCCTTGTTACGGTAAAACCATCCGGGCAAACCTACGACGTCGTCTACGTAGTGGATCAGGCCAGCGACCAGCTTCATGTGTTCGTACCCTCAAATATTCAAAATGGTCAGCTCAGACATGCGGGCACTAGAGACCTTGCCAAAGATTTTTCCGGTAAAACAAACTGATTCAGGAAAGGAGTTACTGCCGTGAATACAAAAGATATGACCATAGCCGTCCTTTCCACGACAAGTGTTGTTTTGTTGGTTGGTATTCTCGTGGTCAATATGTTGCCGTCCCAGGCTTTGGGAGCCGGCATGACTGCCAAGGCAGGTAAATACGTTGTGACCGTCGGTGTTGGTTCCACGGATAATGAAGAATATCTCTATATCATGGATACATCATCCGAGCGTGTTGGCGTTTACCGCTTTGTAGGCAACCGTATCCAACTCAGCGCAGGTATGGATCTAGCGCCTCTAGCGAAAAAATCATCTCGGCAACCGGGTAAACGCAAACCAGCCGGACGATCTTAACGCGGACGCCGCCCTTAACTAGCAGTCGGCAATAAGCGCCGGTAATTAACATGGTAGGCAGATACACTGCATCGCCCTTCATGCCGTCAATGCAACATAACATATATTATCGGACTATTTGAATAGGGGGCGATAATAAGGGTTTTTCTGTTCTATATCGCGGTGATTCATCATTTGGACATACCGATGAATATGTCTTCGAGCCGATCATCCATTCTCTGCACTTGTTGAGTCGCTGCGAATCTTTTGGCTAATTGGTCGGTGAGCAGTAACCGCCGCTCCGGCGACAATCGACCTTCTCCTCTGATGATGGATAATAGTCGTGCCGTAAAGTCGTTGTCATTTTGGAATATGCAATCAGCGTGGAACTGGCCGGGTAACAATTCAGGATACGACAAGCGATTGGGGAACAATGGTTGACAACCCAACAGCATCGCTTCGACTACGGCGATACCGAAATTTTCCTGATTGGCTGTGCTGACGACTACATCGCAGCCGGCTACTAGGGATAGATAGTCTAATCGTTCGTGTACAAATCCAGCGTGGCGGACACGATGACTCAGCTCGTTGAAAAATTTTGAAAAAATCGGCGGGGCGGTTCGAAACTGTTCACCCACAGCGACGATGTCGAAATCCAGAGACAATTGGTCGGCTGCTCGGATAGCATCGAAGAATGCGTTGGGGTTCTTGTCGTATTCCCAACGGTGACACCATAGTATGGTTATTGGGCCTTTCTTATTCTCATGATTGGCATCTGATGTTTGATTCCCTACATCTACGGCTGGGTACACTACCTGAGATTTATTTTCGATACATTGGATGATTTCTGTGGGTACGTGGTCAGGCATTTTCTTAAGTAAAGTATCTGCAGCGGAAAGAAAAGATCGCTGATGATATAGCGAATTAAACCAGACGCTGTCAGCAGTCAGGCACGAAGTGATGTTGGTCATGCCATACTGATAGTCTTGCATGTCATCATCGGACAATGGATAAGTCAATTGATTCTCATGGAAATAACAGACAATAGGAACACTTCGCATGGCTTGGGGTAATAGCGAGCGTAGGTCGGCTACGCTAAGCATATCGTTGCATAGAATCACATCGATCGGCTTTGCCCCCCCGCCTTGTAGCCAGGAAATATCCTGTAAAGCAAACCACATGGCTGATCCGCGCATGCGCCATTTCCACTTGCGTGCGGGGAGCGTCGCTAGCACACAGTCGTGCCGTGAATGCTGTATGAACGCATCTACAAAAGCGGCGTGAGATCCGCCGTAGTAAGGTTCGAGTACACCAACACGAAGTGATTGTCCCATATGATTGTATCCATGGATCAGAACAACTCAGATCCGATCATCGCCCCATTGGCCTGCGTCTAGCGTCACCAATAAGCGGCCCGATTGCCTGGGCAATGAGAATGAGATTTCTTCCCCCACGCGTCAACTCATAAAGATCGCGCTGCTTGGGAAATATCAGCTTGGCTAATCTTAACTGATTGATGTGATGGTACAGCGGGCCGGGGCTTAATTTAGTTACTTTCTTGAGGGCTTGATACGTGGCTGGGCCTTCGAGCAATTTGGAAAGCAATTTTCCCCTTTGCTGATGCCCCACCGCGGCTAAGGCAGCACAGGTTGCTGCAGATAGAGAACGGGTGGAACGCTTGGTCTTGTCAAACACTTTGCGCAATACTCGTTGCTTTGCACACCAATGGTTACCTGTAGAAGCGACGGCTACATCAAGCTCCCCCACCACCTGTTCGCCGACAAGAACCGTCGCACCGCGAGCCGGTAGAACGATAGCTTTTCGCTTTGTGGGCGTTTTCTTTTTGGCTTTGGCTACTCTTTTGTGTCTTGTGGGTTTCTTTGGCATGTTATATATCTCTATATACTATATAACTGTAATTACAGTATACTATAATATATACTACTTCACATGTAAGTCAAGATACAATTTTAAGCCCCGGCCGGGATAAAAGTCCGCAGCTTGAATGGATGGCACAAGCCATGCTTTAGTGGCGGCGATCTTCGGATGATTTGCGTTGCGTAGGTGTGCTGATGTTGAACAGTTGTTGTGGTTTAGGCATGACGCCCCCTTGCATGTCCAGGATGAGTTTAGCATCTTCTGACATGCGGTCCTGTGTCCATGCCGGCTCCCAAACGAGTGAGACGCGGACATCTACGACGCCGTCGAGTTCTTTGACTTTACCTGCTACCTGGACGGGAATGAGTTCAGCAACCGGGCAGTTGGGCGTTGTTAAGGTCATTTGGATGTCTATGGTGGCGTCGTCGTTGATTTCAATGTGATAGATAAGCCCTAGATCGTAGATATTGACGGGAATTTCCGGATCGAAAACCTGCCGGATCGCCTCAATCACAGCCTCTTGATCGGGCAGGGGTGATTTACTTGTCGGTGTTGTGTCGGTCATGCGTGATGAACTCCCGCTGTGGCGGCTAGTTAGCCAAGGCCAATCCTCTATGGCTACTCTGTGGTCACTTGCACCGTTGCATCGTCCAAGGCCGCTTTTACCGTGTGCCAGGCTAACGTTGCGCACTTTACTCGCGCAGGATATTGACAAACACCGGAAAATACGACGAGTTTACCAAGGGAGGATTCGTCTGATTCGCTGGTGCTGTCTTGTGTTAACATCTGATGGTAGGAGTCGAACATGGCGCGAACCTGTTCAATGGTCTTTCCTTTAACGGATTGTGTCATCAGCGAGGCTGAGGCTGTCGAGATCGCACAGCCGGAGCCTTCGAACGAAATATCTTTTACGATGCCGTCCTCGACATGTAAGTACACCTTGAGCTTGTCGCCGCAAAGTGGGTTATAGCCTTGTGCTTGGCGATTGGCATCCTCAAGCTTGCCCTGGTTACGAGGCGACTTGTTGTGGTCTAGAATAAGCTCTTGATAAAGGTCTTGAAGGTCACTCATTATCGAAACACCTCCAACACATCTTTCAATGATGCAGCTAGCGCGTCAATATCTTCTTTGGTATTGTACATGGCTAATGAAGCACGCACCGTCGCCGGTATTTCGAAGCGATCCATGATGGGCTGAGCGCAGTGATGTCCGCTTCGTATGGCGATGCCCTTTTGATCTAAAATGGTGCCCACGTAATGCGGGTGAACACCCTCGATGATAAAAGATAAGACGGGGACTTTTTCTGAGGCTGTACCAATGATGCGAATTTCAGGGATAGCGATGAGTGCCTTCGTGGCGTAATCCAGCAACTCTTTCTCGTAGGTTAGCAGTTTGTCGAAGCCTAGTTGAAGGATGTATTGAGCAGCGGCTGCGAATCCGATGGCCCCGGCGATGTGCGGCGTACCGGCTTCAAATATATGCGGCACATCGTTGTAGGTAGTTTGTTCAAAGGTGACGGAGCGGATCATATCACCCCCGCCTTGATAAGGAGGCATATCACTTAGTAAATCGTATCGTCCGTACAGCGCCCCCACCCCCGTCGGACCAAACATCTTGTGACTGGAAATAGTATAAAAATCGCAACCTAGCGTAGCGACATTGATCGGTAAATGAGGCGCAGCTTGGGCACCGTCTAAAAGAACTGGAATGTCTTTGTCATGGGCCAAAGCGATCATATCGGCGACTGGGTTGATGGTGCCCAACGCATTAGAGGCATGTGTGATCGCTACGAATTTCGTTTGTTTTGTGAGCTTTTCTCGAAAGGCGTCAAGGATGATCTCACCGGCATCGTTGATCGGTGCCACTTTCAGCACAGCGCCGGTTTGTTGGCAAAGCAACTGCCAGGGGACGATATTGGAGTGATGCTCCATGGTCGTCACGAGAATCTCATCACCAACACCCATACGATCTCGAACGAAAGTTTGTGCGACGAGGTTGATGGCTTCGGTGGTACCGCGTACAAAAATGATTTCTTCGGGGCGTGATGCGCCGAGAAAATTTGCGATCGTCGCCCGCGCGTTTTCGTAGGCCTGGGTGGCGCGCATGCTGAGTTCGTAAACACCGCGATGGATATTGGCGTTATCATGCGTGTAGAAATGGTTGACGGCGTCAATCACGCATTGCGGTTTTTGTGAAGTAGCGGCACTGTCGAGATAGACCAGCGGATGGCCATTGATCTCCTGTTGCAACACGGGGAAATCCTGTTTGATGCGCTGTGGGTCTAAGGATGCACCGGCACTAGATGACTTCACATGCGTATGATTCATCGACGTAGAGACCATGGGCTAATCACCTAACATCTCGCCATGCGGCAACCTCGTCAATAATCGTTGAGAGAGGTGTTTTCGCAGAGGTTCTATACGCACGTCTGATAAACACTCATTAGCAAAGGCGAAAACCAGCAGATTACGCGCGGTTTGCTTATTGACGCCGCGGGTTTGCAGATAGAACAGTTCGTCCTCATTGACTTGCCCGATAGTCGCACCATGTGTGCATTTCACGTCGTCGGCAAGAATTTCCAATTGCGGCTTACTCTCTACCATGGCCCGGTCTGAAAGAAGCAGGCTGCGATTGGTCTGAACCGCATCGGTTTTTTGCGCGTCTTTCCGGACGATAATTCTACCTCGGAAAATACCTTTACCCTCATCTTGCAGAACGCCTTTGAAAAATTCTCGGCTGGTGCAATGCGGCTTGGCGTGATCGACCGTTAAATGGTTATCAACGTGTTGTCTGCCGTCCACTAGATATAACCCGGTTAACGAACAATCCGCACCTAGCCCGTCGAGCACGGTGGCGATATTGTTTCGCACTAGCGCACTGCCGAGGGACATGGTAAAAGTTTGTACCTGACTGTCGCGGTGTTGCTGGATTTGCAAAGTGGACACATGGTAGGTGTCGTCACTTTCGCATTGCACGCGATAATGTGACACGTGGGCATGATCATTGGCGATGATTTCAGTCGCAGCATTTGTAAAGTGAGATCCCCCGCCACCAACCGTGCCGTATGTTTCAACAACGGAAACCTGACTGGAAGGTCCGGCGATAATAAGATTTCGAGGATGAGTAGAAACCGGCTCGGCGTCGGCGTCAATTAAATACAGTACGTGGATGGGCACGGAAACACTGATACCTTGATCGATATGGAGAAACAAGCCATCGTCCATCATGGCTGTGTTTAACGCGGCAAATGGCGCTTGTTCGGTTAAGGCATGCCTGGCCATATGCGTTTCAATCAAATCACCCTGCGTTCGCGCAGCATCGGATAAACAGCAGGCCATGACACCCTTAGGTAGTTCACCCACCGCAGAAAGATTCTGATCGAAGCGGCCATTAACACACACAAGCAGCACGCAGTCTTTGGTGAACAGATAAGACTCAATCTGTTTAGCGGTCACTTCGGATGCGACGCTGCACGCACGGGTGAATGATGTTTTGGCGATCGGGGTTACATTGGTATATCGCCAGTCCTCGTCGCGCGTGGTCGGAAAGCCCTCTTCGGCAAAGCGTGCAAAGGCTGCCTTGCGGGTAGGTAACAGCCACGCTGCCCCCCCACTGCTTTGCTTTTCCAGTTGCTCAAAGTGTGCGAGGAAAACGTCCTTGCTTTGTGTCATGTTGGCTACGCTCATATGCTGAAATCTCACTAGCTAGGATGCGACAGCAGTTGCCTTGTCTGCGTCGTCTGCAATCCACGTGTACCCTTTGGCTTCTAACTCCAGCGCGAGTTCTTTACCGCCCGAATGAGCTATTTTTCCATCAACGAGCACATGAACAAAGTCCGGAACGATATAATGGAGCAAACGCTGGTAGTGCGTGACGATAATCATGGCTCGGTCCTGGCTACGCAGTGCATTGACACCCTCTGCGACTATTTTTAGCGCGTCAATGTCCAAGCCTGAATCCGTTTCATCCAGAATAGCAAGGTAGGGTTCGAGCACCGCCATCTGGAAGATTTCGTTACGTTTTTTCTCGCCGCCGGAAAAACCCTCGTTGATGGCTCGACTCAAAAGCTGTTGATCCAACTTAATGAGCTTGGCTTTCTCTTTGACAATTTTGAGGAAGTCCATGGCGTCAAGCTCTTCGTCGCCGCGGTGCTTGCGTATGGCATTCACTGCCGCCCGCAGAAAATAGCTGGTCGTAACGCCGGGGATTTCCACAGGATATTGGAAAGCGAGGAACATGCCTTCGCAAGCCCTTTCATCCGGTGATAATGCCAGAATGCTTTTGCCTTTATAAAGAATATCACCTTGGGTTACTTCGTATGTGTCTCGACCGGCGAGTACCTGTGCAAGCGTACTTTTTCCTGAGCCATTTGGCCCCATGATGGAATGCACCTCACCGGCGCCAACGGTTAAGTTAATCCCCTTCAGGATTTCATGCCCATCGATGTGAGCATGTAGGTTGCGAATCTCTAGCATGTTACTTCCCTAATGATTACCATTTTTTTCTTTACCATTTCCTGGTCTGTGGACCATGATACTTGGGCGCATGGGTTCTTGCATGTATCTAGTATCTTGGTACTTGGGTATCCATCTCTAACGACCAGGCATCGATCCCACCCGTCAGGTTTTTAACACAAGTGAACCCATGTTGCATGAGATAACCAGCCGCTTGTAGGCTGCGACCTCCGTGGTGGCAATGCACCACAATAGGTGTCGATTTGTCCCATGTTTCTAATATGATTTTCACCTGTTCATCATCTGCCCATAGCGATCCTTTGATGCAAGCTGTCGCCCGCTCCTCCGCTGTTCGCACATCAATTAGTCGAGGGGGCGCATCACCGGTTAACTGGACCGACAACTGGGTAGCACTTATTTCATCGATCTGAACAGTTTGATCAGCCAACGCTTCCCTCCAGGCTAATTTCCAAAAGTTTTTGTGCTTCCACCGCGAATTCCATAGGCAATTCTCGAAAGACTTCCTTGCAAAATCCGTTGACAATCATAGCGGTCGCATCTTCATCATTGATGCCTCGCTGGTTACAGTAGAACATTTGATCGTCACCAATTTTCGAAGTCGTGGCTTCATGCTCCATAGTAGCGGTGCTGTTTTTGACGTCGATATAGGGGAAGGTGTGAGCCTCACACTTGTCGCCAATGAGTAGCGAATCGCATTGCGTAAAGTTGCGGGCGTTCGTAGCACCAGTGTTGATTTTTACGCCACCTCGATAAGTATTCTTGCTGTAGCCGACCGAGATCCCCTTTGAAACGATGTTACTACGCGTGTTTTTACCAATGTGGATCATCTTGGTGCCGGTATCTGCTTGTTGATGGTGATTGGTCATGGCTACGGAGTAAAATTCACCGACGGAGTTGTCACCCTGCAAGATGCAACTGGGATATTTCCAGGTAATCGCGGACCCTGTTTCAACCTGTGTCCATGAGATATGCGAATTTCGACCAGCACATTTGCCGCGTTTTGTTACGAAATTATAAATACCACCTACGCCGTCTTTGTCGCCGGGATACCAGTTTTGGATAGTGGAATATTTAATTTTAGCGTCGTCAAACGCGACAAGCTCCACCACCGCAGCGTGCAATTGATTCTCATCTCGCATCGGAGCCGTACACCCCTCAAGATAACTCACGTAACTTCCCTCTTCCGCGATAATCAAGGTGCGTTCGAACTGTCCGGTGGATTTGGCGTTAATACGGAAATAGGTTGATAAGTCCATCGGGCAGCGAACACCCTTGGGGATATACACGAAAGAACCATCAGTGAACACCGCGGAGTTAAGGGTGGCGAAGTAGTTGTCTGAATAAGGGACAACGGAGCCGAGATATTTTTGTACCAATTCCGGATGATCATGCACCGCTTCAGAAAATGGGCAAAAGATGACGCCTATCTCGGCTAGTTTGTCTTTGAAAGTTGTAGCCACTGAAACGCTATCAAAGACTGCATCGACGGCTACGCCGGCCAACATTTTCTGCTCTTCGAGCGGAATACCTAGCTTGTTGTAGGTTTCGAGGAGTTTGGGATCGACTTCGTCCAAGCTTTTGGGCTGATCCTTAGCCTGCTTGGGTGCGGAGTAATAAATAATCGATTGGTAATCGATGGTTGGATAATGGAGATTAGCCCAAGTCGGCTCTTTCATGGTGAGCAGGCGGTGATAGGCCTTTAATCTCCAGGCCAACAGCCAATCCGGCTCTTTCTTTTTGGCAGAAATGAACCTGATGGTATCTTCGCTAAGACCGGGCGGCGCGCTGTCCGCTTCTATGTCGGTGACGAAACCGTACTTATATTCCTGCGCCGACCATTGATCGATAGCTGTGTCAGTTTGCGCTTTAGTCATTGCGGTGACTACTCCAAAAAACTCTCAATGCTTAGCCCTGGATAATGCCTATCTAGCCGCGAAATCGTTACACGGAGAAACTACTACCGCAGCCACATGAGCTTGAAGCGTTAGGGTTACTAAATACGAATCCGCGCCCCATCATCTCGTCCTTGAAGTCGACGTTGGTGCCGTCAAGGTACAATTGGCTTTTTGAGTCGCAGATGACATCAATACCGAAATGCTCCCATTGCTCGTCGGTATCGTTGATGGTTTCAGTTAGGTCGAGCGAATAGCTAAACCCGCTACACCCCCCACCCTTTACGCCCACGCGAAGATAAAGCTTCTTCGGCTCTTCGCCATTTTTCTTCGCCATGTCACTTTGTTGGGACATGATGTTCTTGACTTCCTTAGCCGCACCCTCTGTTAATGTAATAGCCATACGTATCTCTCCATCTAGCGTGAAATCGTCTATTAGCTGCGCCTGTGAGTCGGCGCGCCACCAATCTCATTTCAAAACTTAGCTCTTAAACTTGCAAGGTCCAAACTCACCTTATCAAACGCCACGTGCGCCAAGCTGACCTGACTCAAAAAGCGTTGAAAACTTTCGTTTACGCGTCGGATAGGCTCTTTAATGCGACAGTTGGATGCTATATCACACTCATCACTATTCGTAGGACTATCCTCATGGCAACAGACCGCCAATCGTGTGCCGCCTTCAATGGCCTCTATCATGTCAGCCAGCGAAATCTCATCCGGCGACTGCATTAGGGAATACCCACCCTGCTTGCCTCGCACGGATACTATCAGCCCGTGTGCGTGTAGCTGATGTAACACACCTGACAGGATAGGCAGTGGCAATCCAGAAAGCTCCGCGATCTTGCGTGCACTAAGCTGCTCAGGCGCACAGCGGGCCAATTCCGTCATGGCGACTAAGGCGTAGTCGGTTTTTCGTGTTAACGTAAGCATCTTATTTTCAAGTGACTTACGTACCATCAGACAATCGTGAGATCGCTGATGCCCGCAGGTCCACTATCCACTATATCTATATATTACTAAATCGGTCATATTGCAAGAGGAAATATGACCAATTTGGTATAATTTAGATCTCGTCAGTCATGATTGGCCCTAAAGGACGGTTGTTATGTCAGATTTGTGCAGTTGCAGCAAAGACTGCATCAGATCGCTTCTTGCGAATCTTATAAGCAATTAACCGAGCGACCTCAAGTGGACGGTATGAGTGAAATCTCATCTTCATTGGCTTGATAGGTTAATTGGCATTGTGGGCAAACTAGATTAGCGTCCAGTATGATTCCGCATTTGCAGACCCAGCCTACAGGCTTTCCTGGATGGCCGATGATCAGTCTGTGGGCTGGGACATCTTTAGTGACCAAGCTTCCTGCCGCGATACTTGCGAATTCACCGATAGCCAAGCCACACAATATGATCGCCCCTGCCCCGATGCTTACGCCGCGACCGACGTGCGTGGTTTGCAGCCAGTTTTCCTTATGTGCGTAGCGCGAAGAGACTTCGGTCATGCGTGCGCTACGTGGATAGCGGTCATTCGTGAACACAACGGCTGGACCTACGAATACGTCATCAGCAATTGTCACACCGTCCCATATGAGCACGTTGTTCTTGATGGTAACACGATCGCCGATGCTTGCGCCGCTTTCAATAAATGCACGGTCGCAGATATTGCATGATTTGCCGACGATGGCACCGTCCATTACATGAGCAAAAGCCCATACGCGTGTACCGGCTCCGATTTGGCTGGTCTCACATAACGCAGTGGGATGTACGAATGTTCTGGTTTCGCTAATTACCTCCGTCGGTGATGTCATCTCAGTTTCCTTACGCTGAATAGATTATAGTCACGTTGGCATGGATGAGTGCCATGCACTACGGCTAAGCCATCGCTTACCCCCATTCCACACCGACTGGTTTGGTATGATGTAATTATCGGCACACCAACTTCCCGCGTTTGGCAATTCTAACCACAAGCTTCATTTCAGCGATAGGGCAATCCTCTATCGTTTTTTAGTGGCGACGCAGACGCTTTATCAGACCGCTTCACGGATTGTATCCAATAATCATCGAGAGACGGCCCCAAGACAGTGAGACACAATAAATAGGGGCGCTTTAGCAGCAAATCTCGCTAATCAATACGGACCAAATCCGTGCCGATAAACACGCATTCCGCATTCTGACTGAAGATGATGGTCTTTCTGGATTTGTTGAATACGTTATGTCAATAGTCGAACCACAACTGCTTGATGCCTTACTTATTAACCCTCCTTGGGTCAGCAAGGATCAAAATATATGGCATGGGATTAAGGCGGCTATGCCTCCGCTGGGACTGTTGAGCATCGCAGCTTACTTAGAGCGCGAGGGTCATCGCGTTGGCATGATGGATGTCCATGTGGAGCACTGGGATCCCAATGAGTTTCGAGCGGCTTTACGTCTATGCAAGCCGCGCTATGTCGGTATCAGCCTGATGACGGCTACGTCGATTGCGGGGAACAGAATCGCACGGATTGCCAAAGAGATACATCCGGATTGCATCGTTGTGGTAGGTGGCGTTCACGCGGAAGCCATGCCCGGTGAGTGCCTGAAAAATAGTGCGATTGATCTAGTCGTACGTGGTGACGGTGAATTGACATTGAATCGTATTGTCAAAGGCGATCCGATAGCAAACATTCGCGGCGTAAGTTATAGAAAAAATAACATAGCCATCCATAATCCTCCGGCGGATGTTATTCTGGATTTGGATTCGTTGCCGATGCCCGCCTATCATCTCGTACCGATGAAGAAGTATTATCCTGCTCTCGGGGCTTATCGTCGATTACCGGCGATCAATATGCTGATGACGCGGGGTTGTCCCGGTAAGTGCACATTTTGTAATAGCGCAGAAACGACACTTAGAGCACGTTCGGCGGATAAGGTAGTTGATGAAATTCAGCACATGCGTGAGACGTATGGCATTCGTGAGATTCAATTTTACGACGATACGTTCACGATTTTCAAACCGAATGTGATGCGTTTTTGTCAATTGATGAAGGAACGAAAGCTGGGTGTAAGTTGGACGGCATTCGTTCGCACGGATTGCTTCAGCGTGGAATTAGCACAGGCTATGAAAGATGGCGGGTGTCATCAGGTCATGTTCGGCGTGGAGAGTGGTGACGACGACATCCTTGACGTGATACGCAAGCCTATCGATCGTGAAAAGACGGAATGGTCTGTTAAGGTGGCTCAAAAAGTCGGCTTGGAAGTTCGAGCGACGTTCATGTTCGGCAACCCCACGGAAACAGTCGAATCCATGCAGCGCACCATTGACTATGCGCTACAACTCGATCCCGATTTGGCCTTGTTCAATATTACAACCCCATATCCTGGTACACAGATGTTCAATTGGGCCAAGGAGTACGGCTACCTCAACACTGAAGATTGGGGGGAATATGAACTGAGTAGTGCTATTATGACGCTACCTACAGTGTCACCTCAGCAGATCAACGTGATGTATGATGAAGCGCATAAGAAATTCTATAACCGCCCTATCATGTTTGCGAGACGGTTGCAGCGCATTCGTAGTTTGAGTCATTTCCGCGATAACATTCATGCCTTTTTCTACATTATATTGCGACGCAAGATAGGCAAGCGTGGCTTAACCAGAATTGAATGGGTGGATGGGTTCAAGGAAGACTTTTGGGATGTGCGGCTGTTGGACCCATCTTTAGAAGGTAAACTCGTTCGTACCAGTCAAATCCATAAGCTCGATCTGGGCGTGCCGGAAACCATGACCAACCCACCGGCATCCGTACCTCTTCCTGTATTGTCACCATAATTGTCAAGCATTTCCGATGGATGGTTTCACGCTCACCTGTCTGTAATTAGGTGATCACATCATCCGATGTTCGTAAATGTTTGTGCACTTTATCCTAGCCGAAAACGCCAGCGCCTGGCGCCTTGGTATTGCTGCTCTTATAGAAATATTCTAGATGTTGGCGGTGTATAGCGTTTTTGAAAACACGGGTCGCTTGCGCTCGCCGTTCGGTTATAATTGTCCGACATTGGGAGTAAATATATGGCGGCAACGACACCCCGAGCAAGAACCCGCACCCTAACTTGGCGCGTGGCTGGATTATGGATGGTTGTGCTTGCTATAGGGTTAGCCGTGTTGGGCGTCGTACTCTCCCTTCAACATGCCCAATCACTTATGAACATTCTGATGGTACAAGTAGAAGACCGCGCCACCTACATCGCTAATCACGCCCGTGCTCTTTTCCATAACAAGCTGTCGGATGCGCTGGATGTGGCGGCTGGTCATATCCAAAACCAGACAGTATCAGATTGGCATCCACAAAACCATTGGCCCAATTGGATTGATGGGATATACACCTGGGATGGTAGTCATCTAGTGACCATCGTTGCGGCTAAACATGCCCCGGCGCAACTCGACGATCTGATGATCTCCAGGTTCACTGTTCGTTCATTTGACACGCTGCCGGAAGTCACGCCTCAAGGCATAGAGTTGTTATACGACACACTCGCGGGAACTAAAATCGTGCTCGCTTACTATCGAACCGTCGACACTGATGATAAAGAAATAGCCGTAGCTACGCGCATTGTGTTACCCATACTTCGCACAGACTTGATTGAGCCGTTAATTATTCCATCTACGGGACTCATGCTAGTGCGTAGTGACGGAGTAGCATCACGTTGGTCTCAGCAAATGCTCAGTGCCATGAAATTTTGGACCATTAAACCAAAGCCGGAGTACGTCAAGAAATTGCGCCGCACGGTTTACGGTCAAACAGCCTTCGATCTTGGTTTGACCGGTTTCGCATTAATGACGCTACTTGGTGCGATGTGGATTCTCGTACGATTAGCCAGAAAAGAGTTGGATTTAGCCCAAATGAAGTCGGATTTCGTGGCTGATGTCTCCCACGAATTAAAAACACCGTTAGCTGTCATTCGCATGTACAGTGAGACTTTGCAATCCGGTCGCATCACGACTGATGAAAAACGACAGGACTACTACGATATCATCACCCGTGAGAGTACCCGGCTAACCAATCTCATCAATAATATTCTGGACTTTTCGCGTATTGAAACCGGAAGACAAGTCTATGAATTTCTTCCCATTGATATTGGCCTAGTTGCACAAGAAACCTACGCAGCCTATCGGGAGCAGCTTGAAAGGGCCGGTTTTCAACATAGCTTGGAAATAGATGATCATCTACCCCTCATTTCAGCTGATCGAGATGCCATGACACAGGTGTTGATCAACCTGATCAGCAACGCTGTAAAATACAGCACCGATGAAAGATTCTTGAAGATAGAACTAACGACCGAAACGCGCCGAGGCCGTCATGGTATTCTCATTTCACTTCACGACCACGGCATCGGCATTCGCCCGGAGGATAGATCCAGGCTCATGGACGGCTTTTTCAGGGCATCTGATAGTCGAGTCAGGCGTCAGCGCGGCACAGGCCTAGGTCTGGCACTGGTGAAACAAATTGTGGATGCCCACGATGGCATACTTGATGTAGAATCCCGTCTTGTAAAAGGCAGTACATTCAGGATCTTTCTGCCACGAGTGCTCAATAAGCCGACGAATACGGAAATGTCTAACCCTGGCGACGAAAACCTACAGTAAAGCACAGACTTAACCGTGCAATCACGGTACAATGCGATACGGAATATAACCTGGGACGAGCGGAGATCATAACCATGCCAACGAGGATTCTAGTAGCCGACGACGAGGCTGACATTGTATCAGGACTTCGTGATAACCTGGAATTTGAACATTATCAGGTATTAGTGGCTGAGGACGGCGAGGCGGCACTGGCTGCAGCCTTGTCTGAAAGTCCGGACCTCATCCTGCTCGACATCATGATGCCCAAGCTGGATGGGCTGGAAGTCTGTCGCCGGATCAGGCAGGCCGGGCACACCATGCCCATTCTCATGTTGACGGCCAAAAGCCAGGAAATCGACATCGTCCGAGGCTTGGAAGTCGGCGCAGATGATTACATCAATAAGCCATTCAGCGTCAGAGAATTGCTCGCACGAATCAAAGCGGCCTTACGCCGTACCGATGCCGGCAAGGGGCTGTCGCGTATCCTGACCATCGGTTCAGCCACCGTTGATCTCGTCAAAGGTAAAGTTGAACGAGATGGGACAACATACAACCTTGGTCACTTTGAGCTGGAAATTCTCAAGTTGCTGGTAGAAAAGGCTGAACAGCCTGTAGAGCGAAATCGCCTGCTGGATGTGATTTGGGGGTTAGAGGGATTTCCCGCAACCCGCACGGTTGATAATCATATCGTGAGCTTACGGCGAAAAATCGAACCTGACCCTAAACAGCCCAGGCATATTGTGACGGTACACAGTATAGGATACAAGTTTGTCCCGTAAGCGGCGCATTGATTCAATAGTGAATGAATCATGCGGCGTCGGATGACAAACGCGTCACAAAAAAATACACGAATTCTCCTTAATAATTGCAATAACCTCGCGAGTTTCGTGACTATAATAGATGGATGCTTAGACTGCTCGAAGGTGGAGCGGCTAGCCTTGGGTTACCTGGGCTTGTTTGTGTCCACCCTATAAGATGCTTTGTAGTCGTAGATATTTGACGTGGGTTTGGCGTGTAAGACGTCTTGGTACCTGTAGATATCGCTGAGTGCTCGACGCCAACCACTTACATTCTTCGCCGGGATGACGCACCGGCATGTGGATGCAGGGCGGGTTATTTTGTAATCCCGCTCTGCATCCCTCCCTGGTGTCCCGAAATACTTTCTAACAGCCTATTCTTGCTTTGCATCGGTTTTAGACAAGTAGAGTAGAGCGAACAGCTTGCATACATTTGAAAATAACAAAACTTATCAGTTGCTATCTTGGCACCTTCGGTTGTGTCAACGGGCCATCAAGTGGATGATTTTGATTGGATGACAGCAGCATCTCCACTCGCTGTCGAATCAACTGCGGACGCAGTTCACGGGTTTCTTCCACCCTCGTCACCAACTCCCCCAAACGCACTTGAAGATCAGTAATCTCCATTTGATGCAGTTGAAGTTGTATATCAAAGGCCTGGGTTGCTAGATTGTGAAGCTCTTTACGCAACTGTGCCTGCTGCTGCTGATCGACATGTTTGCGATACATACGTGCCTTCTGCCGCATTTGCATATCCAATCTACGTTGCTGGATGTGTAAGGTTGCACGCTGCGGGTTGACCTTCATCATTTCCATAACCCGTCGTACTTCCGGTATAACGCGACGAATACGGCGTTTGAAAACCTCGGGCTTGTTCTGTTTTAAGTTTCTTAGCTCCACGGACATGCGCGGGAAATGTGTATCCAGAAATTGCATAATCTGTTTGCGTTGCGCTTGGGTAAGGTCTTGCCACCTCTTCCCTTCCTTGCCACGTCGACCGGCAGGACCATCGAATCCATCGCGTGGAGGACGACCGTTTTTATTACGTTGACCTCGTCGCATAGGATGTGAGCCATGGCGTCCATTGCGTATGTCAGACGGTCCTTCACGCAGTGGCCGTGTGTCTTTCCACCCTGAACGGTTATTCGGTTTTTCGTTTAGATCATGGCTTTGTGCCAGCGCCGAGTTCATGGGCAAACTATACCCGCAGGCAAAACAGAAGATGGCTACTGCGCTGTGACGCCAAGAACTTTTGTTTTTGTTAAGATGTCTCATGTGCCTGACTCCACTCCCCCACTTCGCTTGGGCACCTTTTCGTGCCAATTTGAATTGGTCGTATCATACCCATCTATATCAGTCGGTTCGGCAGACCAATCATCTATAGGCCAGGGGTTATCCAGGGTCGCCAACGCGTTGGCAATGGTGCTTAACTCCACTTCGATATCAGACATTTCAACACCTAATTCATCAGTCGCGTAAGCCTCAAACGCCGATAGCCATTCAGTGGAATCGGTAGACGACGTATTCTCGATTTTCGGAGATTGAGATACAACCAACATAACCGCCGCTACCGCAGCTATCGCTCCGCCCGCCCATCTCGGCCAACCCGAAAAATGTCGGCGAGATTTTCGTTTCTGATCTACTTGCACGGTATCTATTTCTTGTCTTATTCTTTTCCGCAAGGCCGATCGTAATGCATCAGCAGCGTCAGGTAAGATATCGTCTTGCAGTTGTTGGCCAAACCACTGCTCCTCGATTTCGATACGCATTCGTAGCTTGATAAAGTCGGTATTGATCTGCTCTTCGTCGATCAATTGTTCTTTTAGCCAAGCTTCCTCAGAAGCCGCATTGGGTTTTCTGTGACTATCATGGCTCATGTTTCTGACTCCATCATCCGACGAAGTTTACGCAAACTCCGGTGCACCCTTGCCAACGCTGTGCCAATCGGTGTTTCCATCAATTCGGCGATTTCTGAAAATTCAAGCTGGCCATAATGTCGCAATAACACAACCGTACGCTCTTCAGATGATAATTTCATCAGGCAATGTTGCATACTAATTAACTGTTCATTCAGGTCTGCGCAAGATTGAGGGCTGTGTTCTTGATCATACCTGTGGACGAACTGATTTTCCACTTCCTCTTCTCCCCGCGAATCGATCGATTCGTCCAGAGAGACAACCGGATGACGCTGCAATTTTCTAATACGGTCTCGATTTAGATTAGCGGCGATCCTAAACAACCAGGAATCGAATCGTCCTTTTTCATCGTATTGTGGGATCATACGTACCACTCGAACGAACACCTCCTGTACCAAATCTTCAACGCCGTCACGGATACCCATCATGCGATGAAAAAAACCATATAGCCTGGTCGCATATTGATCCACGATGACATCCAGCGCATCAGGGTCTAATTGCTTGGCCCGCGCGATAAGCGTAACCCAGGCAGCATCAACGTCAGTAGGCAGTGTGGCAGTCATAACCATGCAGCGCTCTTAGTCCCAGCGTAGTGTTGAATCATGCTTAAACCCTAAAGTTAATACACACTCTGAACTTTACAGCCCAGTAATGCTTGCTCCAGCAAATATCTTCTCGCCCGCGAAAGACGCAGCCTGACAAGCGTCATCCGTTGGATCCCATCCATCAACTTTGTGCCAAGAAGCAGATGCTTGCCAGGTTGCGCTGTCGCCGACGGGCATTCATCTAAATCTACGGCTCGCAGGATTCGAGCACACAATCGTCGAACGCCTGATGCACCTCGCGTCGGCAATCTTCCTGATCTTCCTCTAGTTCATCACATTCCGTTAACAGAGAGTCGGCTTCAGTGCGACAAACAGCTACACATGCTTCCGGCATGTCGCAGGCGTCTCGAAGACATCTGCCGACAAACCAAGCCCCACGGTGCATACAATGAAGACCTTCATTCTCAAGATCTCGGCAAGCACGGATAATCCGTCCACCGGCCATGCGGCAAAATTCTTCGCAATTGGGCAATTCATCACAGTCCTGCTCAATGCAGATCATCCCTGCTTCCCTAGTGCTTTGTCACGCCTTAATTTTGGGATATACGGACTTCAGTTTGCACCGTGCGTCTTCGATTTTCATTTGCCAATCAACGCCTCGTTGCGTTGCATTAACATCAGTTGACCAGGCAGCCGTTTCTTCACGAAGCGT
>JAJRWX010000025.1 GCA_024276605.1 Planctomycetota bacterium | reverse complement strand
GGTCAGGTTAGCGATGGTTCGTTTGCAGACTTTGCCGTTTTCGCGATAGGAGTGGCGCAGTAGGATGGACAGGTAGGTCTTACCGTTCTTGGACTTCCATTGTCTTCGCTCAATATGCACGCCTACAGTATACAACATTACATGTTGATATGAAAGAATATATTACAAATAATGCACGTCTACACATTTTGGGCAAGAACTTCACTTAACCTGCTTGCATGAAAAGGCTTACGGCAAGAACCCGAGAATTCCAGGGGTGAACACCCGCTTGAGGTGAAGGCCGACCGCTTACGCGACAATTTGGAAAGCAGGTGTTGCTTTTCTTGGTTCCGATAACAACCTAGATTCACTAAATTAGCAGAAAAATACCAAATTTTACGTATTTCCTCAACGCCTCAAACGATGGGAACGATATAATAAGATTGCGTAGGTAGCACGCCAACGCAGGGAAGAGGGAAGCAAAGTCATGGGTGCGCCAGGTTATATACAATTGTTTATCGTGATTTACCCGTCAGAATGTTCGGATGTAGGCGCGTTCACTGCGCACTGCCTGAACATGGACCTTATCGCCGACGATGACACGGTGGAAGGTGCTGTTGACCTGCTACTTGAATTGATCTCGACTACCATGGAATCCGGTGCAGTACACAAGGCTAATTGTTTTCGTGATGCCCCGCGCAAGTATTGGGAAAAACTGGAGCACGCCAAACGGCTCCCACTAGAACTAATCGAGCGTATCATTTCCAGACGCAAAGGGGTCGGAGGACTCCCTGCCGAAGCAGAAAGTTTTGATGTTCGACAATTGGAAGTGGCATAAAGAAGAATGCTGGCTCGTGAAGTTTCGTAAATTGAAGCGCATCCTTAACAAGAATTATAATATCCTGTGGGACCAGGATAAAGGGAAAGGTTCTCACGGAAGCTTTGTCGGCCTATCACGCAAGTCCCGGACACGCGAGACATATCCAATTCCACACAAACATCAGCAAGATGTACCAAATGTATACGTGAACGCACTACGCCGAGCCTTTGAGCTAACCGAAAAAGATGGTGTAAAAGATGACTTATTCAAATAGTTTTGTCCCGCGGCTACTACCATTTATTTAAGTACGGTTTACGCTTGCCTCGGTGTTTGTGTTGACTGCTTCTGTGGGAATGTATTCTTATCCCATCCGTACAGGCGCAATAGACTAATCGGTAGCTCGTCTCCGATAGGTTCGGGCATCCCCTCATCCCGCACGTAGGGGTCATCAAGGTGACTCGAATCTTCATCAATAACGCCCACCGCAATTGCCGCCTGTATCCAGCGCTTACCTGGCAATACGCCTTCACGCTTCAATGCCTCACGACGCCGAACGAATTCGTCCCATAGGCCGTTCTCTTGCATTTCCAACTTCAAACGTTTCTTAGCTTTTCTTCTCATGGCTATTCATCCTTTAAGGTGTCACTGTTGTGTCACTTTCACGCAATTTTATATATAGATTTTTTTCAAAGCTTGATTTTGCAAACGTATATATCATAAACCACTCACAAGGGGGAAGGGTTAAGTACGGAGTCCCGCTGCATTTTGGGGGTGGGGGTGTGGTTACGTTTCTGGCCAAGCCGCTATCTGAGAAACCTTGACCGATGTTTTTCGTAATCTTGTGTCGTTGTTCTGGCATCATCACACGCATCATTCTATGCGACAATCAACGTGCAAACAACACGAAAACAAGGCGGAAACGGTATTCAAATAACCAACCGTTGCTACGTTGTTGTCAGTGATGATTTTGCCACAACCGACCCGTTATGGATATTTTACTTGACAAATGACAAACGCGCGTCATACTTGAAGTGTGTTGATTACAATAGTGGCCACGCGATGCGCTAACATCCGTGGCCGTGGGCATCTGCTACTGAAGGAGCAAACGCCATGACAAGTCTACAACGGAAACAGGAAACAGCCAACAAAAAGAAACGGTTAGTGCAATCAATCGACGAAAGATTGAACACACTAGCCAAAGCTATCGACGAGGTAAGAGCATCCAAGATATTCACCGATTACCTCAACATTCAAGCCCGATTCCATAAGTATTCGTGGAATAACACCATGCTGATTGCCATGCAATGCCCATCGGCTACGCAAGTCGCTGGCTATCAGTCGTGGAAGAAACTAAACCGCCAAGTGCGCAAGGGTGAGCATGGGATTATGATAATTGCGCCTTGTCCGTACTCCAAGGAAAACGACAACGGAGAAACCGAAGACGGAGTTTTCTTCCGCGCTGTCCACGTATTCGATATTGCCCAGACAGACGGTCCGGACCTACCAACCGTTGACGTTCCGACTATTGACCATATCGCCGATGATCTACTCGCCCAGTTGGTTAGCGTGGCGCATCTTCGTGGTATTCGCGTCAATTTCGCCAGTCTTTCGGGCGGTTTGTTCGGTGTTTCCAAGGGTGGCATCGTCGAAGTAGACAATACTCACCCAACCGGCCAACAGGCTAAGACGCTAGCCCATGAGTTAGCCCACGAAGCCCTACACAAGACGAATCGTGGAGCGCTCACGCGAAGTATGGCCGAATTGGAAGCGGAAAGCGTAGCCTATGTCGTATGTATGCACTGCGGCTTAGACGTGGAAGTAAGGGCATCGCGCTATATCGCCTTGTGGGATGGCGACTCCAAAGCTTTACGGGCGAGTCTGGACCGAATCTCCAAGACAGCACGCGACATCATCGACGACCTTGACCACAAGGCAATCGGAAAGGCGGTAGCCTAATGTTAAGCGAACGATACCGACCGACAACGTGGGAAGCGTTCATCGGCCAACCGATCATAGACGAGATACAGACGGCTTGTGGTGACTCTTGGCTATTCGATGGTTGTGGCGAACGATGGCTATTTGAATCCGATGGTATAGCCGGTTGTGGCAAGACCAGTGCAGCCTATGTAACCGCCAAGCAGCTAGGTTGTGATGATTTTTCGATTGAGCGGATTGATAGCCGCGCGTGTACGGTTGCCGATCTTCGAGACTTATCATCACGCATGTTACAATTCGGTTGGGGTGATAGTGGCAGACGATGCTACATCATCGACGAGATTCAACACCTCAATAGAGACTGCCAACGGATGCTATTGGGTATCCTAGAGAATCTGCCTAGCCATGTATTCGTCGTAGCGACTACAACATCGGTAACGTGGGCACAAGATGTTGACGGCTTGTTTAGCCGATGGCGTAGGTTTAGATTCCGTAAGCCCAGCGCTCCAGCTATCGCCGAATTCTTGAAGCGCATTGCATCCGAAGTCGGTTTACCGATTCCTGATGGTTTCAAATTCCTAGCCTACGTGCAGGGCAAGTGTGGCGTCGATTTACGTGGTAACAACATTCGGGATTGCATCGACCAGTTACCGGATACCTTACGTCGTTATAACGCCAAGCAAGCCGCATGAGGGGGAAAGCCATGAACGCTATCGGATATGCAAGATGTTCAACGCAAGAGCAAGCGGATGGCGGGTTAGGTTTGGATGCGCAACAACAGCGCATCCGGGCCTATTGCTCGCTCAAAGATTTACGATTGATTGAGATTATCACTGACGCCGGTGTGTCGGGCGGTAAGCCGTTGGGTAGTCGTGCTGGTGGTGCGCGATTGCTCGATATGCTCAAGAAACGCAAAGCCACCAGTATTATCATGCTCAAACTGGACCGTGGCTTCCGCAATGCTGGCGATTGTCTCACGACGGTTGAGCGATGGGATAAAGCCAAGATTGCGTTGCACGTGGTTGACCTTGGCGGTAACGCCATTGATACAACCAGCGCCGCCGGACGGTTTATGCTGGTCGTGTTAGCCGGTGCAGCTGAAATGGAACGCAACCTAACAAGAGAACGCACCAAAGCCGCTATGGCTGTTAAGCGTGCCAACGGTAAGCGTATCGGCACGATCCCCTACGGCTACACGTTAGCTGACGATGGAGCCACGCTGCTACCAAACGAGCCGGAGCAATCCATAGTCAGTGAAATCACCGCGATGAGAGACAAGGGCTTCACCCTGCAACGCATCGCCAATACCCTTACGGAACGCAACATCCCCACCAAGGCAGGCAATAACACATGGCGACATCAGACAATAGCACAGATATTGAGGCGGTAGCCGATACAGTGTGCTTGCATTCTTTGCGAACACAATAGCAACTGTTAAATAAGAAGTTGTAAATGTGATACGCGATTTCGATGATATTTATGTCAAGGCCGTCGAATTGCTCTAGCGGGGTAGTAGAATGTATTAGATGTATTGGAGCATGACCTCGTTCCGCTCATCTCGTTCGCACTTTCTTTGTCGAGTGACATATGTGCATCGTACGACGAAAAACAACCATCATAACCATAAGACACATTCATGCCGTCGAACGTATAGAGAGCGGCTTCGTTATAGCCGTAGAGTAATACTACGCCCGAAGATAAAAAATCAGTAAAGCCATCATAACGCCACACGCCCGAATAATAAAACACGTCCCAGCCGCCTAAGATATTGAAAACGTCGTTTGTATTTGGCCCATTGAAACAAGCCTGCCACGCCGCGTAATCGGATAGATCGATGTCTCCATCGTTGTCCGTATCCATAAGTACGCATGATTCGGGGAGTATTATCTGCTGCATCGCTTGCGGTTCGTCGGCGGTGTCGTCGAACTGCCCAACTACTAGCAACAAAGTGAATCCGATTCCGATTCGCAGAATAATTCGCATAACTTCTCTCACTAACTATTATTGAAGAGTCGAGACACGACCAGGATGCCGACGACAAGTATCGAAAGCGTTGTACAGGCATTTCCCAGGTACGAAGGTTTATATGGCATCCTACCCGAACGACCTACTCGATTCAATCGCAAACAGAGCCTATCTCACCCTTTAGCCATCGCCGCCCGTACTTTGGCAACTGCTTTGTCCCATTCCACGCGTTCATGCTCCACAAACCAGTCGGGCTTTGCCTGAAAATCACCGTTTGCACCCGCCAATAGGGCATCGGCCAGAGCCGTTGCATTCTGGACCGGGATCACAAAGCCCCGCTTGGTGGGATACCAGACCAACTTCGTCCGATGCAGGTTCCACGTGCGAAAGCGGATATACTCATAACCACCATGCTGACGATGGTGTAACAGCACGGTACGCCAATCATCCCAAGGCACCGCAGCCACGAATTTATCGGACGTTATAAGCGGATTTGGCTTTTTCTCGATAATAGAAATCGGATTTGACTCGTTTTGGTTATTGGGTTCAACCATGTTTATTCCCCCAAAGTATCACATCGCGCGCGCACGCGAGATAACGAAAAATCACAGGAATTATCTGTTACGTAAGCCAATATGGACCTACTCCCCGCGAGTTATGTTCGCCATGCTTCACGTAAGTCAGATTTTCACTGGTCCTTGACAAATACCTCAAAGCACCGCACGCGCGTACGCGCGAGTCCTCTGTTTACGAGTTATCTTAGTCCCCAACATTATATATTTCAGATTCCACCGATCAGATAGACCAAGAGTCGTTTTCGTTCTTCCGGAGTCAATGATTCGATGGCCATTACGAGTTGCTCCACCTTATCTTCATTGTCGCCATTATTATTTTCGTGGCAAGCAGTAGGGCAAGCGGAGTTATCGGTATTCGTAAGTGCCTTATTGTGTAACGAGTTAGGACTGGTAGTATTCAGGTTCTCATCCTGGAGACAGGGGTTCGAGTCCCCTTGGGGGTGGTTGTTGACAACCGTTGTCAATAATGCCTTACTCTTGTCAGTGTAAGCACTTACAGGCAGTAAGGTTTTTTTTATATACAGGTTGTTTTTTGTCAGAAGATGCCGGTGGTTTAATACGTTTGCCAGTAATCGCGGCAAGCAATGGGGCAAGCTGTTCTGACGCGCGATGTAGGTTGTCGCACATTCCGTCGCAAGCCGATGGCTGCGTCATTGGCAATGAGGTGCGATTAACAGCAGCAAAATCGGTTCCGCTTGAATCAAAGGGTCGATTAGGTACGATGGCTACAAGTACATTGATAAATGGGAATACCTGACTCAGATTCGACACCTACCATTTGTGGAATGTCAGTAAGATATAATGAATAATCATCATAGAACGACAACCTGAAGGTACAACCAATGGAAAATCCTATCTGAAAGCGTAGCGCATGAAACGTAGGATTGTCATTTGCCTGGGTTTACTATTAATCGTGTGTGTGCTCGGCGACGTTGTCGCGACGCTGTGCCTGCGTCGAAGTATTACGCAGCTTCAAGAACTTGCCAAAGGGCATCGTATTCAAACGATGCGCGCGACGCTCTCTGCAGATAGCCTGCGCGTACAAACTGATCTGCTCTCTTGGCTGGCCGGCCACGAACACAATCTTGAGCAACGCAAGGAGAACGCGCGGAGGTTTACGTCATCCTTACGCCGCTGTGGAACCTGTCATCATCCTCCTCATCTGCAAGCCGAGTTTAATACCATTCGCAAAAGTTTTGATGCCTACAATGAAGTGGCAAGCTTGTTATTTGAAGGTATTAACCCCCACCTACAACCGGAGCGGGAGTCGGAGGCCATCAAGTACGCTGATCGGTTCGTCGAGCATGCTACCGAGCTTTCTGACCGAGCGGCCAAGCATCTGGCCATCAACAGTACTGTTGTCAGCGCCAGTATCCATACTGCCGGGCTTGTTCTTTATAGCAGTCTACTGGCTCTGTTGGTCAGCGGCGGACTCGTTGCATTCCATCTGAAAGCCAGACTCACAAGACCGGTGGATGCCCTCGTAGAAGGAATCCAACGTGTTGGTGAAGGCAATCTGAAGTTCCGATTCCCCGTGTATGCCGACGACGAATTCCACCTGATCGCAGAGGCATTCAATAAAGCAAACGACGATCTTCAGCACATCCAGGACAAAATACTTCAGACGGAGAGACTAACCGCCGTGGGCAAGTTCGCTGCCGGGGTTGCCCATGAAGTGCTCAACCCCCTGGCCAGCGTCTCCTCCATCGCCCAACTAATGCGCCGTCGGAGCATATCCGACGAACAGGCCAAGGAGATTGACTTGATTATGAAGGAAATCTCCCGCATATCCGTGGTCCTTCGCGAACTGTTGACCTTCTCTCGGGCCACCACCGAAGAAGAAATGAGCCACACGGATATCCGCACTGTGCTGGACCATGCCGTAACCATGGTTGCTTACGATCCGCGGGCACGCAAGGTAAGCATCAATAACTGCTATGACTCCGATCTTCCCGTTGTCTACGGAAACAGTGACAAATTGCTACACGTTTTTACGAACATCATGCTCAATGCCCTTGACGCCCTGGATGGTATCCGCAACGACTCCGGCCTGCTAAGCATCAAGGCCCGCAAACAACAAGACCGAATCGTGCTGGAATTCCAGGACAACGGACCGGGAATGACCCCCGAACAGATCGCCCATGCTTTCGAGCCATTTTATACCACCAAAGACCCCGGGGAGGGCACGGGGCTGGGCCTGTGGATCAGCTATCAGGTTATTAAGAGACACGGCGGGGAAATTCGCATCGAAAGCCACCCCGATGAGGGTACCAAACTGGTTGTCGAATTGTCCTGCACCCCTCCGGATGTCTCCAAATAAGAAGTAAGGTTATTTGATACGCTTCTTTTTGCGAGTCGTAGGCCGGCGAAGCTTGATTTTCATATCGCGACGCGGGGTGCGAGTAGAATTAATTGCCTTTATCGCTTTCTGAATATTGGGAACCCGCACCACAACCACCGTATTGCGGCCTCGCACACCGCCGGTGCAATACATATAGGCGATATTAATACGCTTCGCAGACAATCTGTCGCACAAATCGGCGGCCGCACCGGGCTTGTTTGGCAAGGTCACCGCTAAGACTTCCGTTTCCGTGACCGGAATATTGAGCTGACTAAAAACTGTGCGGGCCAGTTTAGGGTCGCTCACAATCATCCGAAGCACACCATGTTCCACCGAATCCATCATCGTTAGCGCCGTGACGTTTACCTTGGCCTTGGCCAGTTCACGAAACACCCGAGTAAAAGCACCTGGTTTATTGGCTAGAAAAACGGAAAACTGAACGCAAGGGTCCATATGTATCTCCTCATGATATCAAGATCGATTACCAGCGCCCGCCTGGGTCATTTCCTCAACACATAAACCATCTGACGCACGCTGGATGACGATAAAATCGAAACGCCAGCACAAGTATAAATGACTATGTCTTTGTTGCAATCACTGAAACCGGACGATTCTACATACATGCCCACATCAAAGGTCAATGACCTAACCAGGCGAATGAAATCCTCAGGCGTGTGAATTGATGTCCTGCAAACGCGCAGATACAATTCCGAAGGGATATAGACCTAAGAAACCGGCGACTGGTGATAGGCCAGCCGCCGGTTGGTATTTAATCAACAAATGTCGTGTCCCTCGGACCCCTCTCTGGGCAGACCAAGGGAACTGAAAATCAAAAAACGTTTACGGGCAAAGTCCTGATGGCTGGGTAATCGAATCGCGGGCCACACGCACCAATCCCAAGTCGCCGTTACTCACCGTATTGTCGTTGTTAATATCGGCACGAATCTCAAACATGCCCGTCGCGCTGTTTGGATCCACCACCTGCATGCCCGCGGGGCGAGCCAGGATAATATCGCGTGCGGATCGTACAAACCCTAAGTCGCCGTTATTGACTGTGATTGGTACACTATTGGCATCGCCAAAGATAGCTGTGATGGTGCGTGTCTCCGGACCAGAGGCCACCGCACCGATAAGACTCGTCACACCATCAAGCGTAATCTCATATTTAACCGGCGTCTCACCTATCTGAGGATTGTTACCTGGTAGCGATGGAACAAACTGCATCACCGCCTGGTCCGGGGTAGCGCCGGCTATGACGGACATCGTGATACCACTTGTCACAGCCGCTGTGCCATCAACGTTACATCCGGTCACCAAGATACTCGCGCTATTGAGGTTCACATCCTGATCGTAAGTCACCACAATTTTATTCACGCCGGTAGATCGAGATTCACTGAAGGTTGTAGCCGGGGCAGCTGGAATATCCAAACCATACTCTGCACCGCCACAAGCCGGATTGAAAGTGCAACCGGGTCCATGCTGACCGATGGATTTCCAAGAGAGCGCCACTGGAGCAGTACCCGGCCCCGGGCAACTTGCTGTAGAGTCTACCGTGATGGCTAGATTCGTGGTCGTGCCGGAACCCGTTCCGGTCGTCACGATTTGATCAACCGCCCAAAATGGTATACCCGTCTCACCGGCTCGGATCACATTGCCGAACACATTTTTGATACGCAGCATATACACACCATCGGCGGTACCTGCGGGCACCGTCACTTCACCTGATACAATGTCAACCGGTGCGCCCGGCATGCCGATCATGGTGGTGACCAAACCCGTAGGAAACGAAGCTACCGCTTCACAAACCAGCCCAACACACGCGCCATAGCTGCACTTGCCCTGTACACATGTGGCACCTGCGGCGGTGCAATCGGCGTCAATCGTACAAGTAGTACCTGGACAATCAGTATCTACCGTGCAGCCCGTTTGACCGTTTAGAATCGTATTCTGACCGCCACCCACCTGCACCAACTCAACAGGGCCGAGACCACAGGTGCCCGTAGCGCCGCAAGCGTCACCCAAAACTAATCCGGTACAGTTACCGGTTGCGTCACTACAAACCAACGGCGCGATCGGCGTACCGCCAAAACCCATCGGGTTGGTAATACCATCCGGTACCACAAATGCCGTCATCGCACCACTGATCGGTTCCGGTGCTATAACCATGTCACCACCATCAAAACTCACATCGAAGCCAATCAGTGCAAGCCCCATATGCAAGGAATCCGTCGTATCAGCCGTGATGGTATAATCGAGCGTACAACCAGGATTAACCGTCACCGCCGATAAACCGGATCCATCGCCTACATGGGCGGTCAAATTCACACCCGTAGCATGAGCCGTAGCGCACACTGCTAACACCGCCAAAGTAAACCCTATATGTCGTCTCATCATGCCCATCCTTATTTTACAGTTACAACCTCAGTTTATCCGCCGCCCCAAAAAAGACGGTGGTCATTAATCACCACAGTTAAACGTCTTAGGCGGTATCAAAGCATCTTCACTAACGCCATTATATCACACCCAAGCTCTATCATTAGGTCGCCTGTTTGCCCCTCATGCGCGAAGTTTTTTTGACAAGGTGACAGAAAAGGGCCACCAACCACGCCTGCTTCATCTGGGAAGATATATATTACAGCGTATCTTTAATTGGTTCGCCGATTGACGTTTCGTCGTTGAGCGGCCACTTTAACCATTTATGACACCACTACAGTTCACGCGTAATGTCCGCAGTCTCAACCGGCTTCGTCGTATCGCTTATGTACTCACGCAGCATGGCTTTGGCCATATCGTAGCGCGTATCAATCTTGGACGCTTTGTACCCGTCTGGATGATGCGTCGTAGCCAGCGCGAAAAACGCTTGGCCGACACGACATCTTCGATAGGTCAACACATTGCCCAAGTATGCGCAGAACTCGGACCGACCTTTATCAAATTCGCCCAACTATTGACCAGTCGGCCTGACATTGTGCCGGAAGATGTACTACGCGAACTTCGCCAATTACATGATGACGTACCCCCTTTTGATTCGCAAACCGCAGTGCGTATCATCGCCGACGAGCTTGGCCGACCGGTGGAGGACTGCTTCGCCACATTCGAATCCACACCAATCGCCAGCGGGTCCATTGGCCAAGTTTATCGCGCAACGGGCCATGATGGTCGCGAACTCGTCGTCAAAGTTCAGCGGCCTGACGTGGCAGATATCATCGCCGTCGATGTGCAATTGCTACGCTGGTTGGCTGAGTCACTAGAAAACTTGATCCCCGAATTAAACGCTTATCGCCCGACGCTACTCGTTTCCGAACTGGAAAACATGTTGATGCGCGAGTTAGACTACATCAGCGAAGCTTCATCCACCGCTAAGTTCGCCCGTAAATTCGCCAATACTGAAAGTATCAACATCCCCACAGTCATCTGGGATTTGTGCAGCCCTAAGGTGCTAACACTCACCACCGTCCCGGGCGCAAATTTTGAAGTCGTGTTGCGCGGGGTTAACGAAAAACAACAGTCATTCAATAAAACATTAGCCGCCAAACAACTCGCGGATTGTTTTTTGCAACAAGTATTCGAGCTTGGCGTATTTCATGCAGATCCACATCCCGGCAATGTACTCATCGACGAGCACGGTCACATCGGCTTGATCGACTTTGGTCAAACGGGAACCATCACCGAAGAGTTAATGACGGAAATCGTCGTCATTGTCTATGCTGCAGTGAATAATCAAATCGATGTGGTGGTTGACGCACTGGCTGATCTGGGTGCACTAGGCCCGGAAACTGACCGTCGCCAACTCGCGCGGGCCATGCAAATACTACTCGATAAATACTACGGCCTCCCGATCAAGCGTATCGACCTCGGTACGGTAATGAATGAGTTTACGGATGTAGTGCGTCAGCATGATGTCATCACGCCGCGCGAATTGCTCATGCTCTTCAAAGCTTTGGCGCTGGTATCCTCTGCCGTGTCACAGCTTGATCCCGATTTGAACATGATCGAACTGCTCGGCATGCGTTTGCGAAAAGTCGCCAAAGATCGGCTATCTCCCGCACGTATCGCCAAAGAATCAGCCGCATGGAGTTGGCATCTGTTTTCCATCGCCCGGCAGGCGCCCAGGCAATTGCGCGAGGTTATGCGCGGTCTATCCAGCGGAAAATGGCGCTTGCACGTGCGCCATGAAAATATCGACAAACTCATCAACGAATTGGATCGCTCGAGCAATCGCCTGGCCTTTTCAGTCGTGATCGCAGCCATCATCGTAGGCAGTTCCGTTGTAGTTAGCGCGGGCACGACCCTGACCGTTTTCGATATTAAGGTTCAATATTTCGGCATCGTAGGCTATCTCATAGCCGGCGTACTAGGCCTGGGACTAAGTTGGGCCATCTACCGGAGTGGAAGATTACACTGACACCCATAGGCCGGGTGAATTTTATGACAGGTCATCCAGGTAGTCTAACGTCTGTTGGGTGTGGATGGGAACCAAAGCACATTACTGTGGGTGTGCGCATTGGAAAGGAACCACAAGATGTTTAATAATAAGTGTCACCTATTTGGCGTTATGCTATTACTATCATGTACACAGGCAACCTTGGCTGACCCACAGTGGGATGCGCTTTCTACTGAATACGGCGAGGCGATGGACAGTTGGCATGCGGAATTAACCAAGGCCCAGGGTGATGGTGAAAATGGATCGGGCATGATCAAGATCACCAATATGTTATCCATGCCGCCACACCCGTCGGAAAAGTTTCGGCCTCGGGTGCGAGCCATCGCAGAAAAGCTTGCCGGTAAGCCGGAGGCCATACCGGCGCTGATCTGGTTAGTACGGGAGAACTTCGGTTTTCCCGGTATGTCGTCCGACAATTCCGCAAGCAAGTGGGCGTTGACGCAATTAGCCCAAGACCATGCAGCCGATCCCCATGTGCTATCGGGCATGGACATGACGCCGATGATCGCCATGTCCGTTGGTGAGGAACTATTAATTTCCTTCTTGGAGACCGTAGCCAAGAAAAACCCGGACCGTCAGATACAGGGGCAAGCACAACTCAGCATGGCTGAGATACTCTACGAAGAATCGCCCATGATGATGATGATGGGCATGGGCGATAAGACCAATCGAACCGAGAAAAAGAAACGAGCAGAGAAAATCCTGCGCCGTCTAGTCAAGGATTTCGCCGGTTCCGAGATCGCCGAACAAGCCGAGGAGCAATTGTTTATCATCGATCACCTGCAAATCGGTATGACCGCACCGGAAACGGCGGGCGTGGACGTGGATGGCAAGAAAATTAAACTCTCTGATTTTCGGGGCAAGGTCGTCCTGATGGTTTACTGGGCGACGTGGTGCGCGCCGTGCATGCAGGTCATTCCCCACGAACGGGAGCTAGTGGAAAAGTACGCGGGCAAGCCGTTCACTATTTTGGGCATTAACGCCGACGATAAACGGTCCACGTTGCGTAGGGCTATCAAAAAACACAACATTACCTGGCCTACCATCCACGACGGTATGCCCGGGGTGGGGCAAATCACCTCAACATGGAGAGTGCATTCCTTCCCAACCTTCGTCCTAATCGACCATAAAGGCGTGATTCGGCAAATAGGCCCGATGCTTATGATGATGGAAAACCAGATCGACGCGATGCTGGTCGAAGCCATCAAAGATGTAAACTAAATCACCTGCATCACGCCATCGCCCGCCCCCACCATAGCTGAAAGAAAAATAAGTGCCAAATCCGTTGCACGATAAAACATCGCAACACAAAAAAACCAATGCGAGAGCCTTGTCACTGTCTACGTTTTTGTGTATGGCCTATTTCGCTTGATGCACACCGGCTGTTCAGCTACGATCGGAGTAAGGGGATTCATAGATGAGACGTGTCGGGTTCATAATCTTTGTATTAGCCATCAGTGCAGCCCTAGCACGGGCCGGCGAACCACCCGGCTATGCCGATTACTCGGACTGGATCAGTTGGGCGAGAGTGCGACCCGGCGTCACCGCCGGTATGGCATCAAGCTATGATCGAAGTGGCGGCAACGGCGACTATAGCCATTACGCTTGGCCACAGGGTTTAATCGATTACGACACGAACACGATAGTCGACACAATCCAAGGCCCCGGTGTTATCTATCGATTTTGGATGCCGCATTTAACGGCTAACCGAAGTTTTCCTATCCGCATGTACTTCGATGGTGAACCGACACCACGCATAGACACCACATCCGATGAGTGGTTCTCCGGCGCAATGGCTTACTTCGCTTCCCCACTAATCGATACGTCCGCCGGCGGGCAGGTATCGTATGAACCAATTCCGTTTGCCAAGTCAATTCGTATCGAATCTGCCAATAAAGCACTGCCTCCAACTGGATGGTCTTCCAATCGGCATTATTATCAATATAGCTACCTGAAGTTACCACCGCATACTCAACTCAACACATTTACGCCGACTCTTTCGCCCTCGCAACAAGCTGCACGCAATACGACCGTCGCATTGTGGAGTAACGCAGGCACGCATCCTGATTTACCGGCCAATGGCAGTACCGTGCTCTCGACCGGCGTAACAAGCATCGGCGCACAGCGTTTCATCTCGCTCGCAAGTATTAGTGGACCCGGCATCATCCGTCGCTTAAACATTCGACACGATAGTGTCACTAATACTGAACTAGACGGCCTGACGCTCAAAGTTGCCTACGATAATCGGCCAATACCTGCCATCGAGGTACCGCTGGCTGCATTCTTCGGCGCAGGATATAACCGTGCGGGTTACCAAAGCCTTCCCCTTGGTACTGTTGGCCCGGACGGTTCATACTGTTTCTTCCCCATGCCGATTCGTGATGCCATAGACATAAAAATCGTCAATACCACGAACGCACCGATCACTATCGATGCCGCAGTTGTGGAATATATACCCGGCGAAATCGACTATGACTTAGCATATCTTCATGTACAGATGATCTCCGATGTGCGTCAGTCGGGACAACTATATCATGAAATCCTCTCAACAACCGGCAGAGGTCACTACGTGGGGAATCTACTTTATCTTGAGCAGCCAAGTTATAGTTTCTTCATGCTGGAAGGAGATGAGGTCATAACCGTCGATGGTGTACAGCGCCAATTAGGCACGGGTTTGGAAGACGCCTATAACGGTGGGTACTATTACAATTGGGTTGGCACACTATCCAGTGAGCCTGAAGGCGTCATGCCGCCATCCGCCACCCGACCTCTAAGTGGCATCCTTCACGTACACCGAGAGTTAGGCGTTGACTATGCTCGTGCCGACCAATACCGTTGGTATATCGCCGATAGAATTCCATTTTGCCGCAATCTCAATGTTAAAATTGAAAACCGCTATAGTATTGCCGGTGCGCAGTGGACTTCGGTGGCATTCTGGTACCTCCTGCCAGACCAACCGGGCGACACTGATGAAGATAATGACATTGATCTAACGGATTTTGCCATGTTCCAAACCTGCTTTGGTAGGGATGCTGCGTGCGCAATAGAACTAGATATAAACAACGACGGTAAAGTGGACTTAGCTGACTATTCTGTAATCCAAGCAACGCTATCAGGCCCTTGCTGATTGGCACATGTGCGCTTGAAGCAGAATGCCGAGACGCTGTCTGAAGTTACCGCGCATGGCCGATTAGGCTATAGCCTTATAGGCGTATAGGTCGCGATGGAGTTCACTCTCACGTCTATCGAATTGGACTACCCTACGCGATCTCGGTTGAAAATCAGACAAAAAAATGCCGGTTAAATGGGCGTACCGTAGGCACTGTTAGTTTAGAGATTTTCGGCGCATCCTTGGTTACATCTATCAACTAGTACAGTAAGAAAACATATTGTGCGGTAACATTTGTAGTGAGTCGAGTAACAGGTAAAGGTTGTGTTGAATTTTTAGCACATCATGAATGATCTGTTTTTTTCCTATCACTTTTCAATTTACGATGCTACAATGGCGAGTGAACGGAGGCGTCAATGACTCGAAGTAATAAAAGATTCTTATTATTTGTAGCACTTTTGTTGTCCATCTTTGACTATGGTCAAGCAAGTGACCAGCGCAGTGACTTACTACCGGATGCTATCGATCGTCATGTAAATCTCTCGCGCACAAGCACCTCTGATATTGATATGGTGGGGACTGGTGCATGCTGTACGGGGATGGCCTGTGACGACGCATTGACTCAGGTTAATTGTGAAAATCAGGGCGGCATCTGGTTTCCCGGCGAGAATTGTACGCTTAATGCGATAAACGACTGCAACGCGAACGGCGTTGTAGACATCTGCGAATCCTTGGACGATTGCAATAACAACGGGACACCGGACGAATGCGAACTTGATCCGAATTGCTCACAAAATTTTGCACTGGACTGCAATTTCGATGGGGTATTGAATGAATGCGATCCAGACTGCCAATCCAACGGCACTTCTGATGTTTGCGACTTGGTGAATGAATCGGTAGGGGATTGTGGAGGCGGCGGGCCTGATGTCGGCAGTATGTTCTTCGGGCAATTGATTCACAACGCCAACTGTGCGGTATGCCACGGCTTTGGTGGGTTTGGCAATACTGCGCCTAATCATCGTGGTCGTAGTCGTTATACTTATCAATGGAAAACAAGCGGGTGCGTGTTCCATACCGGCGGTACATTTGATCTTACCCCGGACAATTATGCTGATTTGCAGGCGTATCTGTCTGATTTGGGTGGTGGCGGTAATGGCATACCTGATGAGTGCGAAGGACTGGCAGATTGCGACAACGATGGCGTAGCCGATGAATGTGAACTGGCGGCGGATATTGAAGCAGATTGTGATGGCAACGGCATTCCGGACAACTGCGATATAAGCAGCGGAGTTGCGGCAGACTGCAATTCGAATGGTATTCCTGATGCCTGCGAAGGGCTGCCGGATTGCAATAATAATACCATACCTGATGAATGCGAATCATTGCCGGACTGTAATGGTGACGGTGTTTTTGATGAATGTGATCCGGATTGCAATACCAATGGTCAATCTGACGTTTGCGAAGTTCTAGGCGGCGCCACTGATTGCGACGGCAATTTGGTGCCGGATGAATGTCAGCCGGACTGCAATGCAAATGGTCAGGCCGATGCTTGCGATATTGCCAATTTGCAGAGTCCGGACATCAATGCCAATGGCATCCCTGATGAGTGCGAACCGGATTGTAACACCAATCAAATACCTGATGATCTCGATTTAATTCCCGGCGACCAAGGAAAGTCGGTGACGTTAGACCTAGGACAGCCGGGGGTAACAGTACCCGACTGTGACGCCAATGGATCAACCTTTATCGAACAGACCATTCCGGTTGATTTCACGGGTCAGTGCGGTCAGGTCGAACATCTTGCCGTCAGTATACAATTGAGTCACAGTTGGGTTGGCGACTTAGTAGCTGTGCTAATAAGTCCCAACGGTACTGAAGTAACACTATTTAGTCGGATAGGTTTAGCCGAGTTAGACCCCTTTTGTGGTGGTGGACAATGTTGCGGTTTGAATGATTCCTCTTTGGATGTAGAACTCGACGATCGATTCCCTATCAGCATTGAAGATGCCGATTCCGGTACGGGCCAGTTTCATACGGATGCGGGTGCGACTGCCTGGCCTGGGACTTTATCTACGTTCACCGGGGAAAATGAATGCGGCAATTGGACCATACGCCTTTATGATAGTTCTGAGTTTGATGAAGGTACGCTTGATTCGATCACGTTGGATTTTTTCTCTTTCCAAGTGAGTGAAGATTGCAATGGTAATGGCGTACCGGATGATTGCGATTTGAATAGTGGCACTAGTAACGACTGCAACACCAATGCTATCCCAGATGATTGTGAAGATTGCAACGGTAATAGTTTGGCAGACTCATGTGACATAGCCGATGGGACAAGCCCGGATTGCAATTCAAATGCCATACCCGACGAATGCGAGGGATTTCGAGATTGCAACAGTAATGGTGTGTTGGACGCTTGTGACATCACTTCCGGTTTTGACACCGATTGCCAAGGTGACGGCGTACCCGATCAATGCAATTTGAACGGAACCAGCGGCCTGTTCGTAACCGGATTTAATTCAGGCAACGTTGTGCAATACGGGGCTGTGACCAATGCCTTTCTAGGTGAATATGTACCGTCAAACGGGGGCGGACTGAACAATCCTACCGGCCTTGTGTTTTCACCAACGGGCGACCTGTTGGTAAGTGATTTTACATCCCAGTCCATCTTGCGTTTTGATGGTGATACAGGCGCTGCCATCAGTGATTTTACGGGGACGATTGTTCCCCGGATTGTCGACCTGCTGATTGGGCCTGATGATGATCTTTATGCGCTCAACTCGACAGGGCAGATTACTACGTTTGACGGTGTTACGGGCACGCCGATTCAGGTATTCGCAGACATCAACCCGCCGACACCTCCGTTTACTCTTTCTATGGCTTTCAACGCAACGGGGAATCTGTTCGTTGCTGATTTTACCAACGGCGCCATTATTCAGATCGATGGTACAACCGGCAATGTCATCGGTTCATTCACAAGTGGCGGCACACTCATCAATCCTGCTGGGCTAACCTTTGGCCCAGACGGTGATTTGTATATTTCCGATACGGGAGCAAATAATATTCAGGTATATAACGGGACCACCGGTGTATTCGATCGGATACTGCTAGCTGATCTAGGTGGTGCGGGGGCATTCTTCTTCACGCCGCTTGAATTTGGTCCTGACGGTCATCTATATCTAGGGCATTCATTGATCAGTTCAGTTGTGGAATTGGATAGCGTGACCGGCGTGGTCCTTGAAATTTTTCCATCATCGCCCCTGTTTGTGTCTACTTTTGATTTAACATTCAGGCCGGCATCGAAAGACTGCAACACCAATCAGATTCCCGACGAATGCGAGGATTGTAACAATAATCGAATCGCGGACAGTTGTGACATCACGGCTGGTACCAGTTTGGATGTCAATGGCAATGGCATTCCCGACGAGTGCGAAGGTGTTGATGTAGAGTTAGCCATTGTCGTTCGCAATCAAGCTAGTCTTAGTGACGCATCCATGACGCCACCGGTTTCAGATACTATATTCCCCTTGGGTGATCCGTTTGTATTTGAGATTTGGGCGACGGATAGCGGCGTCGTGAATTCGGGCTTAGCCGAGGTATATGTGAATGTCACCTTTGATGCCATAACGTTTCAGGCGTCGAACATAGATCATCGACCGCCTTTTACTTCGAACATCGATGGACAAATTGATAACGTAGCCGGGATCATATCCAATCTTGGTGGAGCCGATCTAACCGCATCCGGCGTGGGTATCTCACCGGAATGGCGGCGTGTCGCTATCGTCGAATTAAAGTCGCAGGATTGCCCGGTGAATACGACAATCTCGGTAGACGTTGGTTCATCAGGCGTGTCAACCATCGATAACGGTTTGATCGACCCTGCGGATGTCTCCATAGACTCGGAAACGTTCGGTATACAGTCAAACTGCGTGTACGATCTTGATGGTGATACGTTTATCAACGCTGGAGATTCCGGCATTTTTGCGGGTTGTTGGCTAACCGGCCTGGGTGATGTCGGGTTTAATCGCGCTTGCGATTTCGATTGCAGCGCCTTCGTCGATGCCGGTGATATTGGTTGGTTCGCAGCCGGCTGGTTGCAGGCGTGCCCATCTATCAGCCAGTCTGAATTGCCATTATGCCGTAGGTGTGACACAGGTGCGCCTATGATTGGCGACGGCTCAACAAGGCATCAAGTGGCCACTTTTACGAAACCGGAACACCACAATGGCCTGGATAAGTTAATCAATTCAAGCTTAGCAACATCCGCATGGCGCATTTCATGGGAAACGGATAAATCATTTATCGCTGTCGATGAGACCTTTGAGGTTTCACTCTATGTTCGTGATGAGACGATAGGGACACTAGGCGTATCCGCGGTTTTTGTGGATGTCGTGTTTGATCCGAATCAGGTTGACGTCATCCAAGCCACCACTGACGATCATTTCCCCATGTTTGCTTCCGGTACCCTGCGGGCGCGATCGGTGCAATGGTTTGGCGGCGCTACTTTGGAAAGTGGTATTGGCGTGAATGACCGAGCGTCGTTCGGTTCCATCCTACTCAAGGCAAAAAAGGACATGCTGGTTGGTCCTGGGACGTTTACGATTATTCCTCGTGAACATGGTATCGCCGGCGTGGGCAAAGGGTTAATTGACCCTGCGGATATCTCGTTGTCACCACCGCATTTGTATCACAAAAGGCCGGAGCGATTAGATCGTTAAATGACATAGGTGTATGAGATTGAAGCTATTGCAGCATAGTGGTTTAGGATATGAATGTTGGGAAGTCAAATATGATGCCATCGAAGGTAAGCGCTAGTAACGGAGCTTCTTCACGCCGTCAGTTTCTCCAAATCCCTGCTATTGGCGGTGCAGCGGGGCTATTGTCTGATGCCATGTCCAAAGAAGCCGAGGCCTCAGCCCCATTGAGAATGGCTGATGCAGGCTATGACCCTGATCTTGTTTTATTGATTGATCGCATAACGGGCGGCTTTAGCTTGTCTGAGTATCAGTACGCCGAGAGTCTGGGTTATGACGCCTACTTGGCAGAACAACTCAATTTCGAAACGATCATCGATGCGAACGATCCGGCGCTACAGGCCAGGCTTGTTGATTATGACATCCTACCCATGTCAGCATTAGAGATAGTCGTGGCCTATAATCCGATGAATATGTCCTTCATCGCACTGCGGCAGGCCACCACCGTTCAGCTTATGTGGCATGTATATGCCAAAGCGCAGTTGTATTACCGAATGTTTCAGTTTTGGAATCAGCATCTAAACATTGATATCAATAGCTCAGGAACCCAAAGATTTATTCTTTGGCCATTCCTGCGAGATAAGGTACTTGCTAACGCGATGGGCACCTTTCCCGATCTCATTCAAGCCTCGGCACAAGGCTCAGCCATGTTGTATTATCTGAACAACAACACCAACGTCGCGTCGGCCCCCAATGAAAACTACGCACGCGAAGTCATGGAGCTTCATACGTTAGGCGTTGATAATGGTTATACGCAAACGGACATTGAAGAACTGGCGCGAATCCTCACCGGCTGGTCGGTGTGTTTGAACGGGGCAGGGTGCAACGGTGGTTTGTATGAATATGGCGATTTCCGTTTTATTTCCGGCAACCACGACACGGGCAATAAAATGCTGTTAGGCAATTTTATTCAAGGGCAAAGCGGCGCATCCGGGATCAATGAAGGCATACAAGCCATCACCATTTTAACTGAGCATCCCAATACAGCCGACTACATCTCTCGAAAGCTTTGCCGACATTTCCTTGGTGGAATAAATTATGCGTACGATCCACCTGAAGATATTGTACAAATGGTAAAATGGACTTACCTAAATAGTAATCCCATTGGCGATATTCGTGCTATGCTATCCGTCATCTTACAGCGCGATGTGCTAACCAATGCGTCGTCGCCCAAGTTCAGACGCCCACTTGACTTAACATCTTCTTCCTTGCGCGCGATCAATGCCGATTTGTTTGTATCCAATCCAGGATTCTTATCGATTTTGAGTTTCTTTATGGACAGTATGGGTATGCATCCTAATTTCTGGGGACCGCCCAACGGTCCGTTTGACACGAAGACATGGTCGGAGGGAAGTGCCATACCGCGCTGGGCGTATGTTGATGCATTGTCCAACAACGGCATTACGGATGTTGTCAGCTATAGTGTGACCAATTTGCTATCACAAGTAAATGCCACAACGGGGGGTACACAGGCACAGGGCTTGAACGAATTGTTGACGGGCGGACGTATGACACAAAAAGAAGTTGAAGCCGTGCAAGATTTTATTGGATTTGGTACGGCCTCGGAATCCAGACTAAAGGAAGCACTCGGTTTAGCTATGAGTTTACCTACCTATCAATTCATTTGATAGAGTAAGCGGATTATCGATTACGTAGTGGACATTGGATGAACATTTGGAGTTATTGTTAAAACATGGACAAACCACAATACATAGCTCAACTCGATCGCAATGACGGATATCGTGACGATCATTTTGCCTGCAACGAATACCGTGAAATCACGCGTCGCGCATTCATGGGCCGATCTGCAGCCGCAGCCGCCGGCGTCGTAGCTGCTTCTCATGTGCTTCCGGGTATTTCGCTTTCGAAAGCTGTTGGTCAACAGGGTGCTCAGCCGGACATTCTCGTGTCCTGTTTTTGGCGTGGTGGTCCGGATTTGCTTTCTCAATTAATACCCTATAGCGATCCTTGGCTATATGCCGCGCCGTACAATTCAGGGGCGGAATTTTTCGCAGATGGTCTTCGACCAACCATCGGCATTAGTCCACCCGATGACAATGATCCGGACCTGAGCGCACAACGATGTTTACATTTGGGTAATGTGGGTAGTGATGCATTTGGCATCAACAAAGCCTATCATGATCGAGAATATCTGGGTGTGGAAGATCGGAATACCATTTTTGAATTTTATCAGGCGGGAGAAGTTGCGTTTATTCCCGCTGCCGGCTCACCGGATACCAATCGCTCGCATTTTTCAGCCGAGGCCTTGATAGAATTTGGTACACCCAATCAACCACAAACAGACATTACGGGTTGGCTGGCGAGATATTTGAACATTGCCCCAAGCTTGGGTAGTCCGCTACGCGGTGCCGCTTTTTCTTCCAATCGTTTAGTCCCCAAAATGCTTGCTTTTGCAGAGAAAACGTTAGCTTTTCAGGCGCTCAGCGAAGTTGTATTGCCAGGTAATCCGGCAACGGCCCAACAGCGTAGTGATATTTTGTCAACCAGATATGCCGCCCAAAGTCAGGATCCACTCAAAAGCGGCGTATTAAACGCATTTGAAATTATCGATTTGCTGCAACAGGTGCCTATCTCTCCCCATCCTGATGCGCGATATACAAATTCATCATTTGGTCAGCGTTTGTTAAATGCTGCGGCACTTATTAGAGGTGGCGTCAATGTGGAAGTCGTGTATACCGACCGCACCGGTTGGGATAACCATGCGACGATCGGCACCTTCAAAGGAGGCGGTATGTACGACCGCTTGAAGGACATTAGTCAAAATTTAGCTGCGTTTCGTGTCGACCTGCAAGATGATTGGCATCGAATCACATTGGTCTGCCAGGGAGAATTTGGTCGGCAGATTAACGAAAATGCTGACGGCGGAACGGATCATGGTAATGGCGGGCTGATGATGCTGATGGGTGGAAGTATCAACGGTGGCGTCTATGCCAAGCAAACGCTAGGTGGTGCGGATGGGTGGGCAGGGCTTGATCCCGCCTTAACCATCGACAGTGATGCCATACGAACCACCATCGACTATCGGGCGGTATATAGCGAAGTATTAAGAAAGAGGTTGCTGGTCGATCAGTCGGTGATTGATAATGTCATCTTCAAAACATCAGCCGAACAGCCACCACCCGTACTGGATGAATTAGGCGTCATCAGCAACTCGGCTGCGCGCTTATCCACGCCGACAATAAAACAAACAAGGTCACGTCGTTAGTGTGAAAGTGAATTTGAGGGATATGAGAAGCAAGAATAGATACACGACTACGAACGCTTGGCTGACCATGCTCACATGCTGCGCGGTGATCGTGCAAGTATCGCAGGCTGGGGAACCGGATGGATTGCGTGATAACTTTTTATCCAATCAATTAGCCGTCATGGGTGGGTCAAATATCGCCATCGTAGCCTCGGCCTCTGCGAATGTTTCAGATGCACTATTTACCGACGTAAGAGACAAATTGTCAGCGACTGGTCTGTTTAGTAGCGTGGACATTATCCACGCTGGATTGGTAACACCTACGCTACCTACTTTGCAATTATACGATGCCATACTCGTTTGGAGTAATCTGGACTTCTTGGATGCTGTTGCGCTCGGTGATAATTTAGCTGATTATGTTGACAGCGGTGGTGGTGTGGTTGTCGCAGTGTTTGCCAACACCAGCAGTATAGCCGGTAGATTTATTGCGGGCCGATGGGAAACGGACGGTTATGAGGTGATTGTTCCTAAACTAGAAAGCATGGCAGGCCCGGCTAGCTTAGGAACCATCAACGATCCTACGCATGTGCTGGTCAATGGTGTTTCATCGTTCGACGGTGGATTACTGAGTGCGCGGCCGACTACGCAGATGCTATCCGGCGGTGGGACAATGGTAGCCCAATGGGATGATGGTGCACCGCTTATGGCTTATCGAGAAGACCTTCCCGGGCGGCGCGTTGACTTGGGATTTTATCCCCCTTCTAGTGATGTGAGTACGCTCTATTGGGATGCCGCATCCGACGGCGATCAAATGCTGACCAATGCCTTGGTATGGACAGCCAAACAAAGTTTTACGGATGTGGCGTTAAGACTGATTCCATTTACCTCACCAAACACACTCGAAGTGTCTGATCAACCCGGCTCATTGCCAGGACGCATTTGTGAACCGAACAATGTCCCTTCCACTTTCGTGGTCGAACTTTGGACCAGTGACCTAGGCGCTATCAATACCGGCGTCACGGGTATATATACCGACTTATCCTTTGATCCCAGTGTTTTTCAAGCCTCTTCTCTAGTTCATACTTCTGGTTTTCCAGAACTCAATGAAGGCACCTTTGATAACGGTAGTGGTGTGATTACAAATTTTGGTGGATCCAACTTCAGCCCGCAGGGATTAGAGCCGTCCTGGGTTCGCGTTGGTTACGTAGAGATGACAACGCTCGTCAACGTACCATCATCCATGACAAGCACGCTTGGCATTGGTGGTATCGGCGTGTTCTCCCGACCTCCACCTACTCTGTCAGAGTTATCGTTGGGTAGCACATCATTTGATTGCTTTGATCAACTGAATGCTCCTTTGCCCGCTCCCGCGCCATTTGATGTAACTAAAGATCGTTACTTATCCTTTGATCCCAGTACCAATACAGGACGGTTTTCGGCACTGCGCGTAACCCGCTTAGGTGCGGCCACACCTTGGTATGTGAGTTGCACGTTGCAAGACGCAGGTATAGATGGCAAGCTTAGCACATTGGTACAGAACGCCGAGTTTTGTGACTGGACGGATTCGGTGATCCACGTTCGTGGCTGTGAGGTTGTCCCAGGTAATGAATATTTGGTCGAAACCACATTGGACAATGTCACTTTCTCGTCATCACTATCGATTCTTACTACAGCACCCCAAATCAGTGCGAGTCGACAATTCGGTGATATCGTAGGCACGTTAGTCGCTGGGGTATGGACGGCACCGGACGGATTGGTCACCACCACCGATATTGTCGCTGTGTTACAGAAGTTTCAGTTGCTCACCTCAGCACCGCACCTATCGCGCGTGGATAATGACGGCAAGTCACCAAATGGCATTATCGCCAGTGCGGACATCTTACGGGCGGCCATCGCTTTTGCCGGGGGTGATTTTGGCTTTGGCGTAACGGATTGCCTGACCGGAACCTGCGTCCCCAATTGCCCGTAAATCTGTGAAAAATACATGTAGTTGCCTAATCGTTTCACGAAGCGCATACTTACAATAATTAGGGTAAGCGGTTCACAGTGGTAAAGTTGTTTAGCACCTAAATCGAATAGCATGTGCGGCTACATGGACGGACTCATGTACGATGGACAGGTCATGTCGACTTCTAGGCTCCATCATGACTTTCGATTCGCTGGATGACCAGCATTGACCACGTTGAAGTACTACCCTTTCAGAAAATCCTTACGTGTGGCGCCAAGCGCACCGCGTACCACATTTTGTCATGAGGGATAGAATTATGACGCAGATTGCCGCATCGACAGGTAACAACTCATGTGTTGACGCGCTACAGGCACTGATCGGCAATACCCCCCTTCTTGAGATTCGTTTCCGCTTGGATGGCAGGCCCGGTCATATCTTCGCCAAATACGAACTGATGAACATGACCGAAAGTATTAAGGACCGCATGGCCGCACACATTATGCGCCGCGCTTACAACTCTAACGCACTCAAACTCGGCGACACAATTGCCGAAACCTCCAGCGGCAATACTGGTATTTCATTCGCTGCCATCGGTAGGGCACTGGGACATCCTGTCCGTATCTTCATGCCTGACTGGATGAGCCGCGAGCGCGTTCAGTTGATTCGCAACTTCGGGGCCTCTGTCATTCCCGTGTCTCGTGAGCAAGGGGGATTCGTCGGTGCAATCGAGTTGGTTGAGCAATACGCCAAGGAGCATGACCACGTTTTTCTTCCACGACAGTTTGCCCATCCGGCAAACGTCGAGGCCCATTGCCTGACTACTGGACCGGAAATCGAGCGACAACTGGCCATGTTCGGTCAGGCCGCAAACGTTTTTGTGGCTGGCGTTGGTACAGGAGGGACGGTGATGGGTGTAGGTGAGCACCTACGTCGCGCGGGGAGATCGGTGCATGTTCATCCGCTCGAACCAGCCAACTCGCCGACGCTTCGCACTGGCTGCAAAATGGGCAAGCATCGCATTCAGGGAGTTTCTGACGAATTCATTCCGTCCATCATCAACCTCGATGAACTTGATGAGGTTGTCGATGTCTGGGATGGCGATGCTATTCTTATGGCGCAAAAACTTTGCACTGAGTTGGGATTGGCCGTGGGCATCTCCTCCGGTGCAAACATCATCGGTGCCATACAACTGAGCGAACGATACGGATCGGATGCTACCATTGTAACGGTTCTTCCAGATTCGAATAAGAAGTATCTCTCCACTGACCTTTGTAATGACGAGCCTATGCGCGACGATTATCTGACAGCCCGTGTCAACTTTGATCGTTTCGTCGCTAGGCGTTAGGTTTTGTATGTCTAGTCCGTTTGTATGCAACCGTCTCTATGATTAGAATACCTATGGCACACATCTGTTCGGAGCATGGTTATGACCAAGCCGGATGACACACAACCGTTGAATATTCCGACGCAAACAACCGCACCGCAACCTGCACAGGCACTACCAAAAATATCCAATTATAAACTCATCGACATACTCGGCGAGGGCGGCTTTGGTGTAGTGTATCTGGCTCAGCAAACGAAACCTGTCAAACGAAGAGTCGCACTAAAGGTCATCAAACCGGGGATGGATTCCAAAGCTGTCATCGCACGATTCGAGGCGGAGCGACAAGCACTGGCCATGATGAATCATCCAAACGTGGCCAAAGTCTTCGATGCGGGAACTACGGAGCAGGGTCGGCCCTATTTTGTGATGGAACTCGTCACCGGCGTTCCGATTACTGAGCATTGCGATCTGCACAAGCTCAACATCGTGGATAGGCTAAGCCTATTCATCAACGTATGTGAAGCCGTCCAGCATGCGCATCAAAAAGGAATCATTCACCGAGACATCAAACCCAGCAACATTCTCGTGGAATATCGTAACAACACATCCATCATCAAAGTGATTGACTTTGGTGTCGCTAAAGCCATCGAACAAAAACTTTCTGAGAAAACCATCTACACCCTGCAAGGCCAACTCATTGGCACACCGGCCTATATGAGTCCGGAACAGGCGGAGATGTCGGCCCAGGACATCGACACACGAAGTGACATCTATTCACTCGGCGTGGTACTGTATCAATTACTCACCGGCGTGACGCCCTTTGACGCCAAAACACTTATGCAAGCCGGTTGGGAAGAGATTCGGCGGGTGATTCGAGAGCAGGAACCTCAAAAGCCGAGTACCAAGCTGAGCAGTATTGGCGACGAACTAGTCGCCGACTCTGCTACCATAGCCCACAACCGGCACACGAACCCTGACACGCTGACAAAACACCTCCGCGGCGACCTCGATTGGATCACCATCAAAGCCCTGGAAAAAGATAGAACCCGACGCTATGCCACAGCCACCGAATTTGCAGATGACCTACGCCGACACCTACACCACGAACCGGTCCTCGCCAGTCCGCCAAGTTCGGGTTATCGATTCAAGAAGTTCATCCGTCGCAACAAAGGCCCGGTTACGGCTGTCTCTGCCGTATTGGTCGCACTCACAGCAGGGCTGGCCATGACCGTGCATTTGTACATCAAGGCAGAAGAAGCCCGTATTGAAGCGGAAACTGCCCGTGCCGAAACCATTATAGAACGCGATAACGCACAGCGCGAAGCGGAGACGGCCAAACAGGTGCAACACTTTATGATTGACCTGTTCAAAGTATCCGATCCGAGCGAGGCGAGGGGTAACACGATCACCGCCCGCGAGATCATGGACCGAGGCGCCGAACGGATTGGCAAAGAGCTGTCCGACCAGCCGTTGATTCAGGCGACGCTGTTTCAAACAATCAGCAGTGTCTACACCTCGTTGGGCCTTTACCACATCTCACTACCACTCGCAGAGCAAGCACTGCGCATTAGCAGACAAGTTCATGGTGACGAGCACCCCGACGTAGCCAACAACCTCCATAACCTTGCTGAAGTCCTTCAGAAACAGGGTAAATACGCCGAGGCGGAAAAACTGTTCCGCCAGGCGTTGGCCATGAGCCGAAAGCTCCTTGGCGAAGAGCACGCCGACGTGTTCGAAAACCTGCATAACCTCGCCGGGGTTCTTAATGAACAGGGCAAGTACGCCGAGGGGGATAAGCTCCGCCGCCAGGCGATAACTATGGGGCGCAAGCTACTTGGCGACGAAAGCCCGATCGTCGCAACAAGCCTCAGCAACCTCGCCAGTGACCTTTACCGGCAGCGCAAGTACGCCTAAGCGGAAAAATTACACCGCGAAGTACTGGCCATGCAACGCAAACTCTGTGGCGATGAGCACCCCAGCGTAGCCAGCAGCCTCAACAACCTCGCCAGCGACCTTTCCCGCCAACGAAAATTTGCTGAAGCGGAAAAACTGTACCGCCAGGCATTAGCCATGCACCGCAAGCTACTAGGCGATGAGCATCCCGACGTTCCCCAAGTCCTCAATAACCTGGCAAGCGATTTTTTCTTCCAGCGTAAATATGCCGACGCGGAAAAAATCCACCGCGAGGTACTCGCCATGCACCGCAAACTACCAGGCGATGAACACCCTGACGAAGCCTCCTACATCAATAACCTCGCAAACGACCTTTACCGCCAGGGCAAGTACGTCGAGGCGGAAAAACTACACCGCGAGGCGTTGGCTTTGTGGCAAAAGCTCCTTGGTGACGAACATCCGGATGTGCTCAACAGCCTCGGCAATCTGGCAAACACCCTGGAAAAACAAAACAAATACACCGAGGCGGAACCATACCACCGACAAGTGCTTGATTTGAAGATGAAACTCTTAGGCGACGAACATATCAGTGTAGCCAACAGCCTCATCAACCTTGCCAAAGTCCTAAGTAATCAAAACAAGTACGCTGAGGCGGAAAAGTTCTTCCGCAAGGCGCTGGCCATGCGGCGCAAACTCCTCGGAGAAGAACATCTGGTGGTGGCCTATAGCCTCAACAACCTTGCTGTCATACTTGAATTCCAGCATAAGTACGCCGAGGCGGAACAATTCTATCGCCAGGCGCTGGGCATCAAACGCAAGCGCCTCGGCGCAGCGCATCCAAACATAGCCCAGAGCCTGCGTAACCTTGTTGACGTACTGAAAGTCCAAGGCAAGTTCGAGGAAGTCCGGCCATTTGCCGCTGAGCTTCTTGATAAGAGCCGAAAACTTTCGGCAAGGCCGGATGCAAATGCAAGCAATCACAACGCGTATGCGTGGGATTTGCTTACGATCGAGCCGGCGGACCTGCGCGATCCGGATGCAGCATTGTATGCGGTACAAAAGGCAGTCGAACTATCCAACGGTAAGGATCCTAATATCCTGGATACATGGGCGCTGGCCCAGCAAATGACCGGCGACATCGATGCAGCCGTTAAAACAGAACAAACCGCGGTGTCGCTCCTGCAACCCGGCGCATCGACACTTCGCACTGCACTTGAGACTAATCTATCCGGATATCTTGTAGAACAACAAAGCTATGCGCAAGCCGAGCCGTTGCTGTTGGCACTGCACAAACAACTTAGCGACAATCCCCAGTCACTCACTACACAAAAAAAGGAATCCATCGATCGGATCATCCAACTCTATGATGCCTGGCACACCAGCGAACCAAGCCAAGACTACGACGAAAAAGCCGCCCAGTGGCAAACGAGGCTGGCACAGCTTGAGACATCCTCCAAAAATACTGATTGATCGTAGTGCTTGTAAACAATGAAATACATATACAAGGCCGAGTTTGAGCTGGTGGCGAACGTGTATATACGCCGGCAACGAAAACCTATAGCGTTTAACAGTCAAGTGTAGCATGGAAACATCGAAAACCTCCATGAAAAACGTGCGACGGGACGCTACAGTTAAATAGAGCTTGCTCTAAACAAGTAGGTGGCATGGATTCCAATGTACATCGGAATCCATACCACCTTCCATGTCACGTTTCTTGAGGTACTCAAGCCGTGCTGTTTCTCAGCTTCATTAAGTCGCAGTTTGATGCAAGCCAAGTCTTTTCGTTTGATCACCGTACCTGGATTTGGCCCGGTATTGAAAGCGCCATGAGCATCGTACCGCAATCATTCCACGGCTGGTACATCATCACCACTGCCATCTACCGCATCATCATCGTCGGTTTCGTCTATATCCAAGATGCCGTCACCATTATCATCATCGTCAATGTCATCCAGGATGCCATCACCGTCGTCGTCATTGTCGATGTCATCAGGCGTGCCATCGTTGTCAACGTCGGCTTCATCTTCGTCGTTGATTCCATCGCCGTCATTATCGTCATCATCTTCATCACGAACACCGTCGTTGTCGTCATCAGAGTCAGCCGTGTCAGGAATGCCGTCGCCATCAGAGTCTAGCTCAGAGTCGTCGTCAATCCCATCACCGTCGTCGTCGCCATCCTCGCTATCATGAAGGCCGTCGTTGTCGTCGTCGATATCATCTACATCCGAAATCCCGTCGCCGTCGGTATCCCATTCATCGTAGTCGGAGATACCGTCGCCGTCGTCATCATCGTCAACGTCATCGCTTTCGCCATCATTGTCGTCATCGTCGTCGATGTCATTGGGCAGGTTATCATCATCCGAGTTCAGCTCATCTCGCTCGTCCTCGTCAAGATCACCGTCGTTATCATCGTCGCTGTCATCCGCATCGCTAATCCCGTCGTCATCCGTGTCGATCAAAGCGAGGCTATCGTCCAGATCAATGACACTGGTCTCCGGATCATCGGGAACGACAAGCTCGCCCAAATCAACCACGCCGCCGTTCGTGCCGATCAGGTCGATATCATCAGGGTTTTGAATGTCGCAGGCACCGGCAAACGTCTCCGCTTCCCCATCGCCATCGGCGTCGACTAGCAGGTAAAGCATAAACTGGTCGCCTGTGGATATCTCAAACGTAAACTCCCCATCCCCGGCAACAACCGTCACAATCTTCTCGCCATCGTCAGTGATCGCCACAGTGGCATATATCTGCCCAAGCTGACCATCCGTGTTTCCTTGTGACTGGGCCGTACTACCATTGGCGCTGAGTACGACCTTACCGTTAATCTGCGTGACTGGTAGGCGCGTATCTGAAGAGCCTAACTGACCGGCTACAGGGCCGCAGCCTGTTAGCGATAAGACGAACAAAAATGCTATCGGACCGATGAACAATTTCATAGTAGTCTCCGTTTTGACTTCGAAACAATAGATTTGCACTCTATCAGCACAACTGATTTAACCACGGTGAACGATACAATACGGTCGATTAATCGGCAAACTCTTTTATTCAAATAATTATCCCTATGCCCCATATCCGGACAACCGATAATCATATCCAGATTGGACCACCGAGATTTCGGCCATGAGTGGTTTTAGCCGTACTGGGCCTCATCGTATGGAACTCGGTAGTCGGCAAACATTCTATCTGCGTGTGTAGATGTCCTGGTTCCTGCGCAGTAGCTTAGGACATAGAGTGGACTTGCCTGAAGGGAAACGTACACGGTATACGTATGCCACCTTGGTAGTGGCCGCCCCGCCGCGTTGGCGGGTATCCATAAGTCGTTATGGATTCAGCGTTTATGTCAACTACACCGCGCGGGACTCGAACCTGCAACCTTCGGTTCCGTAATCTAGTGCCATGTACTTGGCACTGGCCGTAATCGTTGTTTAGAGTCTACCAGAGCGGTTTCAAATTGCAAGCTTTGCACAAATCCCCGGTGATGTTACCCCAAAACGTACCATTGGTACCTTTTTTGACGATGTAAGTCGTGTCAACGTGGTGGCACTGTTGAATTGTAGCTGGTCCGGTGAACCATCAATACCGATATAGTTCTCGCCATACCGCCGCATTGTCATACGAAAACCAATCGGCACGCCATCGGGCAATAGCATCAATCGGGTATGGCGGTTTAGGCCATCGCCAATAGGGATGTCTTTTCCACTTGCTCACAGTCATCCGCGAAACGCCAAGCGCCCGCGCTAGTGCC
>JAJRWX010000024.1 GCA_024276605.1 Planctomycetota bacterium | reverse complement strand
TCGCGGGAGTCGACCGCCAATCGGAAGGTAGTTCGACGCATGATTGGCGCGGAATATAGCGTCGGTGGGATTGACCTCGGCGACAATAATACGCAGTTCACGCAGAACCCCTTCGATACTCGGCACTTGGAAGTGTTTCCTCTCGGCAAGTTTGTGTATCGGGGTGGAGGGAATGAGCATCAGCGTCAAAGTAGACAGGTATTCAGGGTCCATTGCGGTGGCAAGTTCGGCGGAAGCTGTAGCATGTTCGATGCTACGCTCAATCCCCCCTGCGCCGAGTAGGAAGATCAGCGACTGTTTCATACCTGCCATGCGCGCCTTGGCTGCGGCCTCGACATGCTGGGCCGACGTGGCTCCCTTGGCGATTCGTTTCAGCGTCATGTCGTCGCCGGACTCCGGGCCTATGTAGAGCATCTTTAGCCCTAGATGGTGCAAGCGGTTCAACTCATGTTGGGCTTTGGCTAACAGATTCAAGGCTGTTGCATAACAGCTTACCCGACGCAGTTTTGGAAACGCAGTATTGATCGCCTGTAGAATCGGCTCCCAATGGTCGAGGTCCATCACCAGGGCATCGCCATCCATGACGAATACCTTGCGCACGTGATCTCCTATGGTGCTACCGGTCTTGGCGATATCCTCCAGTATTTCAGGTAAAGGTCGTACCTGGAATTTTTTGTCTCGATACATCGCGCAATAAGTGCAGTGATTCCACGAGCAACCAATCGTAGCCTGGAGTAGAAACGAGTTGGCTTCGCTGGGCGGTCGATATATTGTTCCTTCGTAACGCATATGGTGATTATACATACATCAATCCCAGTGAATAGTTCATGCATACCAGGTCCAAATTTCTCACGCCGAACCATACTCAACTTGTCTGAGCCATAGAGTATCGTATTGCGTAACATCGACGTATGCTATTCACCCAAACCATACGACTGGACCATCATATAAAAAGTGCCACAATAACGGCAATATCCCTTCCCCAGAGGGACTCCGGCCTGACCTTTCGTGCCTATGGAAGTACACAAGCACCTTCATCCTCGTAACAAACTAGAGCATGGTCACAACTCAATCTTAGGGTTGCGTTAGTCCGATCAGAGCCGCGACCGTGAGGGAGCGGACTTCGCGAACCCCTAAACTTTAGGTGTGACCAAGCAATGATTCAGAGTTACCGGCATGAACCACAAAGCGGCATCCTCAAGGTTGACTATAGCCCTTTCCGGCGAACAATCCGCCCTGTGGTAGACTCGTTTGCGGGTCCGGAGGTCGCTGCTATAATACCGCCGGTTGACTTCTAGAAAGGTCAGCCCCTGGATTTCACGGTCCTCGCTTTTTGCGTTATGCTAGCTGGAGTGATCCGTTTGTAAGCTCGATGACATTGATCATATTTGCGATCGTTCCGCTACGAGTGGTTTAGAAGTAGCGTAAACGCGGTATAAGGAAGTCGAGTTTAGGCGAGAACATAGGCAGGGCCGTTTACGTTAGGCTTTGACTTTCGCCATAAATTCTTATGCCACAAGGATTTAGGAGAGGTGGGTGAGTGGCTGATACCAACGGTTTGCTAAACCGTCGTGCTGGGTAACCCCGGCACCGGGGGTTCGAATCCCCCCCTCTCCGATATTTTTCGACGATCGATTGTAAGGCCTTGATTCGCAACCACTTGCGCTCAGGGCTTTCAGGCATTTATGGGCTACTGTCCCAATACTGTCCCAATTCGCTTACTCGCTACCTGACGCCTCAAGCTCACGCCATGCGCGCTTTGCAGCAGGTCTAAAGCTTCCGCGAACGCAGACGCGGTAGAAAGTACGGTCCTTTTCGACAATCGGCGGATCAGTCGCCTGCCAGAAGCGCAAGCAAAGGCGAATGAGGTAATCGGGTTGTGCATGGCCGACACGTTGAGCGACAAGGCTCTTCACGTCATCGAACTGGGTCCAGTCGTCCAAGTCCGACAATGTTTCGGCGATAAGGTCATAGTCACCGTGTGGACAACAAAACGGTTGCGCCCGCCCGCCGACACGGTATTCGCAGAGATAAACGCCGCGCCGGCGTTTTTCGATCGTATATCGCTTGGGCTGATATCGACCCAGGGCCTGAACCGTCTTCCGCCGCTTGGGCTGAATTGCATCGGTGAGCATGTGGACCTGATCGTCGAGGTTTTCAAGTAATTCCAGCGCTTCGGTCAAGGGTTTCCGATATTTCTCAGATGATCTCATCGTACGCAGGAGGATTCGGCGGACCTTCTTGAGGTCGTCAGACCACCTTTCCAAGGCATCGTTAGCAGCCACACCTAAACCTCCGTCCATCTGCCGACTCGTCCTAACTTATCTTGGGACTTGACAACATACCTATATTAGGTGTATTATACCATGTAAATACGTATTGTTATCGTGCATGCGGCCACGTGGCCGCACACGAGGCCGCCGTAAGAATATGGTCGGTCGGATTAGAATGCAAACTGCAAGACGCCAAACAGAGGAGCCCCAGCATGATTGAAATTCATTCTTATTACGTCAAGGCTATTGATGAGCCGGTAGAAGGTCGCGTGTTTCCGGTCAAGCCAGGATGCGAGAGCGAGGCCATCGAATTATTTCGGACTGTCGTGGACCGCTGCGCTGAAAAGGCCGGTCGTGGCGATGAACGACCGGAGGCGCTAGGCATTTTCATTGCCAGCGACACGGTCAAAAGCGTGATCCCCGATGGGACGCATGAACCGTTTCATATCGAGGTGTCTCTCGAACTCACCTATCAGAGGGCCACAACGCGACCGGAAACAGAACAAAATGAGGCTGAAGTTGATCCGTTCATTGCCGAAGTGATGGACGAAGTCAGGCGGCGTGAGGAGGAAAAGCGAAATGAAACTGAAATATAAGCCCGAAGATGACAAACCAAAGAGGCCCGCCTGGTTGGCATATTTGCTTGCTAAACGCGAATCGCCGATCCAACCGTTTGCGGATGTCCCGTTATCGGATATCCGCAAAGCGTTCGAAAACGTCGGCACGGAATTTCCGCCTGTGATGAGCTTAAACGAAGCCGCGAAGTTGGCACACCTCGCGCCCTCCACCCTCAAACGCAAAGTCAGTGAGGGGCATTTCAAGGAAAGTGTCAAACGCGGCAAACCCTTGCTGTTTTGGCGTGACAAGTACGTCAAGGAATTGCTGAAGTAAATGAAGCTTGTCGGGCGTCATGCAGTCGAAGGGACGGAGCCGACGATCTACATCGGTCATCGGACATATCACCACCAACGTAACGGTAAAGTATGTGTCACCAAAACCTGGTACGCCGAGTATTGTTTGGAAGCGCGGCGGCGCTACGAATCTCTTGGAACTACTAACAAAGCAGCCGCAGTCAAACAAGCTCACGCCATCGTGCAGCGCATCGACAACGGGTCACTCAGCAAGCCGAACCGTCGCGTGGACATCACGACGCTACGCCAAGAGTACATGCAGACACTGCGTGATCGCGAGAGGGCAAAAAAAACCATCGAAAAGTATGTATACGTACTCGGCGAATTCGAGGAGTGGGCCAATAAGAGCAACCATCGCTACGCATCATCGCTAGACGATCGCAGTTTCTGGGCGTTCAATCGTGCGATGATCAACGATAGCCTTTCCGAGAAGACGCGGTATGATCGGTTAATCATCGTCAAGCAATTGTTCAAGTGGGCGCATCGTATGCGACGGATCGGAGCTAACCCGTTCGATGGCATAGGCCTTCAAAAACCTGAAGCCAATGAGCAGCCCTGTTTTACTCCACAACAAGTTGCGATACTTCTTAATAATGCCGATCCGCGTGAACGAATCATTTTCGCGACGATGGCGTACGTGGGCTTACGGTTCGGTGAATGTCGGGAACTTCATTGGAGCGCAGTTCTTTTCGATCGCGGCCAACATGGCTTCATTTCCGTTCGCCGTGGCGGTTCATCAGGAACAACAAAGAGTCGGCGATTCCGCCATATCCCCATTCATCCTGAGCTACGCACATTGCTCGATACGGCACCCAGAACATTCGACCGGGTGTTCACTGCCCGGTCGTCGGGCAAACACCCCGATGGAGGTGGGCCGATCGACGAACGTCGGCTGCTGAGATCGCTGAAACGTTCGTGTCGGCGATGCGAATTTGCCAACCCCGATCAATATAAACTGCATACGTTCCGGCATGCGTTCGCATCGATGTGTGCTCGCAACAACATCAGTTACAAGTACGCGCTCGAGTGGATGGGCCACAAGAGCAGTGACATTCTTGACCTCTATTACACGATGTACGACAAAACAGCTGAAGCAGCCATAGCGACAATCGACTACGCCGCGCATCAACCAATCGCAAATACGCCAGCGGCGTAAAGGCTAGGAGTCTGTCTGAGAAACGGATTGAACCGATGGGGCTGCAGTTGGGAGATGGGCTGATCTGCGGCGCGGCGTCTTCGGAAACCGGAATTCGTCAGATCGGCAGCGTCACGTCTGGCCCGCTGATCATGGCCGAGCGGGCATACCGACTCCTCCGACCGGCGACGATTCCCCTGCCGGTTCCTCAGGCAGCTACGATCTGCTGACTGCGAAACAGCTTCAACAAATTGTGCGTCATGCAAACCAAGCTCCACTCGCCGCGCATGTTCTCCATCCCGCGCATCAGGAACTGCCGAAAACCGCGAGCCTGCTTGATCTGGCCAAAGACCGGCTCGATCATCCCTTTCCGTTTGGCATACGTTTCACGACCCTTCTTCGTACGCAGTTTGCGGGCCATGCGTTGCTTGGCCGTCAAATCTTTGGGTGGGCGACCCTTTGGCACAAGGGGAATCTTCTCGTTGTGTTTCAACCGTTCCGTGGCGATGTGCGGATCCATCTCTTGATCTTCAAGATACGCCACGTTCTCTTCGCTGAAGTAACCGGCGTCAGCATCGAACGCGCCGATCTTCTCCTCCACGCCCACCGCTTGAAGATTCTCCTGCGACTGCTCGACCATCGGAACCACCTGCCGTTTGTCATTGGCTTGCGGCGTTACATCTGCGGCGATGATGATTTGTTCTTCATTGGCCACCGCCTGCGCATTGCCGCATTGATCGAACCCCTTGTTGCTCACCTTCATGATCTTCGACTCGGGGTCCGTGAAATTGTATTGAGCTTTGGGCTTGGGAGCCGTGTCCACCGGCTTGCGCTTACGCACCGCTTCACCGGACTGACGACGCTCCTCATCTTTGGCATCGCGACGCGCTTCTTCGGCCTGGGCCGCTTCCAAAGCTTGCGTTTCAAGGGCTTTCTTCGCTTCTTGAATCCTGGCCAATCGAGTCTCCCGACGCGACAACTCGGCCGGAAGTTCATCCCCCCGCTTGTCCCTGCCGTGCAAAGCGTCTTCTGCCTCGTCAGCCGACTTCGCCTTGGCCAAAAGCACGGCGATCTCTTTGTGCAGACGTTGCTCTTCCTTCTGCATGTACTCGTAGCTCATGGCTTTGTGACGCGAGGCGTTGGCTTTGACCTTCGCACCATCCAGTGAAACCAAACCCACCTTCACCAACCCAGCCGCAGCACACAGCTTCAGCACCTCGACGAACAACCCCTGCAACTCGGCCAAATGCAGCTTGCGGAAATCGCTGATCGTCCGGAAGTCCGGAACATCATCGCCCACGATCACGCGATAGGCCGCGTCTCGTTCGCATCGCTTCTGGATGCGACGGTGACTTGCTACCCAAAACCTGATCCAGTTGCTATGAGAGTCCTAGCCGCCCGTTGATCGGGCAGGGAGGACTTGGAAATGAAATGTAAGCGGCACAGTCCTGAGCAGATTATTCGCAAGCTTCGGGACGCGGACCGGATGTTGTCGGAAGGCAAGGAAATCGCGGCGGTATGTCAAGCTTTAGCGGTGTGCGAATCGACATTCCATCGCTGGCGGAATCAATACGGTGGCATGAAGGCCAACCAGGCTAAGCGTCTGAAAGAACTGGAAATCGAAAACCGTCGGCTAAAAAAAGCTGTCGCGGACTTGACGCTCGACAAGCAGATTCTTCAAGAAGTGGCAGAGGGAAACTTCTAAGCCCCGCACGCCGTAGGGATGCGGTGAATAAGGTGCGTAAGCGGCTTGAAGAT